>NZ_JAUTAG010000001.1:0-303060 GCF_030818255.1 Microbacterium sp. SORGH_AS_0969
TGAAGGCCCGACAGCCGCGCGGGCGACAACTGCTTGGTGACCTCTTCGCGAGACATGAGCCCCGCCTCGACGACGAGGTCGGCGACGTTGCGGTGCGTGAGCAGGGCCGTCTTCGCGAGCGCCGCAGCCGCCGCGTAGCCGATGAACGGCGTGAGGGCGGTGACGACGCCGACCGAGGAACCGACCATCGCACCCAAGCGCTCGCGGTTCGCCGTGATTCCGTCGACGCAGTTGACGCGGAGCGTCCACATCGCCTGGCGCATCCACGTGATCGACTGGTAGATCGAGTGCGCGATGACCGGCTCGAAGGCGTTGAGCTGCAGCTGGCCACCCTCGACCGCCATCGTCACGGTCATGTCGGCGCCGACCACAGAGAACGCGACCTGATTGACGACCTCGGGGATGACGGGGTTCACCTTGCCGGGCATGATGCTCGAACCCGCCTGGCGCGGCGGGAGGTTGATCTCGCCCAGGCCCGCCTGCGGACCGCTCGAGAGCAGGCGCAGGTCGTTGCAGATCTTCGAGAGCTTGATCGCGTTGCGCTTCAGCGACGACGAGAACGACATGAAAGCGCCCGTGTCGCTCGTCGACTCGACGAGGTCGGTCGCGGTCTCGAGATCGAGGCCCGTGATCTCGCGCAGGTGCCGGAGAACGGCCTTGCCGTAGCCGGCGTGGGCGGTGATGCCCGTGCCGATGGCTGTGGCCCCCATGTTGATCTCGTAGAGCAGGTAGGCGTTCTCGGTCAGGCGGCTGTAGTCCTCGCCGAGCGTCGTGGCGAAGCCGTGGAACTCCTGCCCCAGCGTCATGGGCACGGCATCCTGCAGCTGCGTGCGGCCGACCTTGAGGACGTCGTGGAACTCGTCGGCCTTGGTGAGGAACGACTGACGCAGCAGCGCCAGCTCTTCGAGAAGGCTCTTCAGCGTGAGGGCGAGCCCGATCTTGATCGCGGTCGGGTAAACGTCGTTCGTCGACTGACTGCGGTTGGTGTCGTCGATCGGCGAGAGGAACGCGTAATCGCCCTTCTCGCGCCCCGCCATCTCGAGCGCGATGTTGGTGATGACCTCGTTCGCGTTCATATTGGTCGAGGTGCCGGCGCCGCCCTGGATGACGCCCACCGCGAACTCGTCGTGGAACTCGCCGTCGATCACTCGCTGTGCGGCGCGGTCGATGAGGTCGGCCTTCGCCGGGTCGAGCACGCCGATCTCGCGGTTGGCGCGGGCCGAGGCCTGCTTGACCATGGCGAGGGCGCGGACCAGGTCGGGGTACACCGAGATCGGCCGCTTGGCGATCGGGAAGTTCTCCAGCGCGCGGGCGGTGTGGATGCCCCAATACGCGTCGAGGGGGATCTCGAGCGTTCCCAGGGAGTCGGTCTCGGTGCGGGTACGCGTCTTTGCGTCCAGAGTCATGTGTCGTCCTTGTGGGGTCACGTGAAAGGGGATGCCACGAGCCTAACCACCGGAATCACGAGCACCCCTGGACGCGACGGCCTGTCGGCATCCTCGGACCGTCCGCGGTGTCGGTTGCGGGCGCTGCGCTCGGACATGGCGGGCGAAGCGGTCGGCTCGGTGGGCAGCGGCGGCCGGGCGCGGCGCTCGGCATCGGCGGGCGCGGCGGCGGTGTGGCGGCCGGCACGGCGCGGAACCGTGACCGGCACCGCCCTCAGCGCTTGCGCGAGAAGGCCTCGAGCCGCCCCTCGGGGGTGAGGGCAGCCATCTCCTCGACCCACGCGGGCGTGAAGTAGCCCGAGGTGTCGGCGTCGACCACCGGGACGACGGCGTGGGTGATCGTGTCGTCCCAGACGTGCACGAGGTGGAAGGACTGGCCGGCATCCATGCCGTTGACCTCGTCGGCCGGGCGGGCGAGATCCATCGTGTAGCAGGACGCGGCCGCGACACTCACGGGCACGCCCGCGAACGTTCCCGACGTCGAGTAGTGCAGGTGCCCGGCGAGGATCGTACGGACGTCGCTGCCCGCGATCGCCGCCGCGAGTCGGGGTTGGTCGCGGAGCTCCAGGATGTCGAAGAAGGGGATGTGCGTCGGGAGCGGCGGGTGGTGCAGGGCGAGGATCGTGCCGAGGGGTGCGGGGGTCGCGAGTTCGCCGCGCAACCACTCCAGCTGCTCGGCGTCGAGGTCGCCGTGGTGCCAGCCCGGCACGGTCGAGTCCAGCGCGATGATACGGAGTCCGTCGAGGTCCCACACGCCGGTCACGGGCTCGAGCGACGGCTCTCCGTCGAGGAGACCGGCGCGCAGCGCGGGGCGTTCATCGTGGTTTCCCGCGACCCAGACGACCGGCGCTCCGAGGCGCTCGGCCCACGGCTCGACCGCCGCGCGCAGCGCCCGGTACGCCTCCGGCTCGCCGAGGTCGGCGAGATCACCCGTGAACACGACGGCGTCGGGACGGACGCCGGTGGCCTCGGCGGCATCCAGGGTCCGGCGCAGGTTCGCGGCGGTGTCGTACCGCTCGCCGAGCAGGCGATCGCCGCCCAGCAGATGGGTGTCGCTGAGGTGGAGGATCACACGCCGCGCGGGCGCGTGCTGACCGAACTGCACGGATGCCATGGGCTCAGCCTAGAAGAGGCCTCCGACACGCGATCCGCGAGCGCACCGTCAGTGGTTGAAGAGGATCAGCAGCAGGGCGCCGAGGACGGCCGCGGCGCACACCCCGAAACACAGGTACGCACCGACGAGAGCAATGCGCTTCTGCCCGTCGCTAAGCGGATTGCGCGCCGCCGCCTTGGCCGCCGCCTTCTCGGCGCGGCGCCGCTGCTTGTCGGTGAGCACGGTGATGGCATCCGTGAACTCGACCGGCGCGACCAGGGGCGGGCGCCCGCCGCGCACGAGCAGGCGCAGCCCGAGGGCGTAGAAGGTCACCACGATCGAGGCGCCGATGATGGCGGCGACGAAGACGTGGAGGAAGGCTTCCCAGTCGATGGTCACGCGTCGTCCTTCCCGGAGCGCTCGAGACGGCGTTGGCGACGCGTCGGGCCGGGCTTGCGCGGCACCTTGACGGCGGCTCCCGAGTCGGCGACCTCGCTCATCGCGTTGGCCGAGGTGACCGAGTCGCGGCGCGAGCGGAGGAAGAGGCCGAGGATGATCGCGACGGCGATCACCGCGTCGACCGCGACACCCCAGCCGCCCAGCCACACCACGATGAGCGCGGCCGCGGCGCCCACCGCACCCGCGGCGGGGAGCGTCAGGACCCAGCCGATCATGATGCGGCCGACGGTGTTCCAGCGCACCGTCGATCCGCGGCGCCCGAGGCCGGAGCCGATGACCGAGCCGGACGCGACCTGCGTGGTCGAGAGGGCGAAGCCGAGGGCGCTGGATGCCAGGATGGTCGCCGCCGTCGACGTCTCGGCCGAGAAGCCCTGGGCCGGCTTGACGTCGGTGAGCCCCTTGCCGAGGGTGCGGATGATGCGCCAACCGCCCATGTAGGTGCCGAGGGCGATCGTGATGGCGCACGCGAACACGACCCAGATGTGCGGATCCGGATCGGATGCCGACTGCCACCCGACCGTGATGAGGGCGAGGGTGATGACGCCCATCGTCTTCTGCGCGTCGTTGGTGCCGTGCGCCAGCGCCACGAGCGACGAGGTGAAGATCTGCCCCCAGCGGAAGCCGTCGCGGCCGTCGGCCTTCGTGTCGTACCGGCGGGTGACGCCGTACGCGATCTTGGTGACCGTGAACGCGATGATGCCGGCCGTGAGCGGCGCGATGAGGGCGGGGAGGATGACCTTGCTGAGCACGACGCCCGTGTCGATGGCCGAGACGCCGACGCCCACGAGGGTCGCGCCGATGAGACCGCCGAACAGCGCGTGCGAGGAGCTGGAGGGAAGCCCCAGCAGCCACGTCAGCATGTTCCAGGTGATCGCGCCGATCAGGCCCGCGAAGATGATCGGCGGGAAGATCTCGGGCGAGAGCTGATCCTCGCGGATCATGCCTCCCGAGATGGTCTTCGCCACCTCGGTCGACAGGAAAGCGCCGACCAGGTTCAGACAGGCCGCGAGGAGGACGGCGACCTTCGGTTTCAGCGCACCGGTGGCGATGGGCGTGGCCATCGCGTTCGCGGTGTCGTGGAATCCGTTGGTGAAATCGAAGAACAGTGCCAGGCCGATGACCAGCACGATGACGAGGGCTGCGCTCTCCACCGTTCGCTTTCCGTGAGGAGGAAGAAGGGATGCCGACGGGATCGGCGCGACGAACGAAGAGTTCACCTGGAGTTCGACACCCGTTCACCGAGGTCGCGTGGAAATCATGTCACCGGCGACCACGACGGTCAAACCGGGCGGCCCGAGGCCGCGGCATCCGCAGGTTCTTCCCGGCTGGGGAACGCCCAGGCGGAGTGTCGGTGCGGCCGACTACCGTAAAGGGGTGACCGATATCGACGTTTCGTCCGTTCCGCCCGTCGCCGCCCGTCGTCCCGTCCCCCGCTCGCACCATGGTGACACGTTCGACGATCCCTACGAATGGCTGCGCGCGAAGGACGACGCCGAGGTCGTGGCGCACCTCGAGGCCGAGAACGCCTACACCGACGCGCGCACCGCGCACCTGGCATCCCTCCGCGACGAGATCTTCGGCGAGATCAAGGGACGCACGCTCGAGACCGACCTGTCCGTCCCCGTTCGTCGCGGCGACTGGTGGTACTACGGACGCACGGTGGCCGGTGCCCAGTACGGCATCCAGTGCCGCGCTCCCCTGACCGCGCCCGACGACTGGACCCCGCCGCAGCTCTCGCCCGACGAACCCGTCGCCGGCGAGCAGGTCCTCTTCGACGGCAACGTCGAGGCCGAGGGCACCGACTTCTTCTCGCTCGGCAGCTTCGAGATCTCGAACGACGGCACGCGCATGCTCTACGGCATCGACGTCGCCGGCGACGAACGGTACACCGTGCGTGTGCGCGACCTGATCACGGGCGAGACGCTCCCCGACGAGATCCCCGGCACGTTCTCGGGGGCGACGTTCTCCCCCGATGGACGCTTCATCGTCTACACCACCGTCGACGACGCGTGGCGTCCCGACACCGTCTGGCTGCACGAGATCGGCACGGCGGTGGATGCCGACGTGCAGCTGTTCCACGAACCCGACGAGCGGTACTGGGTCGGCGCCGACTTCACGCGCAGCGACCGGTATCTCGTCATCGGCGTCGGATCGTCGATCACCTCGGAGGATCGCCTGATCGATGCTGACGACCTGCGCGGCGAAGCCCGCGTCGTCTGGCCGCGGCGCGAGGGCGTCGAGTACTCGGTCGACCACGCGGTCGTCGACGGCGAAGACGTGCTGTACATCCTCCACAACGACGGAGCTCTCGATTTCGAGCTGGTCCGGGTCTCGGCATCCGATCCCGAGGGACCGCGCGAGGTCGTGATCCCGCATCGCGTGGGCCAGCGCCTGCTCGGTGTCGACACCTTCCGCGACTGGGGTGTCGTCGCCTACCGGCGCGACGGTCTCGCCCGCCTCGGCCTGCTCTCGTACGCCGACGGAGCGGTCGACGAGATCGCGTTCGATGAGCCTCTCTACAGCGTCGGGACCGGCGGCAACCCCGAGTGGGCACCGCCCGTCCTGCGCCTGGGCTACGGCTCGTTCGTGACCCCCGGCACCGTGTACGACTACGTCATCGCGACCGGCGAGCTGCTCCTGCGCAAGCGACAGCCTGTCCTCGGCGGCTTCGACCCCGCCGACTACGGGCAGGCCCGCGTCTGGGCACCCGCCGACGACGGCACGCGAGTGCCCGTGTCGCTCGTGTGGAAGCGCTCGTTCGGCGAGCCCGGCTCGACACCGCGACCGGTGCACCTCTACGGGTACGGCTCGTACGAGCACTCCATCGAGCCCGGATTCTCGGTGCCGCGCCTGTCACTGCTGGACCGTGGCGTGATCTTCGCGGTGGCGCACGTGCGCGGCGGCGGAGAGATGGGGCGCCAGTGGTACGAGGACGGCAAGCTCCTCGCCAAGCGCAACACGTTCACCGACTTCGTCGCCGCGGGGCGCCATCTGGTGTCCGAGGGCTACACGACCCCCGATCGCATCGTCGCCGAGGGCGGCAGCGCCGGCGGCCTGCTCATGGGCGCCGTGGCGAACCTCGCGCCGGAGCTGTTCGCCGGCATCCTCGCCGACGTGCCGTTCGTGGACGCGCTGACCACGATCCTCGACCCGTCGCTCCCCCTCACCGTCATCGAGTGGGACGAGTGGGGCGACCCGCTGCACGACGCCGACGTGTACGCGTACATGAAGTCGTACTCGCCGTACGAGAACGTGCGCGAGGGCGTGGAGTACCCGCGCATCCTCGCGGTCACATCGCTCAACGACACGCGCGTGCTGTACGTCGAGCCCGCGAAGTGGGTCCAGCGCCTGCGCGAGGTCGGCGCCGACGCCCTGCTGAAGTGCGAGATGGTCGCCGGCCACGGCGGCGTCAGCGGCCGCTACAACGCGTGGCGCGAGCGCTCGTTCGAGCTGGCCTGGCTGCTGGACGTGCTGGGGCTGGCCGAGTAAGCGGGGCGACCGCTGCGACCGCGTCCGGCGGCTGCATGTCCCACTTTGTGCAGATCTGGAGCCTCCTTCCCGCACAAAATGGGACATGGTTTTGACAGTGCGCTCAGCGTGTCCCCATTTGTGCAGATACGGAGCCTCCTTTCTGCACAAAGTGGGACATGAGCCGTCGGAACCGCTGTTCCTCCCCCGCGCGGCGATAGAAGAGGTCATCCACGGATAACGCGATCGGGTGAGCAGCGGCACGCGCAACACCGCCATGCTCGGCGGATGGTCGACGAACCTCGCATCTTCTCCGTTCGGGATGCCGTGGCCTCGGGCCGCTCCCGCTTCGCGCTGCGTCACGTCGGTGTCAGGGCGCCGTACAGTGGCGTCCGCTCATCCGCTGCACCGCCCGCAGTGGACGACCTCGAGGCACGCGCGGCGGAGTACGTCCCTCTGCTCCGGAGCGGGCAGTTCTTCAGCCACGAGACGGCGCTGGGGCTGCTTGGCGTGCCGCTTCCGCCTTTCCCTTTCGTCCCCGGCATCCACGTGTCGGCTCATCGTCCAGTTCGCGAGCCCCGCGTGAACGGCATCCTCGGACACCGTCTGCAGGCACGGGATGCCGCGACGCTCCTGACGCGGCGTGGCTGGCCGGTCGAGCATCCCGTGCGTGCGTGGCGGCAATGCGGGACGCTGTGGAGAATCGACGACCTCGTCGCAGCCGCGGATTTCCTCCTCACGGACGCCGTGCCACGAATCGAGGCGGACGAACTCGCCGCGGAGATCGCGCGCATGGGCGACACGCGGAAGCTCCTCCTCACGCGGGCCCTCAGCCTCAGTCGCTTCGGTCCGCGCTCCGCCTCTGAGACACGGCTACGGTTGCTGCTGATCCGTCACTCTCTCCCGGAACCCGAGATCTCCGTGGTTCTCCGTGATGCGAGCGGGACCTTCGTCGCCGAGCTCGATCTCGCGTATCCCTCGTGGAGGGTGGCCGTCGAGTACGACGGGCGCGTCCATGCCGAGGACATGCGCCAGTTCGCTCGGGACGCCGACCGCTGGGATGCCATTCGGGAGTGCGGTTGGGAGCACGTCCGCATCCTGTTCCACCACACGCGAGGAGATGGCGCAGTGGCGGTCCGAAAGGTGCGCGAGGCGCTCCGGCGTGCGGGCTGGCAGCCCTGACGCGAATCGTGTCCCACTTTGTGCAGAAAGTCGCGCCGGAACCGGCACAAAGTGGGACATGCCCGGCGCGAGGAAGGCATCGGCACTCCCCAGGCGAGGGCGATGTCCCACTTTGTGCAGAAATCTGCTGCCGGATCAGCACAAAGTGGGACACGCGCAGGCAGTGATGTCGCAAGAGCGGCGGGGCCGGACGTGCCAACGGCGACGCCCCGCCCCGCGCCAAGCGGGACGGGGCATCGAAGCGAAAGGCTCAGCCGAACAGCGCCGCGGCCTCTTCGTATCGGTACAGAGGAACGCTGTTGAGCTCACCCAGCGCGTCGGCGAACGGCACGCGAACGATGTCGGTGCCGCGCATCGCGACCATCTGGCCCCAAGCGCCCTCGTGCAGGGCGTCGGCGGCGTGCAGGCCGAGACGCGTCGCGAGCACGCGGTCGAACGCCGAGGGCGAGCCGCCGCGCTGAATGTGTCCGAGGACCGTCGCGCGGGTCTCGATTCCGGTGAGACGCTCGATCTCGGGGGCGAGCAGCTCGCCGATGCCGCCGAGGCGGGGGCGGTTGAAGGCGTCGAGGCCCTTGTCGCTGAAGGCCTCGTCCATACCCTTGAGCTTGAAGCCCTCCGACACGACGACGAGGGGCGCGCGGCCGCGATCGTGCGCGCGGGTGACCTGCTCGACGATCTCTTCGATCGACATCGGAACCTCGGGGATGCAGATCACGTGGGCGCCCGCCGCGATACCGGCGTGCAGCGCGATCCAGCCGACGTGACGCCCCATGACCTCGGCCACCATGCACCGCTGGTGCGAGTCACCGGTGGTGCGGAGGCGGTCCATGGCATCCGTCGCGATGTTCACGGCCGTGTCGAAGCCGAACGAATAGTCGGTGGCGCGAAGGTCGTTGTCGATCGTCTTGGGAACACCCAGCACGTTGATGCCGTCCTTCGACAGACGGTCGGCCGCGGCGAGGGTCCCCTCGCCACCGATGGCCAGGATGCCGTCGAGCCGGTGCCCGTACATCGTCTTGGAGATGTTCTCGGCACCGCCGCGCACGCCCTCGTAGGGGTTCGTACGGCTGGTGCCGAGGATCGTGCCGCCGACCTTCGACAGACCCTTCACCTCGTGGCGGGTCAGCGGGAAGAAGTCGCCGTCGACCACGCCTCGCCATCCGTCACGGATGCCGACGAACTCGATGTCGTAGTTGGTCGTGCCCTTCAGCACGACGCCACGGATGACCGCGTTGAGACCGGGGCAGTCGCCGCCGCTGGTCAGGATGCCGATCTTCATGGGCAGAGTCCTCTGGTGCTGTGGTTCGGGTGGAGGGAGGCGCCATTGCCGTCTTCGACCCTATCGCCGCGGGCGGGAACGGTGCCACACGGCGACCCGGATGCCGACACCCCGGCCCGACCGCCCTGTTCGAGCCGGCACGCGGCCACCGTCACGCGCGGTTCCAGCTGTCACCGTCGCGAACCCACTCCTGCTCGGGTGCCGACTGTTCGACTGGTGAGAACCAGAAGGTCTCGTCGGGTCCCCACCCGGCCACGGTGCTCGCACCGAGGTCGCCGAGGCCGACGACCCGACCGGCCGTGGCGAGGTACCCGCTCACGCTCAGGTGCACCCCCGCGGCTTCACCGGCGACGGCCGCCCAGTCGGGCTGCACCCACATGCCTTCGCGCCCCGTCGTCCACCCCCACACATTGCGTCGGCTCGCGGTGACCGGGAACGGATGCCGCCGACACAGCGCCGCCCACGCTTCGGGGCCGTCGATCTCGATGACCTCGCCGTCCGGTGCGGCGAGAGGTCGAACGCGTGCGGAGGTCCACCCCCAGGAGTCTTCGACGAGCGTGAGGCCGACCGGCCCCGCCGTGCCGCGCACACGCGTGGAGCGCGGAAGGGCGAACGCGGGGGTCGACCACCACGAGCCGGAGAGACGGACGTCGTCAATCTGTCGGGCGAAGGACACCTCTTCTTCGACCTGCTCGCTTCGCCACCGGGCCGAGAGCTCTTCGGGGGCCTCCATCGACGCGGGAGAGTTCTCCCAGCGCACCATCGCCTGCGTGTCCCGCTCGACCCCGCTCCCCCACCACGAGGTTCCGGGAGCTCCGGCGACCGCCGCGGCGACACGCTCGAGCACGGGCCGCAGGTCCTCGGTCGCGGCCAGGACGTCCTCACCGGAGGGCGGCTGCCAGTACGCGGCGTGGTCCACAGCGAGAGACAGGGCCGTGAAGAGGAGCGCGTCGGTGAGCTCGGGGATCGCGACCCGTGCCAGCGCGGCGGCGGCCTCGGCGGGCGACACCTCGGGTTCGGTGAACGACGAGGCGTCTCCGGCGATCGCGACGACCGTCCCCGGATTCTCGTCGAGGGCCTGCGCGGCCCACGACACGGCCCAGGCCGCATCGCGTGCCTCCGGCCCGTCGGGGGCGAGCCGCAAGACTTCTAGACACAGCCGGCGTCCGCGTGGTCCCGCGAGCAGGGTGTCGGCGGTGAGGGTCATCTGCCGACCTTAGCGAGGGCGTCGGACATCGAACGGACTCGCGCCCGAGCGCAGCGGGGCAATGGCGGCGCGATGGCGGCCACGCCGAATGCGCGGATGCCCCGGGGCCGAAGCCCCGGGGCGTCCGTCGAAGCGGGCTCAGGCCGCGCCGAGCGCCTGACGCAGCAGGTGCATGAGGGCCGAGAGCTGCACCGAGTCGCTGGAGCCGGGCTCGATCGCCTGGCCGTCGAGGGCGCGCGCCGCGAGCCCCTCCTTCGAATCGATGAGCTCGGCGATCTTCGTGTCGATCGTGTGCGCGGCGATGATGCGCCACGCGGTGACGGGCTCCTCCTGGCCGATGCGGTGCACGCGGTCGATCGCCTGCGTCTGCTCGGCGGCGGTCCACGACAGCTCCGCGAGCACGACGTTCGAGGCGGCCTGCATGTTCAGGCCGACGCCCGCGGCGGTCAGCGAGCACACCGCGATCCCGACGTCGGGATCGCTGTTGAACGCGTCGATCGCAGCCTGGCGCGCGGTCGAGGTCTGCTCGCCCCGCACCGACACCGCCTTCAGCCCGGATGCCTTGAAGTGGGCCTCCGCGGCATCCATCACGTCGATGTGCTTGGCGAAGAACACGACCTTGCCGACCGAGCGCTGCAGCTGCACGGCGTAGTCGGCCGCGAGGTGCGCCTTGGCCTGACCGATGCGGCGGACCATCGTGAACACGTTCTCGCTGCCCGAGCCGGCGGCCTTGCTCTCTTCGAGCTCGCCGTGCGCCACGAGACGGACGATGTCGTCGTCGATCTCGCCGGGGGCGAGGCCGCGGTCGCCACGCGCCTCGAGGATACGGCGGTACTTCGCCGCGAGGCGGGCGCCGAGTTCGCGCTCGGCCTGCCGGATCGAACGGCCGTACTCGTCGTCGAGCTCGACGGGGAGGTCGGCGACGAGCTTGTCGGGCAGATCGGCGGCGACGTCCTTCTTCTTGCGCCGCACGATTCCCATCGAGATGACGGCCTCGCGCGCCTCGGGGTAGAACGCCTTGTCGGCGGGGGTCAGGCCCGTGGCATCCAGTTTCTCCATCAGCTCGGGACCGGGCTTCTCGCCGTTGGTCCACCCGAGGAAGCGCCAGATCGCGTCGAAGTCCTCGACGTCGTTGATCAGCGGGGTGCCGGTGAGGGCCAGCATGAGCGGGTCGCGGGTCTGCTGACGGACACGGGATGCCAGAGCCAGCACGTTCTGCGAACGCTGCGACGTGAGGTTCTTGATGAAGTGCGCCTCGTCGACGACGACGCCCTTGAGACCGATCGACGAGAGCCACGACAGGTGCCGGTCGAGGATCTCGTAGTTGACGATGAAGACATCGGCGAAGGCGTCGATGTCGGCACCGCCGCCCGAGATCACCGTGGCGCGGCGCTGCGGCGTCCAGCGCTGCACCTCGCGGGCCCAGTTCATCTTGACGACGTTCGGCACCACGACCAGCAGCGGGTACGCGTCGGCGACCGAGGCCGCGAGCACCGACTCGGCGGTCTTGCCGAGGCCCGGCTCGTCGGCGAGCAGGAAGGAACGGTGCCCCAGGCGCACGGCCTCGAGGAAGCGCGACTGGTGCGGCATGACCTCGAGCCCGCGGGGAGAGACGCGATCGAACTCGGGGACGGGCGGGAGGTCCATACTGGCGGCCGACCCACCGGCGCCCGTCTCGAACGCCTTGTAGAGCGGGCCCATGAGCTCCCACCCGTCGAGGCGGCGGCGCGGGGCGTCACCGGTCGAGCGCGGGGTGAGGTCGGGCGCGAGGAAGGGGTTCGCCATCTGCCGCGCCTCGATGGACGGCGGGATGACCTGCTTCTCGGCGAGGGCCGCGGGCACGACGGGCGCCACCTGGGGAGCGGTGTCGGTGATGATCAGCTCGTCGGGCGGCAGCTCTGCGCCGGACTCGAGCAGCCAATCCCGGCGCATGCGTCGAGCGACGGGCGAGGTGGCCGCATCGACTTCGAGCAACTGGATGAGCGAGGTGTCGCGCGCGGCGGTCTTCGCGAGGATCGTCGCGACCCCGTCGAGGCGCTTGAGCAGCTCGGCGCGCGCGGCGTCGGTGATCTCGGTGTCGGCCTTCACGCGCGCGCGTTCCTCGCGGACGAGGAAGGCGATCACCTGGAACTTCACCCGGTTGGTCGGGCCGAGCTTGCCCCGTTGGGCCTTGGCCTCGACCTCGCGCACCTTGCGCGCCAGGATCGGGATGACGGGGGCTTCGTCGTCGCGTCGCGAGGACGTGGTCTTCCTGCGCCGCTGGCTCGAGCCTCGGGACGCGGTTGCCGTGGTCGGCATGCTCCTCCTGAGCGTGTCGTCCGGACACCTGTCCGGGACGTTCCGGCGCGAGGCCGGCGGATCGGTGACCCCGGAGAATGTCGCTCGGCACGCCGCCTGAGCGGCGGTACCGGCGACCCGCGACGCGTCTACACCGGAACGGCTCGCGAGACAGCGGGTGACGGGGTCGCCATCATTCTAGCGCGCGCAGAGCCGAAGCGCGTGAGCTGAGCCGGTCGCGACGTGGTTCGGGGCGCGTTCTGCCGTTCGGGGCGCGAAATACCCCGCCCCAAATGCCGGAACGCGCCCCAAACCGGACAGCAGACCCGCCGCGACCCCCGCTCAGGACGCGCGACGTAGGCGCAGGCTGTTCAGCACGACGAACACGCTCGAGAACGCCATCGCCGCCCCCGCGATCATCGGGTTCAGCAGCCCCAGGGCGGCCAGCGGCAGCGCCGCGACGTTGTACGCGAACGCCCAGAACAGGTTGCCGCGGATGATCCGCATCGTGCGCCGGCTCAACGCCACCGCGGTGACGATGCCGCGCGGATCGTCGCGCATCAGCGCGATGTCGCTCGCGTGGAGCGCGGCATCCGTTCCCCCGCCCATGGCGATCCCGAGATCCGCGGATGCCAGGGCGGCGGCGTCGTTGACCCCGTCACCGACCATGGCGACGGTGCGCCCCTCGGCCCGCAGAGCCGCGATCTCGTCGACCTTCCCCTCGGGGAGGACCCCCGCGCGGACCCTCTCGATGCCGAGTTCCGCCGCGACGGACTGCGCGATGCGCGCGTTGTCACCCGTCAGCAGAACGGGTTCGAGACCCATCTCCCGCAGACGGGCGACCGCCTCCGCGCTCTGAGAACGGACGGTGTCGGCGATCTCGATCACGGCGCGGGCCTGGAGGGCGCCGTCGGCTTCCGCCCACCCCACGACCACGACCGTGCCGCGCTCCTCGGCGGCGTCGACCGCCGTCTCCAGCTCGGGGGTCAGCAACCCTCCACGTTCGACGATCCAGGCGGGACGCCCCGCGAACACGCGGACTCCGTCCACTGTGCCGATCACCCCGCGTCCGGCGATCGCCTCGAGATCGGTCGCGGTCCGCCCCTCCCCCGCGGCGGCGACGATCGCCGCGGCCACCGGGTGCTCCGAGCCGCGTTCGACGGCGGCTGCGCGAGCGATCGCGTCCGTGGCATCCTCCCCCTCCGCGGGGACGACGTTCGCGACGCTCATGCGGCCGCTCGTCAGGGTACCGGTCTTGTCGAGCACGATCGTGTCGATGCGCTCGGCGGACTCGAGGGCTTCGGGTCCGGTGACGAGGACACCCAGCTGCGCTCCCCGCCCGGTGCCGACGAGGATCGCGATGGGCGTGGCGAGACCCAGCGCGCACGGGCAGGCGATGATGAGCACGGCCACCGCAGCGGTGAAGCCGGCGGCGAGCGGTTGCCCCGCGAGGATCCACGCGACGAGAGTCAGCACGGCGAGCACGATGACGACCGGCACGAAGATGCCCGAGATGCGGTCGGCCAGCCGCTGCACGCGACTCTTTCCAAGCTGCGCGTCCTCGACGAGTCGCGCGATGCGGGCGAGCCGCGTCTCTTCGCCGACCCCGGTCGCCCGGACGGTGAGTCGGCCACCGGCGGTGATCGTCCCGCCGGTCACCGTGGATCCCGCGGCCGCCTCGACCGGCAGGGACTCACCGGTGAGCATGCTCTCGTCGACCGAGGCCCGCCCGTCGACGACCACACCGTCGGTGGCGATCACGGCACCCGGACGCACGACGAACACGTCGCCCACGCTGAGCTCGTCCACCGGGATGCGGCGGCCGTCCGCGAGTTCGGCCTCGCGCGCGCCGAGGTCGAGGAGCGCGCGCAGCGCCGCGCCCGCCCGCCGGGTCGAGCGCTGCTCGATGAAGCGACCGAGCAGCAGGAGCACCGTCACCGCCGCGGCGACCTCGAAGTAGACGACCGCGCTGGCGTCGTGCACGGGCCCGAAGAGCATGACCTCGTGACGGATGCCGATCCGCCCGGCGTTTCCGAAGACGAGCGCCCAGACGCTCCACAGGTAGGCCGCGAAGGTCCCGAGCGTGATGAGGGTGTCCATCGTCGCGGCACCGTGGCGAGCGTTCCGCAGGGTCGCGCGGTGGAACGGCCACCCGCCCCACAGCACCACGGGCGTGGTCAACGCGAGCGAGACCCACTGCCAGCCGGGGAACTGCCACGCCGGCACCATGCCCAGCGCGACCACCGGGATAGCCATCGCCGCCGACGCGAGCAGACGCGTCCGCAGCGGTGTGGACCCGGGCGCGTCGGAGGTGTCGTGGACGTGGCCCCCGTGATCGGAGCCGTGGTCGTGGGCGCCGTGGTCGTGCGCGCCGTGGTCGTGGACGGGACCAGCGCCGTCGGCGCCGTGGGCATCGTGCGGGAGCGCACCGGTGCCGTGGTCGGGTGCATCGAGGCTCTGCGCCGTCACGGCGTCGATCTCTCCGCCGGGCGCGGGCACCGGAACGGATGCCACGGGCTCGCCGGTCGCTCGGGAGGCGGCCCGCGTCCGCACGGTGGCGTCGTACCCCGCGGCACGCACGGCCTCGACGAGCGCCGTGGTGTCGAGCCCGGCCGGGTACTGCACCCGCGCCGTCTCCGTCGCGAGATTGACCGCCGCTCGCACTCCCTCGACGCGTCCGAGACGCTTCTCGACCCGCGCAACGCAGCTCGCACAGGTCATGCCCTCGATGTCGAGCACCGCCTCCGCGACATCGGCGCCCGACGTCGCGGCATCCCTCGATCCGTCCATGGTTCCTCCCGGGGTTCTCCCCCACAGAACAGGATACCCCCTGGGGGTATTCCAGGATCGGGACGAAAATCGGACGCTCCCGCGGGGCACGACCCTACGCTGGACGGATGAGCGACACGATGACGAAGCAGCAACGGGTCGTGCTGACGATCGCGGTGCTCGCGTCGTTCGTGTCGTTCCTCGACGGCACCGTCGTCAATGTCGCCCTGCCCGCTATCGCTCGCGACCTCGGCGGTGGGCTGAGCACCCAGCAATGGGTCGTGGACGCGTACCTCGTGACCCTCGGCGCGTTCATCCTGGTCGCGGGCTCGCTGAGCGACGTCCTGGGACGGGTGGTCGTCCTGCGGATCGGCCTGATCGGATTCGGGATCACCTCCGTCGCGATCGCAGCCGCACCGACCGCCGAGTTCCTCATCGTCGCGCGCGCCCTGCAGGGGGTCGCCGGCGCTCTCCTCGTGCCGAGCTCTCTCGCGCTGATCACCTCGACGTTCCGCGGCACCGCGCAGGCCCGGGCGATCGGCATCTGGACCGGTGCCACCACGATCGCGATGCTCGCAGGTCCGCTCGTGGGGGGCCTCTTCGTCGACACGCTGTCGTGGCGATTGGTGTTCCTCGTGAACGTGCTGCCGATCGCGGTCACGCTGTGGTTGCTGCTTCGCCTCGGTCACGCCGACCACCGGCGCCCGGACGCACGCGTCGACATCCTCGGCGCGGTGCTCTGCGCCGCCGGCCTGGGCGGGATCGTCTTCGCGCTCATCGAGCAGCCCGACCTCGGGTGGTCCTCCCCCGTGATCTGGATGCCGGGCGCCCTCGGCATCCTGTCGTTCTCCGGGTTCCTCGTGCGCCAGCGCTTCGCTCGGCAACCGATGATGCCGCTGGGCCTGTTCCGCTCCCGCAACTTCTGGGCCGGTAATCTCGCCACCGTCTTCGTCTACGCCGCGCTCTCGCTCAACGGCTTCGTCGTCAGCGTCTACCTGCAGCAGGGAGCGGGGCTGCCCGCGACGCTCGCCGGTCTCGCATCCCTCCCGAGCACGGTGCTGATGATCCTGCTGAGCTCGCGGATGGGCGCCCTCGCCGGGAAGTACGGCCCGCGTCTCTTCATGACGTTCGGGCCGCTCGTGATGGCGGCGGGAGCGCTCTTGCTGCTGAACGTGCGCACGGACTTCGACTACTGGACGCAGGTGCTTCCGGGCATCGTCCTGTTCGGTCTCGGTCTCACCGCGACCGTGTCACCGCTCACCGCCGCGGTCCTCGGCGCGATCGAGACCGAGCGCTCCGGTATCGCCTCCGCGGTGAACAACGCCGTGTCGCGCGTCGCGGGACTGCTCGCGATCGCCGCGGTCTCGGCCGTCGTCAGCGGCTCGCTCGACCTCGACGGATTCCACCGGGCCGCGGTGTTCACCGCCGTGCTGATGCTGCTCGGGGCCGCGGCGTCGTTTCTCGGCATCCGGAATCACCTGTCGCGTCGCGACTGACGCCCGCGCGGCCCGTCAGGGCGCGTCGCGTCAGCGCAGAATCGCCCGCGTGCGCTCCACGTCGTCGGCCATCTGCACGAGCAGGGCGTCGATGCCGTCGAATGCGACCATCCCGCGCACGCGCTCCACGAAACGCACCTCGACGTGATGGCCGTAGAGGTCGAGGCCGGTCTCGTCGAGGACGTACGCCTCGACCTGGCGCGCGTGCACGTCATCGAAGGTGGGATTGGTGCCGACGCTGATCGCGGCGGGATAGCTGATGCGGCGTCCCCCCTCGACGTCGACGAGCCACCCGGCGTAGACGCCGTCCGCGGGGACGAATCCCTCGAGGTCAGGTGAGAGGTTCGCCGTGGGGTAGCCGAGTTCGCGTCCCCGCTTGAGCCCGTGCACGACCTCGCCCCAGACGGAGGGGGCGCGGCCGAGCAAGCGCGCGGCCGTGGTGACGTCGCCAGCCGAGAGAGCCTCGCGTATCCACGTCGACGACACGCGCCGGTCGGCGTGCACCGCACGGACATCGTCGACCACGTCGACACGGAAGCCGTGCTCCGCTCCCATACGGGTCAGAAGGTCCGGGTCGCCCGCACCCCCCGCGCCGAAGCGGAAGTCCCGGCCGACGAGCACCGTCCGCGCCTGCAGCGCGTCGACGATCACGCGGCGCGCGAACTCTTCAGCCGGGATCGCCGCGAGGGCTTCGTCGAAGGTCAGCAAGAGTGTGGCATCCACTCCGGCCCGGTCGAGTAGGTCGAGCTTCTGGTGCGGGCCGATCACATCCGGCGGGCAGCGGTCGGGCCGAAGCACGCTGAGCGGATTGCGGTCGAACGTCACCGCGACGACCTTCGCGCCGTCGGAGGCGTCGACACGGGCGCGATCGATCACCGCGCGGTGACCGGTGTGCACGCCGTCGAACTTGCCGATCGCGACGACCGACGGTCCGAAATCCGCGGGGACCTCGGCCGCGTCGCGGAAGACGATCACGACGCCGCCCGGCGATGGCGTATGAGCCACCAGAGCCCGAGGAAGGGCAGGACGAGCGGGATGAAGAGGTAACCGTAGCCGTAGACCGACCAGACGGTCGGATGCTGGAACAGAGCGGGGTCGACGAGGCTCAGCGTCCCCACGACGAGCACGCCGACGAGTTCGAAGCCGATCGCGATCCACGCCACGCGGTACCACGCCGGCCGCGCCGAAAAGACGAGCGCGAGGGTCGCGAGGATGTACACGACGGCCGCGAGCGCCGACAGCGAGTACGCCAGCGGGGCGTCGTCGAACTCGCGCGCGATCTGCACGAAAGAACGGCCGGTGGCGGCGAGCGCCATGATGCCGTAGACGACGACGAGGACACGGCCGATGCCGGTCATCCCCCGGGTGCGGGTGGGAGTGGTGGATGCCATGACTCGACGATTCTAGTTGGCCCGCGCGGTCCGCGCCCGGCGGGGCCTCGACGACGCATGTCGAACCTCACGAACGATGGCTTCGACGAGCTCGGCCACCTTCGCCCCAGGTCCCTGAGCCTGTCGGGCCCCAGGTCCCTGAGCCTGTCGAGCCCCAGGTCCCTGAGCCTGTCGAAGGGACCGATACCGGCATGCCGCCTCGGGCCGCGGCATCCGGAGTCCTCAGGCCACCTGCACCGTCCAGATCACGTGCATGCGCCAGACCATCACGGCGACCGCCAGGGCGGCGACCCCCATGATCACGGTGCTCCACCGGCTGCGTTCGATGAGCGCCCACGCGGCGCCCGCAACCGGCACGAGGGCGGCCGAGACGAGGTACGTCCAGAACTCGAGCAGGCTGCCGGAGGGTGGGTTCCCCGCGAACGGCGCGATGATCGCGACCACGATCTGCACGATGAGCAGCAGTTCGATGAGAGCGAGCGAGCCGACGGTGACGTCTCCCGGGCGGCGCCCGATGAGCCCCGCGACGATCGCGACGATCCCGGCGAGGACGGCGATGCCCACCTGCGCGAGCGTGAACCACAGGATCATCGGGCGACCTCCTCGGGCATGTTCATGACGCTCTTCAGCTGTGCGCCCCGCTTCTCGACGATGCCGACGAGCTGCCCGTCGGGGTCGATCGCGGCGGCCACAGGGCCGGTGAGGCGCCCGCCTCCGTCGATGCGCTTACCGTGACGCAGGTCGCGGGCCTCGTCTTCGCCGACGGCGATCGCGCCCACGACGACCGAGGCGGCCGTCGCCGGATTCACGAGCCGCTCCTCGGCGATGTCGTCGACGGATGCCGCGGCGGCCACGTCGAACGCGCCGATGCGCGTGCGGCGCAACCTGGTCAAGTGTCCGCCCACGCCGAGGGAGCGGCCGAGATCGCGGGCGAGAGCGCGGATGTAGGTGCCGCTCGTGCAGTCGACGACGACGTCGAGCTCGATGGTTGCCTCTCCCCGGCGAGTGGCACGGACGTCGAACCGCGACACCGTCACGCGACGTGCCTTCAGCTCGACCTCCTCGCCCGCGCGAGCGAGGTCGTAGGCACGGCGCCCCGCCACCTTGATCGCCGACACGGTGCTCGGCACCTGCTCGATCTCGCCGGTGAGGTCGGCGATGCCCGCGGCGATCGCGTCGTCGGTGACGGCCGTGGCATCCGTCCGCGACGTCTCGACCCCGTCGGCGTCGTCACTGTCGGTCGAAACGCCCAGCAGGATCGTCGCCTCGTACGTCTTGTCAGCGCCGACGATGTAGGTCAGCAGCCGGGTCGCGCCCTCGACACCGAGCACGAGCAGCCCCGTCGCCATGGGGTCGAGGGTGCCGGCGTGCCCGATCTTGCGGGTCCCGAGCGCGCGTCGGGCGCGCGACACGACGTCATGGCTGGTGATGCCCCCGGGCTTGTCGACCAGGAGGATGCCGGGTCGCACCATCAGCAGAAGTCCCCGAAAACCTGCACGGGGTGCGCCGGGTCGGAGTTCTCGACGATCGCCGAGGCGGCCGCCTTGGGCCGCGCGGTCGCGAGGTAGCGCTTCTCGGCGTCGGGGAGCTCGGGGCGCGGCGAGCCGATCGGCGGATTGCTCTCGAGCCAGACCGAGTAGTTCCACAGTCCCCGGCGCTCGGGCGCGTGGAGGAAACGTCCGTCGACCACGAGGACGGCGTCGCCCTCGCCCGCGCGGAAGGGCGCGACGACTCTCTCGCGGACGTCGGGCTCGGAGTCCCCGACGCTCGCGCGCTGGACGGGTGTGCCGTCTTCGCCGAGCACCGCGGCGAACCCGTCGGCGAAAGCCCGCGTCCGGTCGGCATCCAGTCCGTCGACGGCCACCACGACGCGACCCGCGCGGGCGTTCTGCCGCATCAGGTCGCGCAGGCTCCGCTGCAGAGTCTGGACGGGATTCTCGGGCGACGACATGCTCCCAGCCTACTTTCGGCCACCGACACCGGTCCGCCCGACCGCCGGGATCACACACATAAACGCGATCCACGCACAGAAACGCGCTGTCCCCGTGTTTCTGTGCGCGGATGCCGTTTATGCGTACCGGGCGAGGCCCATGCGCGCCCGTAGGCTGGACGGATGCCAGGACTCGCCGCCCCGCTCATCGCGTGGTACCGCGACGCGGCGCGCGACCTCCCCTGGCGCCGCGAAGGGTTCGGCGCGTGGGGCACCCTCGTCAGCGAGTTCATGCTGCAGCAGACACCGGTGAATCGCGTCATCCCGCACCTTGAGGCGTGGCTCGAACGGTGGCCCACGCCGTCCGATCTCGCCGCTTCCCCGCCCGCGGAAGCGGTGACCCGGTGGGCGAATCTCGGCTACCCCCGGCGGGCGCTGTGGCTGCACCGCGCGGCCGTCGAGATCCGCGACCGCCACGACGGCGTCGTCCCGCGGGACGTCGACGCCCTCCTCGCGCTGACCGGCATCGGCGACTACACCGCGCGCGCTGTCGCGGTCTTCGCGTACGGCGATCGGCATCCGGTCGTCGACACCAACACCCGGCGCGTGCTCGCCCGCGCCGTCGAAGGTCGCGCGCAACCGGGCCCGCCGCACCGGCGCGATCTCGAACGAATGGATGCCGAACTCCCCGCCGACATCGCGGAAGCGGCGGTCGTGAACGCCGCCGCGATGGAGCTCGGGGCGATCGTCTGCACGGCCCGATCGCCGAAGTGCGATGTCTGCCCGCTGGCCGCGCAGTGCGCGTGGCGCGCGGCCGGCTACCCCGCGTCCGAGGACCGCCGCCGTAAGCAGGCCACCTACGAGGGCAGCGACCGGCAGGCGCGCGGAGCGGTGCTCAAGACCCTGCGGGAGGCGGCGCCGACTCCCGTGCCGCTGTTCGCGGTGCTGCCCGACTGGCCGGACGCGACCCAACGCGACCGCGCGATCGACTCGCTGATCTCGGACGGTCTCGTCGAGGCCGAGGACGACCTGCTCCATCTGCCGCGCTGACGTCCCGCCGCTCCCCGCCCGGCGTCCGGCCGCAGCCGCGGGGGCGGGGCCGCAGCCGCGCTGTACCGTCGCGCGGAGTCCGTCGCCGACACGCCGTGACCGGGCCCTGCCCCGCGGCGTGTCGTCCCCCGACTCCGCCTGACGGCCCGGCCCGGCCCGGCCCGGCGACTCAGGATGCCGTCGACGAGATCCCCGCGGTCGCCCGCCCACGGTCGGGGCCGAGCTCGGCCGCCAGGCGCGCGGGACGGAACTGCCCGAGCACCACCAGCACGGCGATGACGACCGCGAAGACACCCCACATGACCATGCCGAGGGGCGACATCACCATCAACGGGGGCGTGGGCGCGCCCGCGGCGAGGAAGAGCGCGACCATTCCCGCCGAGGCGTTGAAGGCCCCGTGCGCGAACACCGCCGGCCACACCGAGGCGGTGCGCAGACGCGTCCACCCGAGCAGGATCCCGAACAACACGCAGCCGACGATCATCAGCAGCACGCCCAGCGCGTTCGGCTCGGCGAAGTTGTAGCCGAGCAGAATCAGCGGCGCGTGCCACAGTCCCCAGAACGCGCCCGAGATGAGAAGCGCGGGCCAGGTTCCGAGCGGGCGCAGGGCGGGCAGCAGCCAGCCGCGCCAGCCGAGTTCTTCGCCGAAGGCCAGCGGGGCATTGAACAGCGCCCCGAGCGGGATGGTCGCCAGCTGCACCACGACGAGAACGCCCATGGGCGGGAGGGGCGTCCCGGCGGGGACGGCAGCCTGGAGGGTTTGCGCGAACCCCGAGAACCCCACGAGATCGAGACGCAGGATGCCGGTCACCGACATCACGAAGAGCCCGAGCGCCACGAGGACGGGAGCGGCGACGATGACCGCGACGCACGTCCAGATCGTCCGTGCGGCGGGACGCAGCGGCCACATCCCGAGTTCGCGCAGGACGACGCGCGCGCCTCGCCGTCCGCGCGTGCGCCGCTGCACGAGAAGAGCCGCACCGGTCGCGAGCGCCGGGGTGAACATCATCCCCGCCGCGACCAGCCCGAAGAAGGGATCGTGAAGCCCCTCACCTCCCAGCCACAGGGGAAGAGCGATCAGCCAGGACAGAACCAGCGAGGTCACCGCGAACACGGCGATCGCCGGCCAATCGGGTCGAGTCTGCACGTGCATACCTCGACCGTAGGACGGGGGTTCGTCCGGCGCCTCCCCCCTGAGGAGGAGGTCGCCCCCGGACGAACGACGACGGCCGGATGCCATCCCCTCGGGATGTGGCATCCGGCCGTCGTCTCAGCGGGTTCAGGCGCGGTCGCCGCGCTCCTCCTCGCCCTGCTCGTCGTCCTCGTCTTCGTCGAGGTCGCCGTGCTCGCGCGGCTTCACGTACGGATCGGCTTCACCGGCATAGCTGGCGGAAGCCGCGAGACCCGCGACGGACTCGTCACGCTCACGCGCCTCGCGCAGCAGCGCCGAGATGTGGTCGGCGTTCTCGGGGATCGCGTCGAGGATGAACTCGAGCGTCGGGGTGAGTCGCGTGTTGAGGTTCTTCCCCACCTCGCTGCGGAGCATGCCGGTCGCCGACTTCAGCGCCGCCGCGGTGTCGTTGCGGTGCGCCTCGTCGCCCATGACGGTGTAGAACACCGACGCATGCTGGAGGTCGCCCGTGACGCGCACGTCGGTGATCGTCACGAATCCGAGGCGCGGGTCGCGCAGCCCCTTCTCGAGGCGCTCCGCGAGCACCACGCGGATGCGGTCGGCCACACGGGCCTGTCGTTCCCCTGCCACAGCCTTCTCCTTCTTTTCATACCGCCGCGAGTACGAGTGCCCCCGTGGCTCATCGCCGGGCGGGAGTCCCGTCACGGGCAGCCGCACCAGCGTAGGCCGGAGGGGGTGTGCATCTCCACGAGCATCGGGGTAGGGGCCCCGCTCTGCTCGGGGAGATGCACACCCCCGCAGGCCGAAGCGGGAGCCGCGCACAGTGGCGCGACTCCCGCACGACGATCAGCCTCGCGGCTTCTCGACGAGTTCCGTCGTCTCGATCTCGTCGCCGATCTGGATGTCGTTGAACTTGCCCAGACCGATACCGGCCTCGAAGTCCGTACGCACCTCGGTGACGTCGTCCTTGAAGCGACGCAGCGACTCGATCTGCAGGCCGTCGGCCAGCACGACACCGTCGCGGATGACGCGAGCCTTGGCGTTGCGCGTGATCGTTCCCGACCGCACGATGACACCGGCGATGTTGCCGAACTTCGAGGAGCGGAACACCTCGCGGATCTCGGCGACACCCGACTGCACCTCTTCGAACTCCGGCTTGAGCAGGCCCTTGAGCGACTGCTCGACGTCGTCGATCGCGTTGTAGATGACCGAGTAGAACCGCACGTCGACACCCTCGCGGGCGGCACGCTCACGGGCCTTCGTGTCGGGACGGACGTTGAAGCCGATCACGATCGCGTTGTCGATCGTGGCCAGGTTGATGTCCGACTCGGTGATCGCACCCACACCGCGGTGGATGATGCGCAGCTGAACGCTGTCGTCGACCTCGATTTTGAGCAGCGACTCTTCGAGGGCCTCGACGGCACCCGACACGTCACCCTTGATGATGAGGTTGAGCGACTCGACCTTGCCCTCTTCGAGAGCACGGGTGAAGTCCTCGAGCGAGATGCGCTTGCGGGCCTTGGCCAGCTGGGCGTTGCGCTCGGCGGCTTCGCGCTTCTCGGCGATCTGGCGCGCGGTCCGGTCTTCTTCGGTGACGATGAAGACGTCGCCGGCGCGGGGAACCGAGTTGAGACCCTGCACCTGCACGGGACGCGACGGGTAGGCCTCTTCGACCGCTTCGCCGTTCTCGTCCATCATCGCGCGGACACGGCCGTACGCCGTTCCGGCGACGATCGCGTCGCCGACGCGCAGCGTTCCGGACTGGATGAGCACCGTGGCAACCGAACCGCGGCCCTTGTCGAGCTTCGCTTCGATCGCGACACCACGAGCGGCCTTATTCGGGTTGGCCGTGAGGTCGAGGCCGGCGTCGGCGGTCAGGAGCACGGCGTCCAGGAGCTCCTGGATGTTCGTGCCCTGGCGAGCCGAGACGTCGACGAACATGACGTCGCCGCCGTACTCCTCGGCGACCAGACCGTACTCGGTGAGCTGCTGGCGCACCTTGGCCGGGTTGGCGTCGGGCTTGTCGACCTTGTTCACCGCGACCACGATCGGCACGTTCGCCGCCTGGGCGTGGTTCAGCGCCTCGACCGTCTGGGGCATGATGCCGTCGTCGGCCGCGACCACGAGGATCGCGATGTCGGTCACCTGCGCACCACGGGCACGCATGGCGGTAAATGCCTCGTGACCCGGGGTGTCGATGAAGGTGATCGCGCGCTCGATGCCCTCGTGCTCGGTCCAGATCTGGTACGCACCGATGTGCTGCGTGATGCCGCCGGCCTCGCCCGCGACCACGTTGGTCTGGCGGATGGCGTCGAGCAGTCGCGTCTTACCGTGGTCGACGTGGCCCATGACGGTGACCACGGGAGGACGGATCTCGAGGTCGTCCTCGCTCTCGGCCTCCAGCTCGGCGTCGAGGTCGAGACCGAAGCCCTCGAGGAGTTCTTTGTCTTCGTCCTCGGGCGAGACCATCTGGATCTTGTAGCCGAGCTCGGCGCCGAGAACCTCGAAGGTCGCCTCGTCGAGCGACTCGGTCGCGGTGGCCATCTCGCCCAGGTTGAACAGAATGGTCACGAGCGTGCCGGGCTGCACGGTGTAGCCGCGCAGCGCCTCGAGCTTGTCCGCGAAGTCTGCGATGGACGCACCGCGACGCAGGCGGATGATCTCGCCGTTACCCTTCGAGACGTTGACGCCGCCGACGACCGGCGCCGACCGCATCTCGAATTCCTGCCGCTTCGCCCGACGCGACTTACGCTGCTTGGACTTGCCGCCGCCCTTGCCGAAGGCACCCGCGGTGCCACCGCCGGGACCACGGCCACGGCCACCGCCGCCACCGGGACGACCGGCGAAACCGCCGCCGCCGGGAGCACCGCCACCGGGGCGCTGGAAACCGCCGCCGGCACCGCCGGGACGACCGGGACCGCCGGGACGCTGCTGGAACGGAGCGCCGGGACGACCGCCGCCACCGGGACGACCGGCGCCACCGGGACGCGGGGCGCCGGGACGCGGAGCACCGGGACGCGGCGCCTGCGGACGCGGGATGTTGCCGGGGGTCGGACGCTGGCCCATGCCCTGCGCCGAGGCGAAGGGGTTGTTGCCCGGACGGGGGCCGGCGGGACGCTGGCCCATTCCCTGCGAGGAGGCGAAGGGGTTGTTGCCGGGGCGCGGGGCACCGCCGCCCGGGCGCGGAGCCTGGGGGGTGTTGCCGGCGGGACCGGGCTTCGGCGCGGTGGAGCCGGGGCTCGGCGGCGAGGACGGCGTCTTCGCTGCGGGAGCCGCGGTCTTCTCGGCCGGAGCCGAAGGCGCGGGAGTGGATGCCGCGGGAGCGGCCGCTGCGGGAGCGGCCGGGGCGGCGGGCTTCGCGGGTCCGGGCGTCGGGCCCGAGGGACGCGCGCCGGGGGTCGCCGCGGGACGCGCGGGACCGGGGCGGGCACCGGAGCCGGGGCGCGCCGCGGGCGCGGCGGGCTTGGCGTCCGAGGAACCGGAAGAGCCCTCGGCCGCCAGGGCGGCGCGGAGCTTACGAGCCACGGGGGGCTCGATGGTGGATGAGGGGCTCTTGACGAACTCGCCGAGCTCCTTCAGCTTCGCAAGCGCGACCTTGCTGTCGACGCCGAGCTCGGAAGCGATCTCGTGCACGCGTGGTTTTGCCACAATTCTCCTGTCTGAGGGCCTACCCCGGACAGGGCAGACCGTTAGTTGCGGACGGGTCTCATTTCGAGCCGTTCACTTCGTGTCCATAGCCGTTCAGCCTTTTCGCTGGAGGGTTGATTCGAAGGTCTGCGTGTCAAGCGGGCCTGACACACGCAATGCTCGTACGAAGGCGCGACGCGCGAGAGCTTTTCCCACGCAGGCGTCCGTCTCGTGCACCCACGCT
Organism: Microbacterium sp. SORGH_AS_0969; assembly: GCF_030818255.1. Classification (NCBI taxonomy): domain Bacteria; kingdom Bacillati; phylum Actinomycetota; class Actinomycetes; order Micrococcales; family Microbacteriaceae; genus Microbacterium; species Microbacterium sp. SORGH_AS_0969. The sequence goes on from NZ_JAUTAG010000001.1 coordinate 26,050, forward strand.
CCCCGCCCGGGCAGGACCGCTCTCTCGTCTCTGACGAGGACCGACCCGTCCGCGACCACACGCAGAAGCGAAGATCGGGGGGCGCGTGCGCGGCATCCGACGCACGTTCGTACAGGTTCCATCGTACACCTCGCCGTCGCGCAGCGACGGCGGCTCAGTTGTCTTCGAGGATGCTGTCGGGCTGGATGTCGATCTTGGCGCCGGTGAGCTTGGCGGCGAGGCGCGCGTTCTGCCCTTCCTTGCCGATCGCCAGCGACAGCTGGTAGTCGGGGACGAGAGCGCGCACGGCCTTGGTCGACGCGTCGAGGACGAACGACGAGGTGACCTTGGCCGGCGACAGCGCGTTCGCGACGAAGCGGGGCAGTTCGGCGTCGTAGTCGATGATGTCGATCTTCTCGCCCGCGAGCTCTTCGGTGACCGCGCGCACGCGGCGTCCGAGCTCGCCGATGCAGGCACCCTTGGCGTTGACCGTCGGGTCGTTCGCCTTGACGGCGATCTTCGAGCGGTGACCGGCCTCGCGGGCCAGCGACACGATCTCGACCAGGCCTGCGGCGATCTCGGGCACCTCGAGGGCGAAGAGCTTGCGGACGAGCCCGGGGTGGGTGCGCGACACGGTGATCTGCGGACCCTTGTTTCCCTTGGCGACCGAGGTCACGTAGACGCGCAGGCGCGAGCCGTGCGCGTAGGTCTCGCCGGGAACCTGCTCCTCGGGCGGGAGGATCGCCTCGACCGTGCCGAGGTCGACGTGCACCATGCGGGGGTTGGGACCCTGCTGGACGACACCCGCGACGATGTCGCCCTCTTTGCCACGGAACTCGCCCAGAACGGCGTCGTCGGCGATGTCGCGCAGACGCTGGCTGATGACCTGCTTCGCGGCGAAAGCGGCGATGCGGCCGAAGTCGTCGGGAGCCTGCTCCTCTTCGCCGATGACGGCGCCCTCTTCGTCGGTGACGGGCGTGAAGATGCCCACGTGACCGGTCTTGCGGTCGAGCGAGGCGCGTGCGCCGGCGGGGATCTCGCCGCTGGGCGAGATGTGCTTGGCGTAGGCGGTGAGGATCGCCTGCTCGATGATGCGCGCGAGTTCGTCGAAGGGGATCTCCTTCTCGCGTTCGATCGTCTTCAGAAGTGCGAGATCGATGTCCACAAGGCCCTCCGTTGTTCAGCTTTCGTCGGCGCGACCGGCGCCGACAACCCTCCTACGATACCCGGGATGCCATGCACCTCGCGAGCGCATCGGACCTACGGATGCCATCGCACAGGTGTTTCGGAGGCGACTCCCTTGCCCGGCGGACGCATATGGGATCACAATGGTATCGTTTTCCCATGGAGCTCACGATCGACAGCGGGGGACGCATCGTCCTCCCGAAGGCGCTTCGGGATGTGTACGGACTCCTTCCCGGCACGGTGGTCGATGTGTCGGCATACGGCAGTGGCCTGCAGATCACCCCCGGAGGCCGCACCGCGCACCTCGAGCGCGACGACGATGGCCGGCTCGTTTCACGCGGCAACACCCCGGTGACCGACGAGGTTGTGTCGGCGCTGCTCGACAGCGGCCGTCGATGAGGCCGTCGGATCGGTCGACATCCCCGATCGCCGTCGACACGAGCGTCGCGGTCCCCCTCCTCGTCCGCTCGCACGAAAACCATGAGCGCGTGCGCGCGTGGGCGCGCGGTCGAGAGCTTCGCCTGAGCGGCCACGCCGCGATCGAGACGTACTCCGTCCTCACGCGCCTGCCGGGCGACGCCCGTGTCGACGGAGCCGACGCCATCACCGTCATGGATGACAATTTCGGCGATCCGCTCACGCTCTCCCCCGGCGAGGCGGCGTCAGCCCACCGCGATCTCTCCGGCTGCGGCATCGCCGGCGGAGCAACGTATGACGGTCTCGTCGCTCTCGCCGCACGTGTGCACACGATCCCCCTTGCAACGCGCGACGCCCGCGCGCGCGGCACCTACGAAGCGGTGGGCGTAACAGTCGAGCTCGTCGTCTGACCCCCGGGGCCGCGGCATCCGGAACCCTTCAGCTGACCGGCGTCGCGTGCCAGATGCGGTCGAGGTAGTCGCGCATCGCGCGGTCGGACGAGAAGTATCCGCTGCGCGCGACGTTGAGGATCGCGGAGCGCACCCAGCCGTCCTGATCGGCGTAGGCCGCGTCGACCCGGTCCTGCGCGTCGAGGTACGAGCGGAAGTCCGCGAGCGCCATGAACCGGTCGTCGTAGAGGAGGTTGGACACGAGCGGCTCGAATACCGAGCGGTCTCCGTCCGAGAACGCCCCCGACGCGATCAGGTCGATCGCACGGCGCAGCTCGTCGTCTTCCTGGTAAAAGTCGGCGGGACGATACCCCTCGGCCCACAGCGCCTCGACCTCGGGCTCGCTCATGCCGAAGAGGAAGAAGTTGTCGTCGCCCACGAGCTGGCGGATCTCGACGTTCGCACCGTCGTCGGTGCCGATGGTGAGCGCGCCGTTGAGGGCGAGCTTCATGTTGCCGGTGCCGGACGCCTCTTTGCCGGCGAGCGAGATCTGCTCCGACAGGTCGGCGGCCGGGATGATGCTCTCGGCGAGGGTGACGTTGTAGTTCGCCGGGTAGAGCACCTTCAGCTTGCCCTGCACGCGCTCGTCGGCGCTCACGACGTCGCCGACGGCGTTGATGAGGTGGATGATGCGCTTGGCCATGCCGTAGCCCGGAGCCGCCTTGGCACCGAAGAGGAAGGTGCGCGGCTGCACGGCATCCACATCCAGGCGACCCGAGACGATGCCCTCGTAGGTGCTGACGATGTGCAGCACCTTGAGCGTCTGGCGCTTGTACTCGTGCAGGCGCTTGATCATGACGTCGAGCAGGTGACCGTCGTCGAGCGGAGCTTCGCCGCGCGCCTCGAGCACACGGCTCAGGCGCCGCTTGTTCGACGCCTTCACGGCCGCGAAGCGCTCGCGGAAGTCGGCGTCGTCGGCGAGGGCCTCCAGACCCCGCAGGCGCTCGAGGTCGACGGTCCAGCCGGCGCCGAGCGCCTCGGTGATGAGCGCCGACAGCTCGGGGTTCGCAAGACGCAGGAAGCGGCGGGGAGTGACGCCGTTGGTGACGTTGGTGAACTTGTCGGGCCACATCGCGGCGAAGTCCTTCAGGACGTTGTCGCGCAGGAGCTGCGAGTGCAGCTCGGCGACGCCGTTGACCTTCGAGCCCGCGACCGTGGCGAGGTACGCCATGCGCACCGAGCGCGAGGGGTGCTCGCCGATGATCGACATGTTGCGGATGAGCATCTCGTCGTCGCCGAAGCGCTCGCGCACCTCGAGCAGGAACTCGTCGTTGATGCGGTAGATGATCTCGAGGTGCCGGGGCAGCAGGCGGCCGAGCAGGTCGACCGGCCAGACCTCCAGCGCCTCGGGCAGCAGCGTGTGGCAGGTGTAGGCGAAACACTTCTGGGTGATGGCCCACGCGGCATCCCACTCGAGCTTCTTCTCGTCGACGAGCACGCGCATCAGCTCGGGCACACCGATCACGGGGTGCGTGTCGTTGAGCTGGAAGATCACGCGCTCGGGGAGCTTCTCGAGGTCGAAGTCGGCGGGGAGCACGTTCTCGATGAAGTCGGCGATGGATGCCGCGACGAAGAAGTACTGCTGCTGCAGACGCAGCTCCTTCCCCTGGGGCGTGGAGTCCTCGGGGTAGAGCACCTTGGAGATGTTCTCGGCGAAGGTCTGCGCGCGCACGGACTCGACGTAGTCGCCCGAGTTGAAGGTATGGAGGTCGAAGGCGTTCGTGGCGACCGCGCGCCACAGGCGCAGGGTGTTCACGCGGCCGTTGTGGTACCCGGGGACCATCATGTTGTACGGCACGGCGAGCACGTTCCACTCGGGAACCCAGCGGCTGCGCGTGACCCCCTCGTCGTCGTAGGTCTCGGTGTGGCCGGCGAACGAGATGGTCTGCGCGGCCTCGGGGTGGGCGAAATCCCACGGCGAGCCCATGCGCGTCCACGCGTCGGGCTGCTCGATCTGCTGGCCGTCCGCGAAGCTCTGCCGGAAGATGCCGTACTCGTACCGGATCCCGTACCCGATGGTGGGAACGCTCATGGTCGCGAGCGAGTCGATGAAGCAGGCAGCCAGGCGGCCCAGTCCGCCGTTGCCCAGACCCGGCTCGATCTCGACGGCGCGCACGGCGTCGATGTCGATACCGCACTGCGCGAGAGCCTCGGTGGCGATGTCGGTCAGACGGGCGGCCAGGAGGTTGTTGTCGAGCTGACGCCCGAGCAGATACTCCGCCGACAGGTAGCAGACGGTCTTCGCCTGCTGCGTCTTCTGCTTCGCCCGGTCGTCGAACCAGCGCGCCATCAGGTAGTCGCGCACCGTGTAGGCGAGAGCGAGGTACTGGTCGTTCACGTCGGAGGTCGACAGCGTCACGCCCTGGTCGAAATTCAGATTCTGGAGGAACTGCTTCGTGAAGCCGTCGACGGACGCCGCGGGGGCGACGACGGGCGCGATGGCGAGCGGGTGGGTCGGGCGGAGCTCTGACGTGTTCTCGGGCACCCCTCGACCGTAATCAGTCGCGCGCTGCCCTGCCAAGACGGCAATGGCTCTGACACATGATCTTCACCCGGACGCCGTATTGCGCGCCCCGGGTCAACGCAGGCCGCACCCGTCGACGACCTGCGGCTTGCGTTCGATGAGGTTCTTGGTCCAGTCGTAGAGCACGGGCAGGAAGCGCGACTTCGGCTGGATCGGACGCAGGTGGCCATAGCCCGCGTAGCTCGCCCATCTCACGGGCTGTCCCTCGGCGCAGAGCTTCTCGATGTACTCGCGCTGGAGTCTCGGCGCGATGACCTCATCGTCCGCTCCCCACGCCACGAGCATCGGCGTGCCCAGCGGCTCGGTCATGGCGTTCTCCTCGAGGCGCCGACCCAGAGCGCCGTCGGTGAGATCGGCGTTGTAGAGCGGCCGGTCCTCCGAGACGCCCAGGGCCGTGAGGACGGACACGACCACACCCGGTTCGGTGGGGCACCGCTGCGTCATCTCGAGCACGATCGAGCGCGAGCCCTCGGCGATGTAGTCGTCGAGGTGGACGTCGGCGTAGGTCTCGGAGTACGGCACCAGCACCCACGACGTGATGACCGAGAGCATCGCGTTCGGCGGACCCGAGAGCAGTTCGCGCGCGAGGGCGGGCGGGTCGGCGACCGGTGCGACGACCGCGGTTCCGAGCACGTCGATGCCGGGGGCGTAGTCGTCGGCGATCGCGGTGGTCCACAGAGCCGCGTGCCCGCCCTGGGAGTGCCCCCAGACCACGGTGTCGGGCGAGAGGGTCAGGTCGCTGCGGAGTTCGGCCGTGGCCAGCACCGCGTCGAGCGACGAGCGGGCCTCACCCTTGCCGATGAGGTACGGATAGGCGCCGGGGGCGCCCTGTCCCGAGAAGTCCGACGCGACGACGACCCATCCGGCCTTCAATGCCTGCTCGAGTGCGGGGATCGCCCAGCGGGTGGCCGTCGAGTCGCGCAGGCTCGGCGCGCAGCCCTGAGCGACCCCGGTCGTGCCGTGATTCCAGATGATCACGGGGCGCGGTCCCAGCGGAGGATCCTTGGGGGTGATGACCATGGCGCTCGCCACGGCGGGGCGGCTCACGGCATCCCGTGTCGTGTAGAGGATCCGCGTGACGTCGCCGTTCTGCGGGGCGCGCCAGGGCGAGGCGGCGGAACGGATCAACCGTCCGTGGCCGCTCGGCACCTCGGCGGGCGGGTTGTAGAACGCGTCGACCACGGGGGCACCGTCGTGCAGCCAGTCGTTGAGCCACCACCCTCCGGCGGCGGTCGCCACGAGGACGAGCGAGAGCGCGTAGCGGCCGACGGCGGTCCAGCGGGCGCGGCGCCGACGGCGACGGACGGCCTGGTCGGCGTCGAACGGCGTCGCTCGCGGACGACGACGGATGCCGGCCACCCCGCGCCCGAAGACCCCGACTCCGAACACGATGGTGCGCACACCGAACACGACGGCCAGCACCAGCACGGTGACATCCGGCCAGGTGAACGACAGCACTCCGAAAGCGATCTGCGCGATGCCCCACGCGAGCGACAGCACCCGAGCGCTGACCGCGCCGCCCGTGACGGCCCGGCCGACCGAGGCCAGCCCACCGATCACCAGGAGAACGGCGAGGACTGACGGCAACAGTTCGAGGCTGCGCCCCAACCACACCAGGACGGCGACGCCCGCCACGATCCAGGCCACGGCGACGGCCCGCGCCCACCACCTCGTCGACCGGCCGAACAGTTCGAACACGCCCATGACCACGGCGCTCGCGCCGACGTACACCCCGAGCAGCACGATCGAGGTGAGGGGTCGCGAGACGATGAGCGCGCCGAGCAGCACCACCACGGCACCGACGACGAGCAGGACACGCGGCGGCGCGTTGCGCGTGAGCGCGGGAAGGGCGTTCCACCGACGCACGAACGGTCGGCGGGAAGCGGGCATCAGGCCATGATAAACAGCGCCTCGGACGCCACGCGCAACCGGCTGTCTTTCCAGACGCGGAGCGCATACGGTTCCGGGATGCCGTCCTCCGCCCGCTCCGCCGCTCGCGAGGCCGAGGCAAACCCCGCGTTGCGCGTCGCCGCTCGGGCGGGCTACGTGGCCAACGGCATCCTGCACCTGCTCGTGGGCGGCCTCGTTCTCGCCGTGGGCTTCGGTGCGGCCGAAGACACGGACCAGACCGGTGCCTTTCGTGCGGTGGCTGCCCTGCCGCTGGGCGCCGTCGCGCTCTGGGGTCTCGCGGCGGGACTGGTCTCGCTGGGCGGGTGGCACCTGCTGCAGGCGATCGCGCCGCGCGGGCTGTCCGGGCGCAAACGTATCGCGCGCATCGCGGCCGAGGCACCGCAGGGCATCGTCTTCGTCGTGATCGGCGTGATCTCGGCGGCGGTCGCACTCGGTGCCCGACCGCACGCGGAACAGACCACGGAAGACCTCAGCCAGAGCGTGCTCACGCTCCCGATCGGCGGGTTCGTGCTGGGAACGGCGGGGCTGATCGTCGCGGGAGTCGGTGTCGGCTTCGTGTGGATGGGCGTGCGACGCTCCTTCCACGACAAGGTCCGCATCCCCGAGGGCGCGGCGGGACACGCGCTGAGCGCCCTCGGCGCCGTGGGATTCGTGGCGAAGGGCATCGCCCTCGGCGTGGTCGGCGTGCTGGTCACGATCGCGGCCATCCGCGTCGAACCCGACACGGCCGGAGGGCTGGACGGAGCCGTGTCGGCGCTCATGGCCCTGCCCGCGGGGCCTCTGCTCGCGGCCCTCGTGGGCCTCGGCTTCCTCGCCTACGGCGTCTTCACCGTCTTCCGCGCGCGCTACGCGCGCCTCGACGTCTGACCGGCCTCAGTCCAGCGACGGATCGCGGCCCGTGCGCTCACCGGTGTCGAGAGCGGCGATCGCGGCGTGGTCGTCGGCATCGAGGGTGAAGTCGAAGACGTCGCCGTTCTCGCGGATCCGCTCCAGCGCCACCGACTTCGGGAAGACCACGAGTCCGCGATCGAGGTGCCAGCGCACGACGACCTGCGCGGGGGTCTTGCCGTAGCGCGCGGCGATCCGCGCGAGGGCGGGTTCACCGAGCAGACCACCCCGGGCGAGCGGGGCCCATGACTCGGTGACGATCCCGTTCGCGGCATCCCAGTCGACGAGCTCGTTCTGCGGGAAGCGGGGGTGCAGCTCGATCTGGTTGACGGCCGGGAGGACGCCGGTCTCGTCGCGCAGGCGCTCGAGGTGCGGGATTGCGAAGTTGCTCACGCCGATCGAGGTCGCCCGCCCCTCCTGCTGCAGGCGGATGAGAGCGCGCCAGGTGTCGACGTAGCGGCCGGCGCTGGGGATCGGCCAGTGGATGAGGTACAGGTCGACACGGTCGAGGCCGAGGCGTCGCGCACTCGCGTCGAAGGCGCGCAGCGTCTCGTCGAAGCCCTGGTCGTCGTTCCACACCTTCGTCGTCACGAAGACGTCGTCCCGGTCGAGACCCGACGCGCGCAGTCCCTCCCCCACCTCGGTCTCGTTGCCGTACAGGGCGGCCGTATCGATATGGCGGTAGCCGGCGGCGAGCGCGCCCTCGACGAGGCCGGCGGTGAGATCCGCGGGCACCTTGTACGTGCCGATACCGAGCTGAGGGATCGTGGAGCCGTCGCGGAGCGACAGGCGAGGGGCCGAGATCATGGCATCTACGCTACCGATGCCGAGCACCGCGGGGACGACGAAACGGCACCCCTCCCGGCGGATGCGGGACGGATGCCGTCTCGGTGAACGTCAGCGCGTGAACGTCGGCGCGTGAACGTCAGCGCGTGAGCGCCGCCAGGGCATCGGCGACCGGAAGGGTCTCGCGCTCGCCCGTGCGGCGGTCCCACAGCTCGACCTGACCCTCGGCGGCGCCGCGGCCCACGATGAGGATGCGCGGGATGCCGACGAGCTCGGCGTCGCCGAACTTCACGCCGGGCGAGACCTTGGGGCGGTCGTCGTAGAGGACGTCGAGGCCGGCGGACTCGAGCTGGTCGGAGACGGATGCCGCGAGCTCGAACGCCGCGGCATCGCGCCCGGTGGCCACGACGTGCACGTCGAACGGCGCGACCGACGCCGGCCAGATGAGGCCCTTCTCGTCGTTGTTGAGCTCGGCGATGATCGCGAGGATGCGGGTGACGCCGATGCCGTACGAACCCATCGTGACGGTCGCGAGCTTGCCGTTCTCGTCGAGCACCTTCAGGCCCAGGGCCTCGGCGTACTTGCGACCGAGCTGGAAGACGTGGCCGATCTCCATGCCGCGTGCGAGTTCCACGGGGCCCGAGCCGTCGGGGGCCGGGTCGCCCGCGCGCACGGTCGAGATCTCGACGAAACCGTCGCCGACGAAGTCGCGGCCGGCGACGAGCGAGTGCACGTGCTTCTGGTCGATGTTCGCACCCGTGATCCACGCGGTGCCGTCGACCACGCGGGGGTCGAGCACGTAGCGGATGTTCGTCGCCGACTTCTCGCCCAGCACGGGACCGGTGGGCGACCAGGGGCCGATGTAGCCCTTGACCAGCAGCGGGTTCTTCGCGAAGTCGGCCTCGGTCGCGGCCTCGACCTCGGCGGGAGCGAAGGCGACCTCGACGCGCTTGTCGTCGACGTCGCGGTCGCCGGGGAGGCCCACGACGACCAGCTCTCGCGTGCCGTCGAGGTGCGTGAGGGCGAGGACGACGTTCTTCAGCGTGTGCGCGGCGGTCCACTCGGTGGCCTCGGCGGTGGCCGGGCCGGCGATGCCGGGGGCCGGGGCGTCGAGGTGCGCGTTCGCGTGATCGACGAGGGTCGCGATCGTCGGGGTGTTCGGCGAGTCGAAGACGACCGGCGCGGGCTGCCCCTCGACGGCGAGCGGTTCCGGGGCGACGGTGGTGAACGCCTCGACGTTGGCCGCGTATCCGCCGGCCGAGCGCACGAACGTGTCCTCGCCGATGGGGGTCGGGTGCAGGAACTCCTCCGACTTCGAGCCGCCCATCGCGCCGGCGTCGGCGGCGACGATGACGTACTCGAGGCCCAGGCGCTGGAAGATGCGCTCGTAGGCATCGCGCTGCGCCTGGTACGAGGCATCCAATCCGGCATCCGTCGCGTCGAACGAGTACGCGTCCTTCATCGTGAACTCGCGGCCGCGCAGGAGGCCGGCGCGGGGGCGCGCCTCGTCGCGGTACTTGTCCTGGATCTGGTAGATCGTCAGGGGGAGGTCCTTGTACGACGAGTACAGGTCCTTCACCAGGAGCGTGAACATCTCCTCGTGGGTGGGCGCGAGCAGGTAGTCGGCGCCCTTGCGGTCCTGCAGGCGGAACAGCGCGTCGCCGTACTCTTCCCAGCGTCCGGTGACCTCGTAGGGCTCGCGGGGCAGCAACGCCGGGAAGTGCACCTCGAAGGCACCGGCGTTGGCCATCTCTTCCCGCACGACGGTCTCGATCTTCGCCTTGACTCTCAGACCGAGAGGCAGCCACGCGAAGATGCCCGGGGCGTTACGACGGATGTAGCCGGCGCGCACGAGCAGGCGGTGGCTCGTGACCTCGGCATCCGAGGGGTCTTCGCGAAGCGTGCGGAGGAAGTAGCTGGAGAGACGGGTGACCACGATCATCGAGTCTAGAGCGCCCCGTCTCACCGAGGTGCGGCGAGCACCACCGCTGCCGCCGCGCGCCGCTGGGCACCCGTCATGCCCCGGCCACGAGCTTCACCCTCGTGCGAGCACCTTGTATCCGCCCCGCCTGCCCCTATGGTGAGGGCGTGCAACCCCGTTGGATCGCCCTCATCGCCAGCGGCGTCGCCCTTGTTCTCGGCCTGTTCTTCTGGGGGACGACCGGCATCGTCGTCTGGTCCATCAACCAGGCGCAGAACACCACGGCAGGACTCACGCAGCACGACGCTCCCCCGCCGGACACCGACGACGACTTCGCCATCGCCGAGGTCTACGAGGTGGCTGCCGACGGCACGCTCTCGCCCGAGCCGACGCCCGACGCCGCCGCGGTCTGGGCGGAGATCGAGCGCGTGTTCACACCGCGGGTCGCCGCGACCCGGATCAGTCAGTTCAAGGTCGGCGACGACGCCTCCAGCGACACGATGGCCTGGGTCTCACGCGAAGACGTCCCCGAGTACTGGACGTTCGCGGCGAACCTCGCCTACGCGGGCGACGACGAGTCCTGGCTCGCGACCCTCGTGCACGAGTACGCCCACGTGCTGAGCCTCGGGCCCGAATCGGTCGACTCCTTCGCCGAGACGTGCGACACGATGTGGACCGGTCAAGGGTGCCTCCTGCCCGAGACGGCGCTTTCCGCCTTCTCCGACCGGTTCTGGAGCGCCTATGCCGACGCACCCGCGGCCGACAACGACGACGCCGACGTCGCCGATGAGTTCTACGCCGCCCACGAGGACGACTTCGTCGACGCCTACGCCGCCACCAACGTCACGGAGGACTTCGCCGAGAGCTTCATGACGTACGTGATGGAGGACGAACCGGCCGGCGGTGGAGTCGTGTCCGACAAGCTCCGCTTCTTCCGCGAGTACCCGCCCTACATGCTCGTCCGTGAACGGCTGCGAGCCGAGTTCGACTTGGGCTGACCGCCGCCGTCACCCCCGCGAGACACCGAGGGCTCGCGCACAGGCGCCGTCGCTCGAGCCGGGGTCAGCAGCGCGACGTAGCCTGGACCGATGACCACCGTCCTCCTCACCGGATTCGAGCCGTTCGCAGGCGACACCAGCAACCCGTCCGGTGATGCCGTCCGGATGGTCGAGAAGCGCTGGACAGGCGACGAACGGCTGGTCGTCGAGGTCTTGCCGGTCGCGTTCGAAGAGTCGGCGGCTCGGCTCCGGCACCTCATCGACGAGCATCATCCCGATGTCGTGATCGCCACGGGCCTCGCGGGGGGACGCGCGCAGGTCACCCCCGAGCGCGTGGCGATCAACCTCGCCGACGCCCGCATTCCCGACAACGACGGTGCGCAGCCGGTCGACCCTCCCCGTGGTCGAGGGCGGTCCGACCGCCTACTTCGCGACCCTGCCCGTCAAGGCGATCGCGGCGGCGCTGAGCGACGCCGGCATTCCGGCCGCGGTGTCGCACTCGGCGGGGACCTTCGTGTGCAACCACGTGATGTTCACCGCCCTGGATGCCGCCGAACCCCACGTGCGCGCCGGCTTCGTACACGTGCCCTCTGCGCGCGAGAGCGCCCCCGAGGGCGTGGCATCCCTGCCTTTCGACGACATCGTGCGCGCCGTCGAGCTCACCGTGCGCACCGCCCTCGACGTGCGCGACGACCTCGCCTCCCCGGCCGGCACCCTGCACTGACGGCGGGGGCTCAGGCCGCGCGCCGCCCGAGGTGCAGGACCGTCCGCACGATCAGCCCCGCCACCAGCGCCCAGAAGGCCGCGCTGACGCCCGCGATGGCGATTCCGGATGCCGCGATGAGGAACGTCACGACCGCCGGGGTCCGCTCGCCCGGATCGTCGATCGCCTGCTGCACGGCGGAGCCGAAGGCCGCGAAGAGCGCCACGCCCGCGACGGCCGGGATGACCCCCGCGGGGGCGAGCAGCACGATTGCGGCGAACGCGGCCGACAGCGCGCCGAGCACGAGGTAGGTGCTCCCGGCCGAGACTCCCGCCACCCAGCGTCGCTTCGGATCGGGGTGCGCGTCGGGGCCTGCGGCGATAGCCGCGCTGATCGCGCCCAGGTTGATCGCGTGTCCCCCCGCGGTGGCCGCCAGCATCGAGCCCGCACCGGTCACGAGCATCGCCGGACGCCACGGGATCGTGTAGCCGAGGCTGCGCATGACCGCGACCCCGGGCACGTTCTGCGACGCCATCGTCACCACGAAAAGTGGCAGGGCGACCCCGACGACAGAGCCCACCGTGAGCGTCGGGGCGGTGAAGGCGAACTGCGGCACGAGGGTCGCGGCATCCAGGTCCGCTCCGGTGCGCGCCAACGAGACGGCGACCACGACGATCGCCGCGACGAACGCGAGAGGCACCGCCCAGCGCGGGAGCAGACGGGATGCCACGAGCCACACGATGAGCACGGGCGCCACGCCCCACGGGTCGGCGACGAGACCGAGGAACGGCTGGATGCAGAGGGGGAACAGGACGCCCGCGAGCATCGCCTGCGCGATCGACGGCGGAATGCGCGCGATCAGCGCCCCCAGCGGCGGGAAGAGGGCGGTGCACAGGATCAGCGCACCCGAGACGAGGAAGCCGCCGACGACCGCGGGCCACCCGCCCTCGACGGCACCGGTAGCCGCGAGCAGCGCGACACCGGGGGTCGACCAGGCGATCGTGATCGGCATCCGGTAGCGCCAGGCGAGGAGGATGCACCCGACCCCGACCATGAGCGTGACGGCGAGCAGTCCGCTCGCCGCCTGCTCGGGCGTGGCCCCGACGGAGCGAAGACCCGTGAGCACCACGGCGAACGTGCTGGTGAAGCCGACCAGGGCGGTCACCACACCAGCGATGAGGGGACGGGCGAGGGAGGCGTGCGAAGTCTCGATCATGAGACTCCCGACGCTAGCGGAACGGCAGTGGTCCACTCGCGCTCGCGCGGACCACGCGATGCCTCGATCAGGCCGTGATGACCTGCGCCGTGCCGGGAGCCGCGTCGGGACCCATCTCGTCGGCGAGGCGGTTGGCCTCTTCGATGAGCGTGCGGACGATCTCGGCCTCGGGCACGGTTTTGATGACCTCGCCCTTGACGAAGATCTGGCCCTTGCCGTTGCCCGACGCGACACCGAGGTCCGCGTCGCGCGCCTCACCGGGGCCGTTGACGACGCAGCCCATGACGGCCACGCGCAGCGGCACCGTCATGTCCTTCAGGCCTTCGGTGACGTCGTCGGCGAGCGTGTAGACGTCGACCTGCGCACGACCGCACGAGGGGCACGACACGATCTCGAGCTTGCGTTCGCGCAGGTTGAGCGACTGCAGGATCTGGTGGCCGACCTTGACCTCTTCGGCCGGGGGTGCCGACAGCGAGACGCGGATGGTGTCGCCGATGCCCTCGGAGAGCAGGATGCCGAAGGCCGTCGCGCTCTTGATCGTGCCCTGGAACGCCGGTCCCGCCTCGGTCACGCCGAGGTGAAGCGGCCAGTCGCCCCGTTCGGCGAGCAGGCGGTAGGCCTTGACCATGACGATCGGGTCGTTGTGCTTGACCGAGATCTTGAAGTCGTGGAAGTCGTGCTCCTCGAACAGCGACGCCTCCCAGACGGCGCTCTCCACAAGCGCCTCGGGCGTGGCTTTGCCGTACTTCTCGAGCAGGCGGCGGTCGAGCGATCCGGCGTTCACGCCGATGCGCAGCGACACACCCGCAGCCTTCGCGGCGGCGGCGATCGCGCCGACCTGATCGTCGAACTTGCGGATGTTGCCGGGGTTCACGCGCACCGCACCGCAGCCGGCGTCGATCGCCTGGAAGACGTACTTCGGCTGGAAGTGGATGTCGGCGATGACCGGGATCTGGCTCTTCTTCGCGATGATGTGCAGCACATCCGCGTCGTCCTGCGACGGAACGGCCACGCGCACGATCTCGCAGCCGGATGCCGTGAGTTCGGCGATCTGCTGGAGAGTGGCGTTGATGTTCGTCGTGGGGGTCGTCGTCATCGACTGGACGCTCACGGGGGCGTCGCCGCCGACGAGCACCTTGCCGACCTTGATCTGACGGGTCTTGCGACGAGGCGCGAGGACCTCCGGCACGCGGGGCATCCCGATGTTCACTGCAGGCACGCGACCAGCCTACGCCGCCACACCTCCTCGGGGGCTGAGGGCGCTCTGTGATAGGTTCGGCGCCATGCGCGCGTATACCGGCTGGTGGCCCACCGTCTAGGCGGTGAGCACGCGTGCGACAGACCGCCCTCCCTCGGGATCGGGGCGGTCTTCGTGTTTTCCGGCGGCCGTTCCGGACCCTCGATCACAGACGGAAGTACTTCGATGACCGGGCCCGACCCCTCTTCCCTGATCCACGACCTCCTCAGCGGCACCGCCCCGTTCGCCCTGATCGCGCGCGACGGCGCGACCGTCGAGGTCCTCACCGGTGACGTCGTCGACGTCGATCTGCTGGGCGACATCCCCCTGACGGATGCCACCGGCACCGCGCGCGAAGTCCTCGCCCTCGTGCCGTTCCGGCAGGTGCGCGAGCGCGGGTTCGTCTGCCATGACGACGGGGCGCCGCTGCGGTGCCTCGTCGTGGACGAGCGCGTCTCGCTCGATCGCGCCGAGACCGTGGCATCCCTCCCCTCCTCCCCCGTCCCGCTCGCGGACGCGGGCTTCGACATCGCCGACGAGGAGTACGCCGACATCGTGCGGCGGGTGATCGCCGACGAGATCGGCCGGGGCGAGGGGGCGAACTTCGTCATCCGTCGTGACTTCGTCGCCGGGGTCGACGTCGATCCGCGCGTCGCGGCGCTGACGTGGTTCCGCGCGCTGCTCGAACACGAGATGGGCGCGTACTGGACCTTCGCGGTGGTCACCGAGGGGCACATCGCGGTCGGCGCGAGCCCCGAGGCGCACGTGAGCGCCAAGGCGGGCATCGTGACGATGAACCCCATCTCGGGCACCTTCCGTCACCCCGCGGGCGGTGCGACGGCCGAGACCCTTGCCGAGTTCCTCCGCTCGACCAAAGAGACCGAGGAGCTCTTCATGGTCGTCGACGAGGAGCTGAAGATGATGAGCGCCGTGTGCAGCGACGGCGGACGCATCACCGGCCCGCACCTCAAGGTGATGTCGCGCCTGACGCACACCGAGTACATGCTCCGCGGGCGCAGCGACCTCGACCCGCGCGACATCCTGCGCGAGACGATGTTCGCGCCCACGGTGACCGGCTCCCCCATGCAGAACGCCTGTACGGTCATCGCCCGGCACGAGACGACGCCCCGCGGCTACTACTCGGGCGTGGCCGCGTTGTTCACCCCGACCGGAGCCACCGAGGGCCCGACGCATGATCTCGACGCGCCGATCCTCATCCGCACGGCCTACCTCGTCGACGGTCGCCTGCGCGTCCCCGTGGGTGCCACGCTGGTGCGTCACTCCGATCCGTACGGCGAGGTCGGCGAGACCCACGGCAAGGCCGCAGGTGTCCTCGGGGCGATCGGGGCGATCCCCCGCGACAGCGCGCCGGCTGCTCCCCCGTCCGCCGATCCCGACGCCCCGACGGCCCCGCTCCTCCCACTCGCCGAGGATCCCGCGATCGCCGAGCTGCTGGCATCCCGAAACGACCGTCTCGCGCCGTTCTGGATGAACCCGCAGGATCCCGACGGCTCGGGTCCGTTCGCGGGACGCACGGCTCTCGTCGTGGATGCCGAGGACCGCTTCACCACGATGCTCGCGCACCAGCTGCGCCACCTCGGGCTCGACACCCGGATCGTGCACTGGTCCGAGGTGACCGACGCCGAGCTCGACGCGGCCGACCTCGTCGTCTCGGGCCCGGGCCCGGGTGACCCGCGCGACGACAGCCCGCGGATGGCGGCGATGCGCCACGTCGTCGGCCGCCGACGCGCGGCCGGTGCGCCGCTGCTCGCGGTGTGCCTGAGCCACCAGATCCTCGCCGACTCGCTCGGGATCGACCTGCGGCCCCTGGCCCGGCCGCACCAGGGCCTGCAGAAGACCGTCGACGTGTTCGGCGAGCCCGCCTCGATCGGCTTCTACAACACCTTCACCGCCCGCGCGCCGGAAGCGACTCCCGAGGAGGTCGAGATCGCCGCGGATGCCGAGACGGGCGACGTCTACGCCCTGCGGGGCCCCGGATACGCGAGCGTGCAGGGGCACCTCGAGTCGATCCTGTCGCGCGACGGCATGCGCACGCTGGAGCGGTTGATCGCTCACGTCCTCTGACGTTCCGGTCCCTTCGACAGGCTCAGGGACCACCCGGGCAGGGGTGCCTGAGCCCGTCGACGCCCCTCGACCCGCGCGGCCCAGGTGGCTGAGCCCGTCGAAGCCACCGGGACCACGCGACGCTAGAGCAGCTTCACCGGATTGAAGATGTCGGCGAGGAACAGCACGCTGCCCACGCCCACCAGCAGGATGACGACGACGAAGGTCACGGGCACCAGGCGCGTGGCATCCACGGGCTTGGCAATCCGCCCGCGGGCGCGCGCGACGAGCTTCTTCAGCCCGTCCCAGAGCGCCACGACGACATGCCCGCCGTCCAGGGGCAGCAGCGGGATCAAGTTGAACGCGAACAGGGCGATGTTCAGTCCGCCGAGGAGCAGGACGATCTGCTGCACGCGTTCGAGGATCGGAGCGTTCACCGCGGCGATCTCGCCCGCCATCCGGCCGGCGCCGATGACGCTCATCGGGCTGTCGGCGTCTCGCGGCTGACCAGTGATCGTGTCGACGGCGACGTCGTAGACACGCACCGGCAGCTGCGACATGATCGTCGCGACCTGTCCGATGTACTGACCCGTCGCCTCGACTCCGGTCCAGATCGGCTGCGGCTCGAACGCGATCTGCGGGCTGAGGCCGGCGAACCCGATCGTCTCGTACTCGGGGGCGCCAGAGGTATCGGTCACCGGCTGGCCCTGCGCGTTCGTCACCGCCCGGTCGGTCGGCTGCGGGGTGAACTGTACGGTCTGCTCCGCGCCGTCTCTCTCGATGACCATCGACAGGGGCTTGCCGGGAGACGCCTGGATGATCGCCGCCGCCTCGTTGAAGGTCGAGACGGGGGTGCCGTCGATCGAGATCATCGTGTCGCCCGGCTGCATCCCCGCCGCCTTGGCGGGCGCGACCGGGTCGGACGGCTCGCAGTCCTGCCGCTGCTGGCTCGCGGGAATGACGCACTCCGAGACCGACACGACGGTCGTCGTCCCCTGTTGGATGCCGATGCCGCTCAGCGCGATCGTGAACAGCACGACCGCGAGGACGAGGTTCATCGCCGGCCCGCCGAGCATGATGATGATGCGCTTCCACACGGGCAGCCGGTAGAAGGCGCGATCGTCGCCCCCGATGAGCGTCTCGGCGTTGGCATCCCGGGCGTCCTGCACCATCGTGGCGAAGAACCGCGACCGCCGTTTCGACGGCTCCTCACCCTCGGGAGCGGGCGGATACATGCCTGCCATCGAGATGAAGCCGCCGAGGGGCAGAGCCTTGAACCCGTACTCGGTCTCGCCGATCCGGCGCGACCACAGCGTCGGCCCGAAGCCGATCATGTACTGCCCGACCCGGACGCCGAAGATCTTCGCCGGCAGAAGGTGACCCATCTCGTGCAGCGCGATCGAAACGGCCAGTCCCACCACGAGCACGAGGACGCCGATGAGGAACGCGATGACAATCACCCGCCGACGATACCGCCGCGCTCCTTTGAAGCGCCCGTGCGGCGGCGATGCCCTGTCTGTGCGAGACCGGATGAGACAATGGACGGGATGCCGACCGACGCTGCCCCGAACCTCCCGCCCGTGCTCCGGCCCGAGCGTCCGCCCCAGCGCGACCTCGCCGAGCTCGCCCGCCGATTCGGCGTCCGCACCGTCGGGGAGGTCGAGGGGACGACCCTCACGGGCATCACGCTCGCGACCGCCGATCTGCGCGCGGGCGAGGCCTTCGTCGCGATCCGCGGCGTGAACCGGCACGGGGCGGAGTTCGCCGCGACCGCCGCCGAGCGCGGAGCCGTCGCCGTGATCACCGACGCCGACGGCGCTGACATCGCGGCATCCACGGGTCTTCCGACCGTCGTCGTCGACGATCCGCGTGCGCTGCTGGGCGACCTGTCCGCGTGGGTGTACGGCACCGGCCCTGACGACGCACTCCCGCAGCTGTTGGCCACGACCGGCACCAACGGCAAGACGAGCGTCTCGCACCTGCTCGAGGGGATCCTCGGTCAGCTCGGCGTCGTCACGGGCCTGTCGTCGACGGCGGAGCGCCACATCGCGGGCGAGGTGATCGTCTCGCGGCTCACTACCCCCGAGGCATCCGAGTTCCACGCCCTTCTCGCCCTCATGCGCGAACGCGGCGTCGAGGCGGTCGCCGTCGAGGTGAGCGCGCAGGCGCTCACGGCGGCACCGCGTCGACGGACTCGTGTTCGACGTCGCGGGTTTCACCAACCTCACGCACGACCACCTCGACGACTACGCCGACATGCGCGAGTACTTCGAGGCGAAGCTGCCGCTCTTCCGGGCCGACCGCGCGCGCCGCGGCGTCGTCTGCCTGGATTCCCCCGCCGGTGCCGAGATCGCCGCGCGCGCCGAGATCCCCGTCGTCACGATCGTCACCCCGGCCATCGCCTCGGATCCCGCCGCCGACGCCGACTGGACGGTCGACATCGTCGACGAGCGGCAGGAGGGCACCGAGTTCACCCTCCGCGCCCGTGACGGTCGGACGCTCACCACCGTCGTTCCGGTGATCGGTCGGCACATGGCCGCCAACGCCGGCCTGGCGATCGTGATGCTGCTCGAGACCGGCTACGCGTGGGAACGCCTCGTCGACGCCCTCGACGGCGGCCGCATCGATGCCTCACTCCCGGGGCGCACGCAGCTCGTCTCCGGCCCCGAGGGCCCGGCGGTCTACGTCGACTTCGGTCACTCCCCCGACGCGTTCGAGAAGACCCTTGCGGCGGTCCGCCGGGTGACCCCCGGCAAGGTCGTCATGCTCTTCGGCGCCGACGGCGACCGCGACGCCACCAAGCGCCACGACATGGGGCGCACGGCTGTGCTCGGCAGCGACATCCTCGTCGTCACCGACCACCACCCCCGGCACGAGAATCCGGATGCCATCCGCGAGGTCCTGATCGAGGGTGCGCGCCGCGCGCGGCCTGACGCCGAGATCCTCGAGTTCACCCCGCCTGAGCGCGCGATCCTCGAGGCCGTGAGGCTCGTGGGCGAGGGCGACGCGATCCTGTGGGCCGGCCCCGGACACCAGGACTACCGGGACATCCGTGGGGTCCGCACGCCCTACTCGGCGCGCGAGCTCTCCCGGCGCGCGCTGCGCGCCGCCGGGTGGGCGGTGCCAGAGCCGCAGTGGCCCGTGCCCTACCCGACGGACCGCACGCCGTCGTCCGACCCCGGGCGCCCGGTCGACTTCCCCGCCTGAGACGGCAGCGCCGCGTCACGCCTCAGCCACCCGTCGCGAGGTGGCTGAGCCCGTCGAAGCCACCGGAACCCACGTCCGCCCGGTCCCTCCGACAGGCTCAGGGTCCCCCGCACGCGGCTCGAGGCGGTCAGCGCGCCGCGATCACGGCATCCGCCGTCCGACGAGCCCAGACCTCGGCGTCGGCAAGCGATTCGCGCGTGAGCGTCGCGGGTGCCTCGTGACGGTCGACGACCTCTTCGATGATCTCGAGGATGCCGAGGAAGCTCAGACGCCCCTCGTGGAACGCATCGACGGCCTGCTCGTTCGCGGCGTTGAAGACGGCGGGGTAGGTCGCCCCGGCCTGACCGACCTTCTTGGCGAGCGCCACCGACCCGAAGGCCTCCTCGTCGAGTGGCTCGAAAGTCCACTGGCTCGCGGTCGTCCAGTCGAGCGGCGCCCCGACGCCGGCCACGCGGCGCGGCCAGTCGAGGCCGAGGGAGATCGGCAGACGCATGTCGGGCGGCGAGGCCTGCGCGATCGTCGATCCGTCGACGAACTCGACCATCGAGTGCACGATCGACTGCGGATGGACGGTGACATCGATGCGGTCGTACGGCACGTCGAAGAGCAGATGCGCCTCGATGACCTCGAGCCCCTTGTTGACCAGCGTCGCCGAGTTGGTCGTCACGACGCGTCCCATGTCCCACGTGGGGTGCGCGAGCGCCTCGGCGGGCGTGACGCCCCGCAACTGCTCGCGCGAACGACCGCGGAAAGGGCCTCCGGATGCCGTGAGCACCAGCCGGCGCACCTCGTGCGCCTCTCCGGATCGCAGCGCCTGCGCGATCGCCGAGTGCTCGGAGTCGACCGGCACGATCTGGCCCGGGGCGGCGAGCGCGGTGACGAGGTCGCCGCCGACGATCAGCGACTCCTTGTTCGCCAGGGCGAGGGTGCGCCCCGCTTCGAGAGCGGCGATGGTGGGACCGAGTCCCACCGAGCCCGTGATGCCGTTGACGACCACGTCGGCTTCGACGTCGCGGATGAGCTGCTCCGCCTCGATCGCGCCGAGGGCGACGTGCTCAACACCGAACGCCTGCGCCTGCGCCTCGACCCCCGCGCGATCGGAACCGGCGGCGAGGCCGACGACCTCGAAGCGGTCCGCGTTCGCGCGGATGACGTCGAGCGCCTGCGTGCCGATCGAACCGGTGGAACCGAGGAGGAGGACGCGGCGCATCCCGCCAGCCTACTGAGCGGCGGGAGTCGCGTGCTGGACGCCGAGGATGTCGACGACGAAGACGAGGGTCGAGTTGGCCGGGATGGAGCCCTTGGCCTGGTCGCCGTAGCCGTCGGCGGGAGGAATCACGGCGACGACCTGCGAGCCGACCGTCTGCCCCTCGAGCGCCTGCTTGAAGCCCGGAACGACGTCGGTCGTCGCGAACTGCGTCGGCGCGCCCTTGTCCCAGCTCGAATCGAACACGGTGCCGCCGTCGTAGAGGACGCCGGTGTACTGAACGATCACGGTGTCGCCGGGGTTCACGACGTCGCCCGTTCCCTGACGGAGGTTCTCGATGCGGGTTTCGGTGGGCGCCGGCGTGGTCGGCACGGTGATCGTGGGTGCACCGTTGTCGGCGAAGGTCACGGTCGGCATGCCCTCGACGGGTGCCACCTCGGTGCCCTCGGCACGCGTGGGCAGCTCGGAGATCGAGTCGGCGACGAGGATGTAGGCCGGCGAGCCCTCGCCGAGCGTTCCCGCGGGGAATGTCGAGACGGTGCGCGAGCCGATCGGCACGCACGACACCGCGGCACCGAAGATCTGCTGGGCGTTGACGATCATGTCCATGCCCGAGGGATCGCTCTTGAGCGAGTCGAGCGCGACCTCGCCGGTGGACGCGTCGATCACGGTGTAGTTCGCCTTGACGAGATCGCCGGCCTTCACCTCGTCGCCGGTGCCCTCGATGAGAGTGCTGCGCTGGATCGCGCTCGGCGCGAATCCGTCGGGCCGGGTCACCGTGACCTCGCCCTTGAAGTCGCCGGACACCTCGAGGCCCGCGGGAACGTCGCCCGTGAACGGCGTCTGGCACTGTCCGGCGTCGGGGCTCGCACTGGCGTCCGGCGTCTGGCTGTCATCGGACGAACCGGCGCACCCGGCCAGAAGCAGCACCGCGACGGCGGCGACGGACAGGGAAGCGATCGGGCGGAAGCGCACGGAGAACCTCTCGAGAGAAGACAGGGAACCCCCATCCTCGCGCATCCGTCTTAGGCGCGGCTGGGAGTCCCCATGCGCGACCCGGCATGCGGCGGCGAGTAATCTCGACGGGTGAGTTCCGACGTGCCCGCCGAGACCCCCGCCGCCGTGCCGCAGCAGATGGGTGCGACGTACGTCCTCGGGCGTTCGCTCATCGCCCCCCTCGCCCGCGCCGTGTACCGCCCGCGCGTCGAAGGACGCGAGAACGTCCCGCGCACGGGCCCCGTCATCTTTGCGAGCAACCACCTGTCGTTCATCGACTCCATCGCGATCCCCGTCGCGGCTCCTCGCCCCGTTCACTTCATGGCGAAGTCGGCGTACTTCGAGAAATGGGCCTCGCGGCAGTTCTTCACCGCGATCGGCGCGATCCCCGTCGAACGCGGCGCCGGGCAGAAAGCCCTCGACGCCCTCGAGCAGCAGCGCGCGCTGCTCGAGGACGGTCGCGCGGTCGCGCTCTACCCCGAGGGCACGCGTTCCCTCGACGGCCGCCTCTACAAGGGACGCACCGGAGTCGCCTTCCTGGCCCTGCAGACGGGCGCTCCGGTCGTCCCGGTCGGCCTCATCGGCACAGACAAGGTCATGCCGGTCGGCGCGAAGATCCCGACGACGAAAGAGCGCATCACGGTCCGTTTCGGCGAGTCCATCGACCTCTCCCCCCACGGGCCCGCCACCTCGGGCCGGGCGCGTCGCGGCGCGACCGACGAGATCATGGCCGCGATCCACGCCCTCAGCGAGCAGGAGCTCGCGAACGCGTACAACGAGGCCCCCGCGCAGAACCCCCTCGAGCGCATCAAGCAGGTGCTCCCGCACGAGCGCCTCTGACGCTCTCCTCCTCGACTTGCTGCTTGACGCGGCGACGCGGGGCGAGCAGGGTCGGGAGTGACGGCCCCGAACCGTCACCGCCACGACGAGGAGGCACCGTGAAGAAGTTCGTCAACGACCCGGCCGACGTGCTGGCCGAGGCCCTGCGCGGCATCGAAGCCGCTTACCCCGAGCTCCGCGTCGACGCGGAGAATCGCGTGATCCTGCGGGCGGAGCCGATCCGCGCCGGCAAGGTCGCCCTCGTCTCGGGTGGAGGCTCGGGCCACGAGCCACTGCACGGAGGCTTCGTCGGACGCGGAATGCTCGACGCGGCGGCGGCGGGCGAGGTCTTCACCTCCCCCACGCCGGATCAGGTGCTCGCAGCGACGCAGGCCGTCGATGCGGGTGCGGGTGTGCTGCACATTGTGAAGAACTACACCGGCGACGTCTTGAACTTCGAGATGGCGGCCGAGCTGGCGGCGGCCGAGGGTGTGCAGGTCGAGGCGGTCGTCGTGGCTGACGACGTCGCGGTCCAGGACTCGACGTGGACCGCGGGCCGCCGTGGCACCGGCACCACGGTCATCCTCGAGAAGATCGTCGGCGCCCTGGCCGAAGAGGGAGCCGACCTCGCCACCGTCGCCGAGCTCGCGCGCCGCGTGTCCGCGGCCGGCCGCTCGATGGGAGTGGCGCTGACCAGCTGCACGGTCCCCGCTGCGGGCCGACCCACCTTCGAGCTGCCCGACGACGAGATGGAGGTCGGGGTCGGCATCCACGGCGAACCCGGTCGGTCGCGCGTGAAGCTGGCATCCGCTCACGAGATCGCGAAGCTCATGGTCGACCCGATCGTCCACGACTTCGGCGACCCGGTCGGGCCGGCCATCGTGCTGCTGTCCGGGCTCGGCGGAACGCCGCTGATCGAGCAATACCTGCTCTACGGCGAGATCGCTCCCCTGCTGGCCGACGCGGGCGTCGTCGTGCAGCGCGTGCTCATCGGCGACTACATCACCAGCCTCGACATGGCGGGAGCGTCGCTCACGGTGGTGAAGGCCGACGATGAGATGCTGCGCCTGTGGGACGCGCCGGTCGTGACCCCGGGACTGCGGTGGGGCGCATGAGCGGCGCCGTCTCGATCGACGATCTCGTCGCCTGGATCCATGCGTTCCGCGACGCCGTCCAGCAGCACAAGGACGAGCTCACGCGCCTGGACTCCGAGATCGGTGACGCCGATCACGGTTCGAACATGGCGCGGGGGCTCGACGCCGTGGTGGCCAAGCTCGACCCCGCACCGGCGACGCCTGCCGAGCTCTTCAAGACCGTCGGGATGACGCTCGTGTCGTCGGTGGGCGGCGCGAGCGGCCCGCTCTACGGCACGTTCTTCCTGCGGATGGGTCCCGCCCTGACGTCGGACGATGCGGATGCCACGGCCCTGGGCGCCGCCCTCCGCGCCGGCGTCGACGGAGTCGTGGCTCGCGGCAAAGCGGAACTCGGCGACAAGACGATGATCGACGCCCTGGCTCCCGCGCTCGACGCGTGGGACACGGCCGTCGCCGACGGCGCCGACCCTGCCGGAGCCGCGCGCGCGGCAGCCGAGGCCGGCGCCCGCGGCCGCGACTCCACCGAGCCGCTCGTCGCGCGCAAGGGCCGCGCGAGCTATCTCGGCGAGCGCAGCGCCGGGCACCTCGACCCGGGCGCCACGTCGGCGACGCTCCTGCTCGAAGCCCTGCGGGACACGCTGGCGGACGCCGCATGATCGGCCTCGTCGTCGTCTCGCACTCGCGCGCCCTGGCCGACGCCGCGATCGAACTGGCCCTGCAGATGGGTGGGGAGAATCCGCCCACGGTGCGCGTCGCAGCGGGCGGGCCCGACGGCGACCTCGGGACGGATGCCGTGGCCATCGCTTCCGCGATCGACGAGGCCGACGGCGGCGACGGGGTGCTCGTTCTGATGGATCTCGGCTCCGCGATCCTCAGTGCCGAGACGGCGTTGGAGTTCGTCGCCGAACCGGATCGTGTCCGCCTCAGCGCGGCACCCTTCGTCGAGGGTCTCGTGGCGGCGGTCGTGACGGCCGCGGGCGGAGCAGGACTCGACGCGGTCGCGACGGAATGCGCGACGGCGGGCGACGCGAAGCGCCGACAGCTGGGGGCGGACACGGACAGCGCCGGTGCGGGTGCGGCATCCGAAACCGCGAAGGCCGCGGAAGGCGCGGCTTTCGAGGCGATGATCACGAACCCGTCGGGCCTCCACGCTCGGCCGGCCGCGACCTTCGTCAAGACCGCGTCGCGGTACGACGCCGACGTGCGTCTCATCGATCTCGACACGGGTTCGGAAGAGATCTCGGCGCGCAGCCTGTTGGCGCTGATGGCGCTGGGCGTGCGTCAGGGATCACGCGTCCGCGTCAGCGCGACCGGCCCCGAGGCGCGAGAGGCCCTGGACGACCTCCGGGCTCTGATCGAGGACGGCTTCGGCGAGCGCTGAGTCTCAGCGCGTGAGGCTCAGCGCGTGACGCTCAGCAGGCGACGGGCGAGGGCCTCTTCGACGACGAGTTCGGTGACGAGTCCCGCCGCGAGGGCGCCGCGCAGGGCGTCGAGCTTCGACAGACTCGACACCACGCAGAACCGCCGCGGGATGCGCCGGACGGTGTCGAGGTCGGGGCCACTCGAGCGGGCGTTCAGCTCGGGGATGTCGCTGGACCCATCGACGCGGTAGAACACCGTCGCGCAGTCGCCGACCACGCCCTCGCGCTCGATCACCGCCCGATCACGCTCGTCGAAGTAGTCGCTGCTGTAGACGTGCGAGGGCACGTCGGCCTGCGGCGAACCCAGGCCGAACACGAAGAGCCCGACGCGGTCCTGGATCTCGAGGACGGAACGCACCGAGCGCTCCCGCCACATCGCACGCTTCGTCTGGGGATCGTCGAAGAGCGCGGGAACCGGGAATTGGTGCACCGACGACGACCAGGCGGTCCCGAACCGCGACAGGATCTCTCCCGCGTACGGGATGCCGCTGGTGCGGACGTTGGCGGCACCGTTCATCTGCACGATGTGGGTGTCGTGCACGTCCTTGGCGGGGACGTGGCGGGCGATCGCCGAGAGCGTCGACCCCCACGCGATCCCCACCGTCATCGAGGACTCGACCCGCTCGGTGAGGATGCGCGCGGCGGTCAGGGCCGTGCGTTCGAGGCGATCGGCCTCCGTCGTGCGTGCGGGCGTGGGCACCACGTGCGCGGCGATGCCGAAGCGGTCGGCGATGCGCTGCGCCATCTGCCCGCGGGCGTCGTCGGGCGGGCTGATCGAGATCGTCACCAGCCCGACGTCGCGGGCGTGCTGCAGCAGGCGCGACACCGAGGAGCGCGAGACGCGCATCTCATGGGCGATGGCGTCCATCGTCAGATCTTGCATGTAATACAGCTGCGCGGCGCGGAGAGCATCCCGGCTGCGGGCTTCTGCCTGGGTCACCATGGGCCCTCCCGTCCGCCCCCATTGTGCACGTTTTTTCAAGGGGCTTGCAACAACGTGCAGACGGGCGCATTCTGTCGGCGTACCAACTACGAAAGGTCGCAGTCGACATGTCGTCCCCCGCAACTTCGCTCCGCGCCGACGTTCAGGCGCTTCGTGACGCCGAAGACATCGACGTCCTCATCATCGGCGGGGGCATCAACGGCCTCGCCACTCTCCGTGACCTCTCCCTGCAGGGTGTGAGCGTCGCCCTCGTCGAGCGCGGCGACTTCGTCTCGGGCGCCTCGTCGGCCTCCAGCCACATGGTGCACGGCGGGATCCGCTACCTCGAGAACGGCGAGTTCCGTCTCGTCAAGGAAGCGGTGACCGAGCGCAACGATCTGCTCAAGACCGCGCCGCACTACGTGAAGCCCCTCGAGACAACGATCCCGATCTACAAGACGTTCTCCGGCATCCTGTCGGCGCCGTTCCGCCTCCTCGTGACCCACGGTCGCGGCAAGCCCAATGAGCGCGGCGCCCTGCTGATCAAGGTCGGCCTGATCATGTACGACACCTTCTCGCGAGACGGTGGCTCGGTTCCCCGCCACACCTTCCTCGGGAAGAAGAAGTCGCTGCAGGCTCTGCCCAAGCTCAACCCCGACCTCGCCTACACCGCGACGTACTTCGACGCGTCGATGCACGACCCCGAGCGCATCGCGCTCGACGTGCTCCACGACGGCATCGTCGCCGGAGCCGGCCGCACGCAGGCCGTCAACTACGTCTCCGCCATCGGCGCAGACGCGAACGGCGTGCGCGTCCGCGACGAGGTCTCGGGCGAGGAGTTCTCGGTCAAGGCCAAGGTCATCCTGAACACGGCCGGCCCCTGGACCGACCTCGCGAACGCCGCCATGGGGCTCAAGACCCAGTTCATGGGCGGCACCAAGGGCTCGCACATCGTCCTCGACAACCCCGAGTTGCTCGCCGCTACGGGTGGACGCGAAATCTTCTTCGAGCACTCCGACGGCCGCATCGTGCTGATCTACCCGCTCAAGGACCGCGTCCTCGTCGGCACGACCGACATCGACGCCGACCCGTCGAAGCCCGTGGTGTGCACCGACGACGAGATCGACTACTTCTTCGACCTCGTCGGGCACGTCTTCCCGAGCATCGCGGTGGACCGCTCGCAGATCGTCTACACCTTCTCCGGCATCCGTCCCCTCCCGCGTCACGACGACACCGCTCCCGGTTTCGTTTCGCGTGACTACCGCATCGTCGAGGACGAGATCGCGGGCGTTCCCGCGATGAGCCTGGTCGGCGGCAAGTGGACCACGTTCCGCGCGCTGGCCGAGCACCTCAGCATGAAGACGCTGCAGAAGCTGCGTCGTCCGCACCGCGTGAGCACGCAGGGACTGCCGATCGGCGGCGGCGCGGGCTTCCCGGCGACCCCCGAGGCGCGCCGTCGGTGGGTAGCCGCACGCACGAATGCTCACTCCCGCGAGCTCGTCGAAGCCCTCCTCACGCGCTACGGCACCCGTGCCGACCTGCTTCTCGAAGCGCTCCCGGCCGAGCCCACTCCGATCGAGCACGCCCCCGGCTACTACGTCGAGGAACTCGAGTGGATCGCCCGCAACGAGCAGGTCGTGCACCTGATCGACGTGCTCCTGCGCCGGACGCACCTCGCGTTCGTCGGCGGAATGACCGAGCGCACGCTGGTCGAGGTCGCCGAGGCGGTCGCCGGTCCCCTCGGCTGGGACACCGACCGTGTCCACGACGAGGTGGAGCGCACCCGCGAGATTCTCCTCACCGCGCACCGCGTCGATCTGGCCGGGGCCGGAGTCGCCGCAATCTGAGAGAACGTGCGGGCGCGTCACCTGTTGCGCGCCCGCACGGCGGTCTTAGGTTCGGATCACCGAGCCGCAACGACGCCCGAGCCGAAGGTGGACGGGCGACAACAGAAAGGTCGATGACGACATGCAAGAAGTCAATCTGGGGCTGTACTTCCTCTCGGAGGTGGTCGGCACCGCGATGCTCATCCTGCTGGGCTGCGGCGTGGTCGCCAACGTCGCCCTGGCCAAGACCAAGGGCAACGCCGGTGGCACCCTGATGGTGAACTGGGGATGGGGACTCGCGGTCTTCGCCGGTGTCATCGTGTCCGCCTACTCGGGTGCCCAGCTGAACCCCGCCGTGTCGCTCGGCCTGCTGGTCGCCGGCAAGATCTCCTTCGTCCAGTTCCTCGTCGCGGTCGCCGCGCAGATGGTCGGTGCGATCATCGGTGCCGTGCTGGCGTGGGCCTCGTACAAGCAGCACTTCGACGACGAACCCGACCCGGCGAACAAGCTCGGCGTCTTCTCCACCGGCCCCGCCATCCGCTCGTACGGCTTCAACTTCCTCACCGAGGTCATCGCGACCTTCGTCCTGGTCTTCGTGATCTTCGGGTTCGCCGACTACGGCGTCGCCGACATCGGCGTCCCCGGTGGCATCGGTGGCCTCGCCGCCGTCCCCGTGGCCCTGCTGGTGGTCGGTATCGGCGCCTCGCTCGGTGGCCCGACCGGCTACGCGATCAACCCGGCCCGTGACCTCGGCCCGCGTATCGCCCACGCGATCCTCCCCATCAGGGGGAAGGGCTCCAGCGACTGGAGCTACGCCTGGGTTCCGGTTGCCGGTCCCCTCGTCGGCGGTCTGCTCGCGGGTCTGCTCGCGCCCGTGCTGCTCCACCTCGGCAAGTAACACCTCAGGGGGACGGTGCGAACCACCCGGCCTGCGCCGCCCCCGCGCTCCGCTTCACCACTTCCTCACCTCTACTAGACAAAGGAGTCCATCCATGGCCGACTACGTCCTCGCCATCGACCAGGGCACGACCTCGACGCGCGCGATGATCTTCGACAAGTCCGGGGGCGTCGTCGCCGTCGGACAGAAGGAGCACGAGCAGATCTTCCCGCGCGCGGGGTGGGTCGAGCACGACCCGCTCGAGATCTGGCGCAACACCCAGGAGGTGATCGGCCTGGCCCTCAGCCGCGCCGACATCACCCGTCACGACATCGCCGCCGTCGGCATCACGAACCAGCGCGAGACCGCCGTCGTGTGGGACAAGAACACCGGCAAGCCCGTCTACAACGCCATCGTCTGGCAGGACACGCGCACGCAGTCGATCGTCGACCGCCTCGCCGACGGCGACACCGAACGCTACAAGAGCATCGTCGGTCTGCCCCTGGCCACCTACTTCTCGGGGACGAAGATCGTCTGGATCCTCGAGAACGTCGAGGGAGCACGCGAGAAGGCGGAGGCCGGCGACCTGATCTTCGGCACCACCGACACGTGGGTGCTGTGGAACCTCACCGGCGGCATCGACGGCGGCGTGCACGCCACCGACGTCACCAACGCCAGCCGCACGCTGTTCATGGACCTCGAGACGCTCGAATGGCGCGACGACATCCTGGCCGACTTCGGCGTTCCGCGCTCGATGATGCCCGAGATCCGCTCGTCGTCCGAGGTGTACGGCACCGTCGAGTCGTCGTCGCTCCTGCGCGAGACCCCCGTCGCCGGCATCCTGGGCGACCAGCAGGCCGCGACCTTCGGCCAGGCCGCTTTCAACCCGGGTGAGAGCAAGAACACCTACGGCACGGGCAACTTCCTGATCTTCCAGACCGGCGAGGAGATCGTCCACTCGAAGAACGGCCTGCTGACCACCCTCGGCTACAAGCTCGGCGACCAGCCCGCGCGCTACGCGCTCGAGGGATCGATCGCCGTCACCGGTTCGCTCATCCAGTGGCTGCGCGACCAGCTCGGCATCATCTCCTCCGCCCCCGAGGTCGAGGCGCTGGCGAGCTCCGTCGACGACAACGGCGGCGTGTACTTCGTGCCCGCGTTCTCGGGCCTGTTCGCGCCGTACTGGCGTCCCGATGCCCGCGGCGCGATCGTCGGCATGACCCGCTACGTCAACAAGGGCCACATCGCCCGTGCCGCCCTGGAGGCCACCGCCTTCCAGACGCGCGAGGTGCTCGACGCGGTCAACGCCGACTCGGGCGTCGACCTCACCGAGCTCAAGGTCGACGGCGGCATGACCGCCAACGACGCGCTCATGCAGTTCCAGGCCGACATCCTCGGCGTACCCGTGGTGCGCCCCGTCGTCGCCGAGACCACCGCGCTCGGTGCGGCTTACGCCGCCGGGCTGGCGGTGGGCTTCTGGGACAACCTCGACGACCTGCGCGCCAACTGGCAGGAGGACAAGCGCTGGGAGCCCGACATGGACTCCGACGAGCGCGACCGCGAGCTGCGTCTGTGGAAGAAGGCCGTCACCAAGTCGATGGACTGGGTCGACGACGACGTGCGCTGAGCGCCCCCGTCAGAACGGAACCCCGTCGGCCTCGCGCCGGCGGGGTTCCGTCGTTTCGTCGAGATCTCGGGGTCCGGATGCCGAGGCGTCCGAGCCTCGGCATCCACCGGCGCCGCGCTGTGCCCGAAGCCTGGGATCAACCCGAGTCGAGGAGCGTCCGATATCCCGACGGTCTCAGTGGCCGGTCCTGGACCGAGGCGGAGGAGTCCGAGAGGTCAGCGCGAGATCCACGCTCCCGGTGATCTTCCCCGCTGTGACGGTGATCGTCCCGGTGCGACAGGCAGGTTGAAGACCCGCGTACTCGCTCGTCTCCGGCAGTGACGCACAGATCTTGTAGGTGCCCGGCCGAACCGAGAGGGCATACCCGCCGGGGGCGCCCCCGCCGGCGTTGGTCCGCACGACGAGCTGGTCCCGCAGGGTGTAAACGGACACCGTCGCATCCTTGAGCCACACCGTCGAACCGGATGCCGTCTTCCCGCTGACCCGACCGGTGACCGTCGCGCCCTGCTCGACCTTGCCCGCCTTCGCTGCTGTTCTCCCCCCGGCGGTCACCGTGACCGCGGTCGCACCCTCGCGAGTGCCGGAGTTGTCCAGCCATTCCGGGGCGTAGTACGGCATCGTGGACGCACCGTATCCACTGATCCCGGTCGGCATGGCGTAGCCGCTGCTGTACGCACCGAATTGGACGCGATAGGTGCCGGCACGGAGCCCGGTGAAGTCGTATCCGCCCGCGGCATCCGTGAGCGTGCTGTACCCCTCACCGTCATCGCCGTCCCGCACAGCGCGGACGGGGATGTTGGCGACGGCCTTCCCGGTGCCGCGGTCACTCACCAGACCGCTCAACTGACCCAGAGCGTCCAGCGCGAGGTTCTTCGTGATGGCCCCGCTCGATGCGGTGAAAGTGATCGACTTCTCTGCGGCCCCCAATGCCCACACGGTGATCCGGTACGTCCGCCCCGACTTCAGCACACTGCCGAAAGAGTAGGACCCATCGGGCGCGGCCGTCGCGTACGAAATCTGTCCGGTCTGCGTGCTCGAGACGACCTCGAGCAACTGCACCCCGGCACCTGAGGCAGCGGCACCGGCCTTGGTGACCTTGCCGGAGAGCGAGGCGTCCGCGCGCGTGGCCGCGATGTTCGCCGTGCTGTTCGCCCCCTTCGTCACCGAGACGGTCGCCGCTTTGCGCCCCCCGTACCAGGCCGTCGGGTACCCCGTGATCTGCGCCGCCACGGTGTACGTGCCGACCGGGAGATTCGCGATGGTGTAGGTCATCCCCGATCCGGACGACGTGGTGTACGAGGAGAAAGCCTGTCCCTTCGCGTCGTAGGCGGTGATGGACGCGAAAGTCGCGTCGGGTGCCGTGACTCGACCCGAGATCGACCCGCCGTCCTTCGGTGCGGTGTCGACCAGTCCGAGGCTCTTCGTCTTACCCGACGACACCGTGAAGTGCGACGCCGCCGCGTCATCGGTCACGCCCCCGAGGTAGTACCTGCCGATGAGCACCGTGTACTCGCCCGGCACGAGGCCGTCGGCCGTGAAGGTGGATCCCGCGGACACGTAATCGCTCTTGACGTACGTCGTCCCGGCCGACGACCAGCGATACAGCCCGACGTAGCCGGCATTCGCGACAGTGAACGTCACCTTCCCCGAGCGGATGACGGACAGATCCTTCTTCACGCTCGAGGCGGACACGGCGAAGTAATCGGCGTAGTCCTTCGAGGCCGCGCTGTCCGACCACGTCGGCACGTACGAAGGCGAGGTGGGCGTCACGAGGGCGACGTACTTGCCCGCCGTCACTCCGCGGATCGTGTAGGAGCCGTCCGCCGCGATGGCGACGGCCGCACCCTGCGGCCCGGACGCCCCGGTGAGCGTGACGGTGCCTGAGGTCAAGGGCGTCGACGTTCCGGCGACCGTGACCTTCCCGCTCACCGTCACCCCAGCGACACCGATATCGACGCTGACCCGTGCACCGGCCTTGACGGCGATGAAGGTCGCGCCCGTGAGCGATGAGGTTCCGCCGGAGAAGACCATCCCGCCAGGAGCCGACGCACCCACGGCGATCGATCCGCCGCCCAGGCCCTGGATCGTGTAACGGCCGGACGCGTCCGTGGACCCTCTGCCGACCACGTTGCCGGAACGATCGTAGGCGGTGACCGCAATACCGGTCACGGGAGTCTTGTCCGCATACGCCACGGTGCCGGTCACCGTGCCGGCCGTCGCCAGCTGCGCTTTCAGGCCGCTGACGGCCTGACCCTTCGCGACGGAAATCGACGTGGC
Source organism: Microbacterium sp. SORGH_AS_0969 (assembly GCF_030818255.1). Taxonomy (NCBI): domain Bacteria; kingdom Bacillati; phylum Actinomycetota; class Actinomycetes; order Micrococcales; family Microbacteriaceae; genus Microbacterium; species Microbacterium sp. SORGH_AS_0969. The sequence goes on from NZ_JAUTAG010000001.1 coordinate 58,601, forward strand.
TGCGGCGAGCGTCGACTTGTCGTTCCACCATTCGCCGATCAGGTTCTGACCGTCGGGGCTGCGGAAGGCCAACGTGTACTCACCGGGCAGGAGTCGGGAGAGAGAGAACGAGCCGTTGCTGTCGGTCCCCGTCGAGTTCTGCCACATCCACGAGCCGTCGGACTTTCGATAGACCTCGACTCTCGCAGAGGTCACCGCTGCGCCAGACGTCGTGGTCACCGTCCCCGAGAGCTCGCCGCCCTTGGCCAGCACGACGTTCACGTCCGACTTGGTCTGGCCCGCAGTGACGGTGACGGGCGTCGCTGCCGAGAAGTCGCCGTTCCCCCCGTACCACTGGTCGAGCACGTTGCGTCCGTACGACTGGAACTGGATGTAGTAGGTGCCCGCGGGCAATCCCGAGAACGCATACGATCCGTCGTTCCCCACCGTTGCGGAGTACCAGTTGTCCGACGCCCGGATCGACGCATACGTCGTTCCGCCCGCGAGGTTCACGCCCTGCGGGTATGTCACCTTCCCGGAGATCACCGCCGTCGCAACGGGGACCAAGGAAGGCGGCGGAGCGAGGGTCGGTGAGGGCGACGCAGACGGCTTCGGCGTCGCGGATGCCGACGGCTTCGGCGACCCGGAGGGCCTCGGCGATGCGGATGCCGAAGGCTTCGGCGTCGCTGACGGGGAGGGTGTCGCCGACGGGGAAGGCGACGCGGAGGGCCTCGGCGACGCGGACGCCGACGGGCGAGGAGTCGCAGAGGGCGAAGCGGAAGGGCTCGCCGACGCCGAAGGACGAGGACCCGAGGCGGTGGGACTCGGGCTCGCCGAGACGGACGTCGTGGGACTCGCGGCGACCGACGAGCTTGCCGAGGGCGACGGCGGTGTTTGCGCGTAGGCGCTGGTCGGAGCAATCACCGCCCCGGCGACGAAGAGGGCCATCACCGTGACACGGGCGATGGCACGAAAGGTGCGCGAAACGACTGCAGTGGCCACGTCTTCTCCAGCGACGGGCGTTTCGCCCGTCTCCCCCGGATGCGGCTTGCCGCACCATTCCCCCAAGGCGACACTCGTGTAGCCGCGGTCAAGTAATACCACAGCTCAAGGCCGGAAAACGAAACAGGTGACGCGACCGTTATCCCGTGGCTGCGGGGCAGCTTTCACGGGGGCGATCCGCGCAGATCTGCGTGATCAGAATTCGGGCGTTGGCGAAGTCGGGTCTCTCCTCGAGGATGGCGGAGGCGACCTGCACCGCTCTGTCGAGGTCGCCTGCCATTGCGAGGTCGATCGCGAGATCCTGCCGAGCCGGGATGTCGTGCGGGGCGACTTCGGCCATCCGCTCTCTCACCGCTGCCGCCGCCGTCCAGTCCTGCGCGAGTTCGAGGGTGACGGCCCGCGCGTCGAGAACGGCGAGCGTGTGAGGGAAAGATGCAGCCGCTCGGGCCGTCCACACCCGCGCCGCGTCTGCGGCGTCGGCGTCGCCGGCATCCGACCTGGCTGTCAGCACCTGAGCCGCCAGCGCCACGAGCTCTTTGTCCCATGGTCGTAAGGCCACCGCTGTGGCGAAGCCCGCGTCGGGCGACGCGCCCGCATCGACCCGGGCCGCCGCCGTGGCCATTGGGATCTCGGCCACGGTGGCCAGCGCGAGAGCCACGACGACCGCGGCGCCGACCACGCGCGCCGCGATCATCCGCGGCACGGCGCGGAGTTCCTCGCGCACGGACGCGGGCTCCGCCACGACGATCCCGAGAAGGATCGCCACGAGCAGGAACGCCGCGGGGCCCGTCGGGTGAGCGAGCAGCGCCACAATCGCGACGATCAGTCCCGCGATGCTCCCCAGGAAAACGCCGTTCACATCGTGGCCTCGTCGAAGTCTGCGTGTCACGGTCCGGACGGCCAAGCCCAGGCCGACGGCCATGACCGCCACCAGCACGAGTCCCCCGTCGGACGCGGCATCGAGGATCCAACTGTGTGACGACTCGAGCACCGTGTTGAGGGGGCGGTCGAGGTACCACGACGCGTCCTGAAAGGACGGGACGCGGTCGATGAAGCTCCCGGATCCTGCCCCGACGACGGGGGATGTCGAGAAGACCTGCAGCCCCCACTGCCACAGCGTCCAGCGCTCACCGACGGTCGCCGCAGCCACGGCGTCCGCACCGGTGAGGCGGTCAAGGGCACCGGGCGCCGAGAGCACGACGAACGTCAGGGCGAGGCCCGTCGAGGCTGCTCCGATCGCAATGGTGCGGCCCCGCAGGACGCCCGTGCGCCAGAGAAGCGGAGCCAGCACGATCAGACCGAGGACGGCGGCGAGATAGGCACCGCGCGACGCGGACGTGCCGAGGCCGATCAGCGCACCGATACCGCCCACCGCGACGACGATCCTCAGCACGGTGTCATCGCGGACCCATCTCGCTGCGGCCGCACCGGCGAGCACCATCAGCATCATCGCGCACACGATGCCCTGGTCCGTCGCATTTCCGAAGAGCGATCCCGGTCTCTCCAGATCGCTCGAAAACGGACGCAGTCCGAACGCCTCGAGGACACCGACGAAGGCGACCGCCGTCGCGGCGCCCGACAGGGAGATGAGGAAGGCCCGCACACACGTCCCGTCGGCACGCGATCCGAGCAGAGAAGCCGCGAGCCAAGCGACGCCCAGACCGACGGGCAGCGCGACCAGCGGACCGAGGTAGCGGGGCCACCGGCCGATCAGGCCGACCCACACGTCCGTGCCGTAAAGGACGGAGCCCGCGATGGCCGCGACGACGAGAGCGGCGAAGGCCGAAGCCGCGACGACCCATGCCCAGGTCGGGAGCCTCCCGGTCCTCCTCGCGAAGAGAGCCACGCCCACGGCGACGGCCACGACGAGGTACTTGGGGAACGTCCATCGCAGCATCCCGTCGGGCAGGACCGCGATGATCCCCGCCACGGCGATGCTGACGGCAGCGATCGACGCTCGACTCGACGTCATTCTCATGAGGCAGGTCCCCCGGCTCGCGCGCGCAACGGTGAAGCTCGCATCATCGCCGAGTCGGATGTGTGTCTCCGCGTCGGCAGGGGATCTCTCATCGCTGCGGCTTGGGATAGGCCGCGCGAACCACGTCGGACTGCAGATAGTCCGACACCCCGATGAGCAGGATCGCGAAGAGGATCTGCTCGGTCACCACCCAGAACGGGTAGAGGCCGGGGATCGCTGCGAGCACGAGCGCGACGATCGGGAAGATCCGGCTGAACAGCTGCAACCGCCGGAACGCCCAGTACCACCCGGCTCGCGCACGCCAGAGGAAGTAGAACAGCGTCGTCGTGATCGCGAGCACCACGAGGCACCGCATCCACACCGCGAACCCGACATCGGCACCGTTCAGCGTCATCACCAGAGCGACGACGACCGTGGCGACACCCAGTACGAACCCGAGTCCGAGGAGAAGGGTGATCGCGCGGAACGCCCGATGCACTCTCGGGTCCTCGGGGACATCCACGCGGTGGTCCGCCTGGCGTCCACCCGCGATCCGATCGAGGCGACGGAGGGCCGGTTCGAGCTGCATGCGCTCACTGTACGACGCCGGACCCCGACCGCGCGCCAGGATCAGCCGACGGTGATCTCGGGCTCGTGTCGGACCGGGAAGTTCACCGAGTTCGCGATGAAGCACCACTCGCGCGCCTGCTTGTGGGCGGTCCGGGCCGCTTCGACCATCGACTCGTCAGCGACCCGGACGCGCGGACGCAGGACCACCTCCGTGAAGGCTCCGCCGCTGTTGCCGTCCTCCTGCATGGTCCCCGACGCGTCGTCCTCGTACGCCGTGACCACGACTCCGGTCGTGACGCACGCGTGCAGGTACGACAGCAGGTGGCACTCGCTGAGGGCCGCGAGCAGCAGCTCTTCCGGGTTCCATTTGGCGGGATCGCCCCGGAAGGGCTTGTCAGCGGATGCCGCGATCGCGGGCTTGCCGTCGACCTCCAGCGTGACCGCGCGGTCGTAGTCGCGGTATCCGCTGGTGCCGCTCCCCCGGTCCCCGGTCCAGGTCGAGCGCAGGCGGTAGTGGTGCTCTCCGTTCATGGTCCCAGTCTGCCGTGCTGCCCGCGTGGGAGGGCGACTTCCGGCCCGTGGAGCGCCGACGTCGACGCCAGGGGACGAAGGTCCCGTCGCCATAGAATGGACGGATGCCCGCCACGCCCCCCGCCTCCGTCGAACTCGCTGTCGTCGAACGGAACGGCTTCATCGAATCCCGTCATCACGGCGTCGCTGTCGTGCTCGCTCCCGACGGATCCGAGAAGCTCACGCTCGGCGAGGCGACAGCCCCGTTCCTCCCCCGCTCGAGCATGAAGCCTCTGCAGGCGCTGGCGTGCCTTTCCGCGGGCGCCGACCTCGCCGAGGAGCGCCTGGCGATCGCGATGGCGAGCCACTGCGGCACCGAGCGCCACGTCGAGACGGCCCGTGGCATCCTGCAGTCCGCCGGCCTGACCGAAGACGATCTGGGGTGCCCCGCAGCGTGGCCGAGCGACACCGCCGCGCGCGATGAACTCGTGCGCGATCACGGGTCGCCCTCGCCCCTGCGCATGAACTGCTCGGGCAAGCACGCGGCGATGCTGCTGACGTGCGTCGCGAACGGCTGGTCCACGGCGGACTACCTCGACCCGGAGCACCCGCTGCAGGTACACATCCGCGAGGTGCTCGAGCGCCTCGTCGGCGAGCGCATGACGACGACCGCGATCGACGGCTGCGGCGCCCCCGTGTACGCCATGAGCCTCGTCGGTCTCGCTCGCGCCATCCAGCGCATCGCGACCTCGTCGGAGCGCTCTCCGTTCGCCCTGCACCGCAGCGCCGGGACGCTCGTTCGCGCAGTGAAAGAGCACCCGTGGACGATCGACGGCCCGGGTCGCCCCGACACCGTCGTCATCGAGCGCCTCGGCGTCTTCTCGAAGCTCGGTGCCGAGGGCGTCCAGGTCATGACGGCGCCCGACGGCACGACGGTCGCGCTGAAGATGCTCGACGGCTCCAATCGCGCCGGGCACGCGGTGGCACTGCGTCTGCTCGAGCGCACCGGAGCCCTCGCCCCCGAGGCGGTCGCCGATACCCTCGCCCTGCTGCCCCTGACGATCTCGGGCGGTGGCCGCGAGGTCGGTCTCATCCGCGCGACGGTCTGACGGGCCGCCCCGCACGAGAGCGGCCCGGGTGGTCAGATACCGCCGTCGACCGAACGCGGGTACGTGATGGGCTCGTCGGGAACGAGCACCTCGGTGTCCCGGTTCAGGCTCTCGCCCCGGAAGAACGGCTTGGACGCCGGGACGAGGTACCACACGACCATCAGCACGACGCCGAAGGCCAGCGCGCCGATGCCGACGACGAACGTGCCGCCGATGCCGAGCAGCTCGGAATTGCCGTAGTCGACGTCGTACATGTCGATCGCCGACTGGACGAAGGCGTACGTGAGCATCAGCGCCCCGAGCAGGGGGAGGATGCCACGGTAGACGAGGTTCTTGCCGGACGTGAAGAGCTCGCGTCGGAAGTACCAGACGCACGCGTACCCCGTCATCGCGTAGTAGAACGCGATCGCGAGACCGAGCGACAGGATGGAGTCCTGGAGGATGTTGTCGCTGATGACGGTCATGCCCACGTAGTACACGCTCGCGACGATCCCCATGACGAGCGTCGAGAACGACGGCGTGTGGAACCGCGGGTGCACCGTCTGGAAGCGGGCGGGGAGGGCCTTGTATGCCGCCATCGCCAGCGTGCCGCGTGCCGTCGGCAGGATCGTGGTCTGCGTCGATGACACCGCGGAGATGAGCACCGCGACCACCAGCACCCACGCGAACGGGCCGAACAGCCCGTCCTTCATCGCCAGGAAGACGTCGTCGGCGTTATCTGCGTTGGCGAGGCCGGCGCCGTCCTCTCCCACGCCGGCGTACATCATCGCCGCGACGGTGACCGTGACGTACGTGCCGAGCAGGATCACCGTGGTGAGCAGGGCCGCGCGTCCGGGGATGCGCTTCGGATCCTTGGTCTCCTCGTTCAGCGCGAGGCACGTGTCCCATCCCCAGTAGATGAAGAGCGCGAGCAGGACGGCCTCGGTGAAGCCGCTCCAGTCGGTGAAGCCGAGCGGGTTGAACCACGCGAGGTCGAACGGGGTCGGGTTCGGGGCCGTGCCGTCGAAGAACTTCCACAGCGCGACGACGACGAAGAGCGCGAGGGCGACGTACTGGACGGCGAGCAGGATGTTCTGGATGCGCTCGCCGATCTCGACGCCCCGGTAGCTCACGTAGGTCATCGCCGCGATGAACGCGACGCCGGTAGCGGTCACGAGAGGCACGTTCTCGGCGAGCGATCCGTCACCGACCAGCGACCACAGGTAGATGCCGGCGATCTGCGACAGGTTGGCGAGGACGACCATGCCCGCGACGGCGACTCCCCACCCGCCCATCCAGCCGACCCACGGTCCGAACGCCTTCGTCCCCCAGGTGAACGTCGTCCCGCAATCCGGCACCTCGTTGTTCAGCTCACGGTAGGCGAAGGCGATGAAGAGCATCGGGATGAACGCCAGGACGAACGCGATCGGCGCTTGGGCACCCACCGCGACGACGACGAAGCCGAGGGTGGCGACGAGGGAGTAGACGGGGGCGGTGGATGCCAGTCCGATGACGGTCGAACCCCAGAGTCCGAGGGTCCCGGCGGCCAGTCCTTTGCCCGACGTCCGTTCGCGAGCGGAAGTCATATGCCGAACGTAGAATCCGCGGGCAACCGCGGTCAAGGGTGAATTCTCAGGAAGAGCGGCGGTTGACGTCGAGCACGATGATCGTGATGTTGTCGCGGCCGCCGTTCTCGAGGGCCGCCGCCATCATCGCGTCGACGGCTGCGGCCGGGTCGGCGTTCGCCTCGAGGAAGTGCTTGATACCGAAGTCGGTGAGCTCTTTGGTAAGCCCGTCCGAGCACACGACGAACCGATCGCCGTCGACGACTTCGAGGCGGAGGTAGTCCGGCTTGACGCTGTCGCTCGGTCCGACGGCACGTGTGATGACGTTTCCGTAAGGGTGGTTCTCCGCCTCTTCGGGGCTCAGCCGCCCCGCGGCGATCAACTCCTGCACCACCGAGTGATCGGTCGTCACCTGGACGATGTCGTCGTCGCGCAGGAGGTACACCCGCGAATCGCCGATGTTCAGGGTGACCCAGTGGGGCTCGTCCGTCGTCGTCTCGAGATACAGCCCGGTCAGCGTCGTCCCGGTGCCCTCATCGGTGGTCTCGGGGTGCGAGACGATGTCCTTGACCGCGCGGGACAGGGCCTTCTCGATGTGCCGGGGCGACACCGTCCCCCCGTCGACGACGGCGCGCAGTCGGTCGACCGTGCTCGCGCTCGCGATCTCCCCACCGAGATGTCCGCCCATTCCGTCTGCGACCACGAACAACGGGTACTCCGCGAGGACCGCGTCCTGATTGACCTCACGGCGCTTCCCGGTGTCGGTGCCCGCAGCCCACGCCAGCTCGAGCGTCGCCCCCGTGAGTGGAACGGTACGCGTTTGCGTGGTCACCTCGGGCACGAGAGATCCTCCGGTTGGCCGACAGCTTCGCCGGCGAGAGCGCGCGGCCCTGCCATCCTAATGGACGCCCGCGCACGGACTCGGGCAGCGCCGCGCCCAGCCGCGGCAGACGGCCGGGTCATCCGGCCGCCGGGTCGGCGGGAAGACTCAGGATGCCGTCGATCTCCGCGATCTCCTCCGCGGTGGGCGTCCACGCGGTCGCCGCTTCGGCGTTCGCGCGCACCTGCTCCGGGCTCGTGGCTCCCGCGATGACACTCGACACCAGCGGGTTGGCGAGGAACCACGCGAACGTCGCCTGGAGCATGGTGATGCCGCGCTCCTCGCAGAACGTCTGATACCGCTCGAGGGCATCCCACGGCGCGTCCCGCCACAGGTGAGGGCGCTGGCGCATGATGCGGCTTCCCTCGGGCCCTCCCTCCCGTGAGAACTTTCCCGTCAGCAGGCCGTTGTGGAGGGGGAAGAACGGCAGAAGACCCAGGCCGAACCGTCCCACCGCCGGCAGCACCTCCCGCTCTGCCGCACGAGCGAGCAGGCTGTACTGGTTCTGCGACGAGATGAACCTCACTCCGCGTGCCGCGAACTCCGCCTCGGCGATCTGCCATCCGGCGAAGTTGGAGTGGCCCACGTACCGGACCTTGCCCTCGCGGACGAGATCAGCGAGCGTGTCGAGTGTCTCTTCGATGGGGGTCGAGGGGTCGGGCGTGTGCAGCTGGTAGAGGTCGATCCAGTCGGTCCGCAGTCGGCGGAGCGATCCCTCCACCGATCGACGGATCGATGTCCGTGACGCCTTCGCTCCCCCGAGCACGCCGGGCGCGAGATCGGCGTGGCCGAACTTCGTCGCGAGCACGACCTCGTCACGACGCCCCAGGAGCGCCTCGCCCATCAGCGTCTCCGACAGCCCGTACTCGCGGCCGTACACGTCGGCCGTGTCGAGGAAAGTGACGCCCGCATCGAGTGCGGCGTCCAGAACCGCACGGGTCCCCTCGAGCGTCTCGGTGGGGGTCCCCGACCGGCCGAAGTTGTTGCATCCGAGCCCGACCGCGGAGACCCGGAGTCCGGAGCGTCCAACGGGTCGTTGAGGAAGAAGGGAAGTCGTCATCCCTCCACGCTAACCCCGGGGCGGCACGGAGGGATGATCGCCGCACGACCGCGCGAACGACGATGGGCTCCTCACCGGGGTGAGGAGCCCATCGAACGATCAGACCAGGGGGCCGGCCGGCGGTGCGGGCGGCGGCGGGGTCGTTCCCGTCGCGGGCGGGGCCGGCGGCGGCGGGGTGGCGCCCGCGGCGGGCGGGGTCGAGCCGGTCGGCGGCGCCGAGTAGCCCTGGGGCGCGCCGTACCCCTGCGGGGCGGCGTTCGCACCGACGCCCTGCTGCGCGGGCTGCACGGGCACGCCGTTCCAGACCGTCTTGTCGGCGAGGAACGAGTTGCCCCACGGCGACGGGGAGGCAGCGGCGGGGTTCCACCGGTTGCTGCTGAAGCCGAGGATGCCGAGCCAGATCCAGACGCCGAGCCCGTTCAGGAGGAACAGCAGCAGGATCGGCCACTCGCGGCCGAACTTCGCGTTGACGCGCACGGAAGCCATGATGAGCACGACGATGCCGGCGAGCAGCGCGAGGAAGTTGAGGATCGGAATCACCCCGGCGATCACGATTCCGAGGATGACCCAGGGCGAGACGTCACCGAGCTTGGCGAAGACCATGTAGTTGTACACCGGCACCCAGGCACGCCACTTGCCCTCGACTCCCGCACGCTCGAAGACCTTCATGGCAAGGAAAGCGGTGATGGCGTAGCCGATGAGACCGAGGACGGCCGAGAAGGCGTACAGGGCGCCCAGGGCTGCCAGCCCGGCGGCATCCGACGCCCCGTAGGGGTCGCTGTATGCGAGGTGAAGGGTGTCCACGTCGATCCTTTCGGACGATGATGGCGCAGACGCGCGCCAGCGGGAGTTTCCCGGTGGGTGACATGGTAGCGAACCTGAGTGTTTCCTGACACCCACCGCGCGGGTGTGCTAGACGAATAGGGCGAGCTCTCCGTCCGCGGCCTCGCGGATGTCCCAGCCGGCCCGACGTCCCCACGCCACGAAATCGTTCCTCGACCCGATCGTCGGGGCCGTGAGCGCCAGTGACCGGACCAGGTCGCCCTTCGCGTGTTTGTTGAAGTGGTTCAACGCGCGAACCGGCGCCTCTCCCCCACCGGTCACAACGCGGACGTAGGCGCTCGCGACATCCGCGGGCACAGGCCCGAGCGCCGCGTACGCCTCGGATCGCAGATCGAGGATGAACGGCGTCGAGAGAGCGGACAGTGCGGAGGTGACGGCATCCGCCCACACCCGACGCAAAGACGGGAGTCCGGGTATCGAGATTCCCGCCGCCAGGCGATATGCGGGGATGCCGTCGAGCGCACCGACCGGGCCGAACGGCGCCGAATGGATCAGCACGTGGTCCGCGACCCACGACCGCGCCGCGGTGTCGAGGCCGGCGGCATCCAGAGCATCGAACAGAACGCCGGTGTAGCGGTCGATCGCGGGCATCGTCGGTGCGTCGCGCAGAGCCGCGTTGTCGGCGACCTCGTGACGACGTTTCGCACTGAGCTTGAGCACCCGCGCCGCTTCGTCCTGGTCGGCGGACAGAGCGACGAGCGCGTCGATGACCGCTTCACGCTGCGGACGCAGCGCCGGAAGCGAGAGGGCCTCGAGACGCATGGCCTCGCCATCGCCGCCGGGCCGTTTGGTTTCAGAGGGAGGCAGGAGAACGAGCATGCGACCTTCCACGAAAGGAGCGACGCGCGCCGCCCGGCGAACCGGGCGACGCGCGTCGTGAGGAATCAGGCGTCAGGAGACGAGCGCAGCGTTTCCGGCCACGATCGTGAGCTCATCGTTCGCCATCGACAGGAAGCCGTCCTCAGCGTTGGCGAGGATCTTCGAGCCGTCGGTGCGGGTGATGCGCACCTCGCCCTGGGCGAGGATCGCGAGCACCGGCTCATGCCCCTGCATGAAGCCGATCTCACCCTCGACGGTCTTGGCCACGACGAGCGAGGCCTCTCCCGTCCACACCTCGGCGTCGGCCGACACCAGGCTCACGCGCAACGACATGTCAGCCGTTCTCCTTCTGGATCTGCGCCCACTTGGCTTCGACGTCGGAGATGCCACCGACGTTGAAGAACGCCTGCTCGGCCACGTGGTCGAAGTCGCCCTTGACGATCGCGTCGAACGACTCGATGGTCTCCTTGATCGGGACCGTGGAGCCCTCGACACCGGTGAACTTCTTCGCCATGTAGGTGTTCTGAGAAAGGAACTGCTGGATGCGACGTGCACGCGACACGACGATCTTGTCTTCCTCGGAGAGCTCGTCGACACCGAGGATCGCGATGATCTCCTGCAGTTCCTTGTTCTTCTGCAGGATCTGCTTCACGGCGGTCGCCACGCGGTAGTGGTCGGCACCGATGTAGCGCGGGTCGAGGATGCGGCTCGTCGACGTCAGCGGGTCGATGGCCGGGTACAGACCCTTCGACGCGATCTCACGCGAGAGCTCGGTGGTGGCGTCGAGGTGCGCGAAGGTGGTCGCGGGAGCCGGGTCGGTGTAGTCGTCGGCCGGGACGTAGATCGCCTGGAGCGAGGTGATCGAGTGACCGCGCGTCGAGGTGATGCGCTCCTGGAGCACACCCATCTCGTCGGCGAGGTTCGGCTGGTAACCCACCGCGGAAGGCATGCGACCGAGTAGCGTCGAAACCTCGGAACCCGCCTGCGTGAAGCGGAAGATGTTGTCGATGAACAACAGCACGTCCTGCTTCTGGACGTCGCGGAAGTACTCCGCCATCGTCAGGGCCGAGAGTGCGACGCGCAGACGCGTCCCCGGCGGCTCGTCCATCTGGCCGAACACGAGGGCGGTCTTGTCGAAGACACCCGCCTCTTCCATCTCGCCGATGAGGTCGTTGCCCTCACGGGTGCGCTCGCCGACGCCGGCGAACACCGAGACACCACCGTGGTCCTGCGCGACGCGCTGGATCATCTCCTGGATGAGGACGGTCTTACCGACACCGGCACCACCGAAGAGGCCGATCTTTCCACCCTGCACATACGGGGTGAGGAGGTCGATCGACTTGATGCCGGTCTCGAACATCTCGGTCTTGGACTCGAGCTGGTCGAAGCTCGGCGCCTTGCGGTGGATGCCCCAGCGCTCGGTGACCTCGATGGTCTCGCCGGGAGCGGCGTTGAGCACCTCACCCGTCACGTCGAAGACCTTGCCCTTGGTGACGTCGCCGACGGGCACCGAGATGGGGCCGCCGGTGTCGCGCACCTCCTGGCCGCGGACGATGCCGTCGGTCGGCTTGAGGGCGATGGCGCGGACGAGGTCGTCGCCGAGGTGCTGCGCGACCTCGAGGGTGATCTCGGTCGACTCGTCACCGATGGTGATCGTGGTCTTCAGCGCGTTGTAGATGTCGGGGATCGCGTCATGCGGGAACTCGATGTCGACGACCGGGCCGGTGACGCGCGCGACGCGTCCGACGACGGCCGCGTCGGTCTTCTCGGCGGTGAGGCTCATGGCTTCTTCTCTCCTTGGGAACTTACTTGCCGGATGCCAGGGCATCGGCGCCGCCGACGATCTCGGCGATCTGCTGCGTGATCTCCGCCTGACGCGCGTTGTTGCGCAGGCGGGTGTAGTCGGTGATGAGTTTGTCGGCGTTGTCACTGGCCGACTTCATGGCCTTCTGCGTCGCGGCGTGCTTGGCGGCCGAAGACTGCAGAAGAGCGTTGAAGATGCGGCTCTGGACGTAGACCGGCAGGAGCGCGTCGAGAACCGTCTCGGCGTCGGGCTCGAACTCGTAGAGCGGGTAGATCTCGGACTGCGCCGGTGCCTCATCGGCCTCGATGACCTCGAGCGGGAGAAGGCGGACCGACTCCGGCGACTGCGTCATCATGCTGACGAAGCGGTTGTAGACGAGGTGGATCTCATCGACGCCGTCGTTGTCGCCGCCCGCGCGGTAGGCCTTGAGGACCGACTCGGAGATCTCCTCCGCCGTCGAGAACTGCGGAGTGTCGGTGTCGCCGACCCACTGCTCGATGCTCGGCATGCGACGGAACTGGAAGTATCCGACGGCCTTGCGCCCGACGAGGTAGAAGACGACCTCTTTGCCCTGCGACCGCAGCAGCTCGGCCAGCTCGAGACCCTCACGAAGGATCTGCGAGTTGAACGCGCCGGCAAGACCACGGTCCGACGTGAAGATGACCACGGCCGAGCGGCGGATGTTCTCGCGCTCGGTCGTCAGCGGGTGGTCGACGGACGAGTACGTGGCCACCGCGGAGACGGCGCTCGTCACGGCACGCGCGAAGGGGGATGCCGCGCGCACACGCGCCATCGCCTTCTGAATGCGCGAGGCCGCGATGAGCTCCATCGCCTTGGTGATCTTCTTGGTCGTCTGAGCAGAACTGATCTTCTGCTTGTAGACCCGCAGTTGTGCGCCCATGATTCCGTTCTCGTGTCGCCGCTCTTAGCGACGGCCCTTGACGATCCGCTCCTGGTTGACGTCTTCCGCCTCGGCCGCGTCGACCTTCTCGGCGCCCACGACGCTCTGGTCGCCACCGGGCTGGAACTCGAGGGCGAACGCGTCGACCTTCTTCTCCAGCTCGGCGAGCGTGTCGTCGTCGAGCACGTTGGTCTCGCGCAGCGTGTCGAGCACGGTCGAGTTGCGACGCAGGTAGTCGAGCAGCTCGCGCTCGAAGCGGAGCACGTCCGAGACCTCGACGCTGTCGAGCTTGCCGTTGGTACCGGCCCAGATCGAGACGACCTGCTCCTCGACGGGGTACGGCGAGTACTGGGGCTGCTTGAGCAGCTCGGTCAGGCGCGCACCGCGGGCGAGCTGACGACGCGAAGCCGCGTCGAGGTCGCTCGCGAACATCGCGAAGGCCTCGAGCGAACGGTACTGCGCGAGCTCGAGCTTGAGCGTTCCGGAGACCTTCTTGATCGACTTCACCTGGGCGTCACCACCGACGCGCGAGACCGAGATACCCACGTCGACCGCGGGACGCTGGTTGGCGTTGAAGAGGTCGGACTGCAGGAAGATCTGGCCGTCGGTGATCGAGATCACGTTGGTGGGGATGTAGGCCGAGACGTCGTTGGCCTTGGTCTCGATGATCGGCAGACCCGTCATCGAACCGGCGCCGAGCTCGTCGGACAGCTTCGCGCAACGCTCGAGCAGACGCGAGTGCAGGTAGAAGACGTCGCCGGGGTACGCCTCGCGGCCCGGCGGGCGGCGGAGGAGAAGCGAAACGGCACGGTAGGCCTCGGCCTGCTTCGACAGATCGTCGAAGATGATCAGGACGTGCTTGCCCTCGTACATCCAGTGCTGGCCGATGGCCGAGCCGGTGTAGGGGGCGAGGTACTTGAAGCCCGCGGGGTCGGAGGCGGGAGCCGCGACGATGGTGGTGTACTCCATCGCGCCGGCGTCCTCGAGCGCGCCCTTCACCGAAGCGATGGTCGAGCCCTTCTGGCCGATGGCGACGTAGATGCAGCGCACCTGCTTGTTGACGTCGCCCGACTCCCAGTTGGCCTTCTGGTTGATGATCGTGTCGATCGCGATGGCCGTCTTGCCGGTCTGGCGGTCGCCGATGATGAGCTGGCGCTGTCCGCGACCGACGGGGATCATGGCGTCGATGGCCTTGATACCGGTCTGGAGCGGCTCGTGAACGCTCTTGCGCTGCATGACGCCGGGAGCCTGGAGCTCGAGGGCACGGCGACCCGTCGTCGCGATCTCGCCGAGACCGTCGATGGGGTTGCCCAGCGGGTCGACGACGCGGCCGAGGTAGCCCTCGCCGACGCCGACCGAGAGGACCTCGCCCGTGCGGGTGACGCTCTGGCCCTCTTCGATGCCGGCGAAGTCGCCGAGGACGACGACACCGACCTCGTTCTCGTCGAGGTTCTGCGCGAGGCCCAGCGTGCCGTCCGCGAAGCGGATGAGCTCGTTGGCCATGACGCCGGGAAGGCCCTCGACGTGAGCGATGCCGTCGGCCGCGTCGACGACGGCGCCGACCTCGGTCGCCGCAGCGCCGGTGGGCTCGTAGGCGGTGACGAAGTCCTTCAGCGCGTCACGAATGACGTCGGGGCTGATAGAGAGATCTGCCATTGTCTTCCTTCGTTCGTGGGGCTGCGAGGCCCCCAGATCCACGCCCGTTCGGGCGGAAAGTCTTTAGCCTGCGATCCGCTGGCGGAGGTCAGCGAGACGTGCGGACACGCTCGCGTCGATGACGTCGTCCGCGATCTGCACGCGCAGACCGCCGACCACCGTCGGGTCGATCACGGTGTTCAGCGTGACCGCCGAACCGTAGCGAGCGCTGAGAGCGTTCTGCAGACGGGTCTGCTGCTCGGCGCTCAGAGGCGCTGCCGCGTAGAACGGTCGCGACGATGCGCGTCCGCTGGTCGGCGACGATGCTCTCCGCGCGGCGGAGGAGTGCGCGCACCCGACGACCGCGGGCGTTCTGCACGAGCGACGACACGATCAGGGTCGTACCGGCGCTGACGCGTCCGTCGAGGAGCTTCGTGACGAGCGCGCCCTTTGCGGAGGCGTCTCCGAGACGCCCGCCCAGTGCGAGCTCGAGCTCTCCGTTGGCGGCGACCGTACGCGAGAACGAGAACAGCTCGGGCTCGATGTCGGCCGACTCCGCCACGGCTGTGGCGCGAACGGCGAGCTCCTCGATGCCCTCGACGAACTCGGCGGAGGTGGACCAGCGCTGCTGAGCGGCACTGCTGAGCAGCGCCACCGTCGCGGGACGGTAGGAAGAGCCGAAGACGGCCGACACCAGTCCCGCGCGAGCGGGAGCCGGCACCGACGAGTCGGACAGCGCGCCGCTCAGCTGAGCCGACCCGCTCACGGTGCCGACGGCAGCGAACAGTTCGCGCGCGACGTCGAGATCGACGCCCGAGGTGGAAGCCAGGGCCTCCGCCGTCGCGGTCCGCGCCTGAGTGGTCGCGCTGCCCATCAGTTACTCACCGGTCCCTGAGCCTGTCGAAGGGTCTCGGATGCCTCGAGCTCGGCGAGGAAGCGGTCGACGACGGCGTTCGCACGGGCGTCGTCCGACAGGGTCTCTCCGATCACGTTGCCCGCGAGGTCGACGGCAAGGGTGCCGACCTCGGAGCGCAGCTGGACGAGAGCGGTCTGGCGCTCGGCCTCGATCTGGTTGTGAGCGGCGGCGGTGATGCGCGCGGCCTCGACCGCGGCGGTCTCCTTCGCCTCGGCGACGATCTTGCGGCCGTCCTGGGTCGCGGTCTCGCGGATCTCACCGGCCTCACGGCGCGCCTCGGCGAGCTGGGCGGTGTACTGCTCGAGGGCGGCCTCGGCCTGTCGCTGAGCCTCGTCGGCCTTCGCGATGTTGCCCTCGATGGCAGCACTGCGCTCGTCGAGCAGCTTCGCCATGCGCGGCAGAGCGACGCGCCACACCACGAAGACGATGACGACGAAGCACACGGCCGACCATATGATGTCGTAGACCGCGGGAATGAGCGGGTTGTGCGCTTCCCCCGCGGGCTCCGCGGCGAGTGTGACAAGAGCGTTCAGCATCCTGTCTCCTTACAGTGAGTCGAGAGCGGCCGGATCAGGTGAAGATGAAGCCGGTCGCGATGCCGATGAAGGCGAGCGCCTCGGTGAAGGCGATACCGATGAACATCAGCACCTGCAGGCGACCCGCGAGCTCGGGCTGACGGGCGACACCCTCGATCGTCTTGCCGACGACGATACCCACGCCGATGGCGGGGCCGATCGCGGCGAGGCCGTAGCCGATCGTGGCGACGTTACCGGTGACCTGGGCGAGAACCGTAGTTGCGTCCACGGATTTTTCCTTTCGGTTGGGTGGCTCGGCGTGCGCCGGGCCGCTCAGTGCTCTTCTGCGACCGCGAGCTGGATGTAGACCGCGGTGAGGATCGCGAAGACGTACGCCTGGAGGAAGGCGACGAAGATTTCGAACAGGGTGAAGGCGAAGCCGAAGGCGAGGGAACCCGCGCCGAGAGCCGTCCACCAGCCGCTGAGGTCGACCACGAAGAACTGCGTGGCCGAGAAGAACAGCACCAGCATGAGGTGGCCGACGACCATGTTCATCAGGAGTCGCAGCGTCAGCGTGACGGGACGGATGATGAAGGTCGAGAGGAACTCGAGCGGGACGATGATGATGTAGAGCGGCCACGGGACGCCGGAGGGCAGCAGAGCGTTCTTGAAGAAGCCGCCGGGGCTCTTCTTGATACCGGCGTAGATGAACGTCACGTAGGCGACGATCGCCAGCAGCATGGGCACGGCGATGACGCTCGTGCCGGCGATGTTCAGACCGGGGATGACACCCGTGATGTTCATGAACAACACCATGAAGAAGATGGTGGTCAGGATCGGCAGGAAGCGCTTGCCGTCCTTGCGCCCGAGGATGTCTTCGGCGATGTTGACGCGGACGAAGTCCAGGCCCATCTCGACGACGCTCTGGAACCGGCCGGGGACGACCGTCATGCGCCGGGTTCCGATGACCAGGAACAGCACGAGCACGAGCGTGGCCAGCATCTGCGTCAGGTTGATGCGGGTGATCGCGAAGATCGTGCCCTCGAAGAGCACCGCGTCGGGGAAGAACTCGCCGATGGACGGCGGGTGGAACTCCGCACCCGCGGACGCGAGGTTCGTGATCAGGGTCGCAGCTTGAGTAGTCAGCGCTGGCTCCAGCTTCGGGGCATCGGTGTGAACCGTTGCGACGATGGTCGGTGAGAGCACCCAGAATGCAGACCTGGAGGGATAACCCTGGTGCGGGCGGGTACTTACCCCACCCTATCAAACTCCCAGCGGATCCATGTGGCGCGTGCGACGGATCCTCTCGGCACCGGGGTATCCGGCTTGCACAACGGGCGACGGGACGATAGGCGGGTGGGCGTCGTCGTCAGGACCGGCGGTCGCCCTCGTCGGGATCCGTGGGCAGGGATACGTCGCTCGCGCTGGGGATGCGCATGCGCAGGAGCACGACGACGTCGACGACCAGGGACGCCACCACGCTGACCACCAGCGCGACGTAGAAGATCACCGGGCTCACCCACGCCTGTTCCCGGAGCACGACGATGGCGACGATGAACAGCACGAGCTTCAGCAGCCAGCCTCCGAGCACGATGCCGAAGAAGAGCGGGACGTACAGCGGGTCACCGAACCACCGATTGGCGATGAGGATGCTCGCGGCGGTCACCGCGAGGAAGACCGCGCTCACCGCGACTCCGGACAGAGCGCTGCCGAGACCTCCCGCTCCCCCGACCGCGAAGCCGACGACCGCGCCGACGACGAGCAGGACGACGGTGACGATGCCTCCCCAGACCAGGGCGGTTCTCAGCACCGGGGTGCTGGACGGGCGACGGGCGGGAGTGATGCTGGTCATGAGTGGGGCTCCGGTGGGGTGGGACGCGGACGCCGCGACGCGAGTCGCCAGCGATGCGGGGAGGGAAGAACGGTCAGCACCGCGCAGGCGACGACGCCGACCGCGCCGAACAGGATGCCGAACAGATAGTCGCCGGGCCAGCTCTGCTGGGTTCCGATGTACATGAGCAGGAAGGCCAGGCTCACCACGGCCGTCCAGGAGTAGAAGATGAGGACCGCACTGGTGTCGGTGTGCCCCATGTCGAGCATGCGGTGGTGCAGGTGCTTGCGATCGGGCGAGAAGGGCGACCGGCCCGCCCACTGGCGGCGAGCCACGGCGAGGCCGAAGTCCAGCAGCGGAAGGAGGACGATCACCACCGGGAGCAGGATCGGGATGAACGCGCCCAGCAGCTGCGAACGGCCGATCTTCTCGGGGTCCAGGACGGCCGGGTCGAGCTGCCCCGTGATGGCGATCGCGGAGCTGGCCATGAGCAGACCCAGCATCAGGGCGCCAGCATCGCCCATGAACAGCTTCGCCGGCGTCCAGTTCATGGGGAGGAAGCCGAGACACGCGCCGACCAGCACGGCCGCGATGAAGGAGGCCAGGTTGAAGTAGGTGCTGGCGCCGGTGTCCCGCACGAGCAGGTATGAGTAGGCGAAGAAGACCCCGTTCGCGATCAGGCACACGCCCGCCACGAGACCGTTCAACCCGTCGATGAAGTTGACGGCGTTCATCACCACGACGAGCGCGAAGACCGTGAGAAGGAAGCTGACCCAGCTCGACCCCACCGTGAGGGCGCCGATCGGCAGCGACAGGATCTGCAGCTGACCGAACCACGCGATCATCCCGGCCGCGACGAACTGCGCGCCGAGCTTGATCATCCAGTCCAGGTCCCACAGGTCGTCGGCGACCCCGACGAGCACGATGAGCAGAACAGCGCCGAGCAACCAGAGAACGGGGGCCGGGTCGACCCAGAAGATCGAGAAGTACGGGTTACGGCTCGACAGGGCGAAGGCGGCGACGACGCCCCAGGAACATCGCGACGCCACCCAGGCGAGGCGTCGGGGTCTTGTGGACATCCCGATCCCGGATGCCGGGATAGAGCTTGAAGCGCAGGGCGAGCTTCCACACCACCCACGACAGCGCGAGCGTGACCGCCGCCGTGAAGAGGATGGTGAGGAGGTACTGGGTCACGGACCCGGCGCCTCGGCATCCGTGTCCGACGCCGCACGCGCGGGCTCGCCGTTCGACGCGTCGACGCTGGACGCATCGGCAGAAGCCGCGGCGGGGGTCGGCACGGGAGCATCGGGGTCGGGATCCGGCTCGAGAAGATCCCCGAGCACCTCTCGCAGACGTTCGCGGGAGACGGCGCCCTCTCTGAGGACACGCACGCGAGGCTCGGCACCGCCGACGAGGGTGGTGGCATCGACGATCGTGGACGCGATCCCCGTCTCGCTCGGGCCGGAGTCGAGGTAGGCGGCGACGCTGTCGCCGAGCATGTCGCGCGCGGCGTCGATGTTCACGGCCGCAGCCATGCCGGTGCGGTTCGCGCTGGAGACGGCGAGAGGGCCCGTCTCTTCGAGGAGCTCGAGGGTGAGGTGGTGAGCCGGCATGCGTACGGCGACGGTGCCGTGGGTGTCGCCGAGGTCCCATGACAGGGAGGGCTGAGCGGGGAGCACGATGGTGAGCCCGCCCGGCCAGAACTCGCGCACGAGGTCGTCGACGGCGGGAGGGATCTCGGCCACGAGCGCCCGCAGGGTGCCGACCCCGGCGACCAGGACCGGCGGCGGCTGCTGGCGACCGCGACCCTTGGCCTCGAGGAGACCGGCCACGGCGCGGGCGTTGAACGCGTCGGCGGCGACGCCGTAGACGGTGTCGGTGGGAAGCACGACGAGCTCGCCGCGGCCGATCGCCTGGCGTGCATGGCGCATGCCCGAGAGCAGCTGCGACTCGTCTCGGCAGTCGTAGACAGGTGACATATCGCGCGCCAGTCTACTTGCGCGTCGGAGGCTCTTCACTCCCGACGGCGCGTGTCAGGGGTGCACCGCCGTCGTCGCCCGGTCGCGCGAGGTCAGGTCCGGGTGCGTCGCGGCAGCGCGCCACCCGTCCGCCGTCAGGAGATCGCGGATCGCGGGGCCCTGCCACTCGCCGTGTTCGATGACGAGGGTCGCCCCGGGGTGGCCGAGCCGCAATCCGACTCGCGAGAGGTGGCGCACGGCATCCAGCCCGTCCGGTCCGCCGTACAGCGCGGCCGGAGGGTCGTACAGCCGCACCTCCGGATCGCGGGGGATGGCGTCGTCGGGCACGTACGGCGGGTTGGATGCCACGACCGACACGGTTCCGTCGAGCTCGGGGAACGCGTCGGCGAGGTCGACGAAGGCGAGGGTGACGTTCTCCGCTCCGATCCGGGCGACGTTCTCTTTCGTCCAGATGAACGCGTCGACGCTGTTCTCGGCGGCGAACACCCGCGCGTGCGGAACCTCGGTGGCCATCGCCAGGGCGATCGCGCCGCTGCCGGTTCCGAGATCGACGGCGATCGGCGACTCGGATGCGACGGCGCCGAGCGCGTTGATCGCCAGCTGCGCGACCATCTCGGTCTCGGGCCTCGGGACGAACACGCCCGGACCGACGGCCAGCTCGAGCGAACGGAACGGGGCGACGCCGGTGAGGTGCTGGAGGGGTTCGCGGGCGCAGCGACGATCGGCGAGCGGAAGCAGCTCGGCGGTGGCGGCGGGCGGCATCCGGTCTCCGCGGATCGCGGCGGCCTGCACTCCCCCGCGCGAGAGGTGCAGCACGTGCCCGGCGAGGAGCTCGGCGTCGACCCGCGGGTCGGGGATACCCGCGACCGCGAAACGGGTCTCGAGGTCGCGGACGACGTCGGCGACGGGAACGGCCGTGGGGGCGGGGGGTGGTGCGGTCTCACGCATGACGGGGTCCGAGCCTAGTCGTCCGGCGTCACACACGCCTGCGTGTCGGAGGACTCGCCTAGGATGATCGCGTTCTCATCGACGGCGAAAGGCGACCCATGCCCGGCATCCACTCCGACATCACCTCTGCGTTCGGCGACACTCCGCTGGTGCGCTTGAACCGCGTTGCGGAGGGGACCGAGGCGCAGATCCTGGCGAAGCTGGAGTTCTACAACCCGGCTTCCAGCGTCAAGGATCGCCTGGGCATCGCGATCGTCGACGCCGCAGAAGCGTCGGGCGAGCTGAAGCCGGGCGGCACCCTCGTCGAGTCCACGAGCGGCAACACCGGCATCGCCCTGGCGATGGTCGGCGCCGCTCGCGGCTACAAGGTCATCCTCACGATGCCCGCCTCGATGTCGAAGGAGCGCCGGATCCTGCTCAAGGCGTTCGGCGCGGAGCTCGTTCTGACCGACCCCACCAAGGGCATGTCGTACGCGGTCGACGAGGCCAAGCGCATCGTCGCCGAGACTCCGGGCGCCGTGTGGGCGCGCCAGTTCGAGAACGAGGCGAACCCGGCGATCCACCGCAAGACGACCGCAGAAGAGATCCTGCGCGACACCGACGGCAAGGTCGACTACTTCGTCGCCGGCATCGGCACGGGCGGAACGATCACCGGTGTCGGCCAGGTGCTGAAGGAGCGCGTCCCCGGCGTCAAGATCGTCGCCGTCGAGCCCGCCGACTCCCCCATCCTCACGAAGGGGCACCCGGGGCCCCACAAGATCCAGGGCATCGGTCCCAACTTCGTCCCCGCGATCCTCGACCGCGACATCCTCGACGAGGTCATCGACGTCGAGTTCGACGACGCGATCCGCGTCGCCCGCGAGACCGCGGCCAAGGACGGCATCCTGGTCGGCATGTCGTCGGGAGCGGCGATCTGGGCCGCGCTCGAGATCGCGCGCCGTCCCGAGGCCGCCGGCAAGAACATCGTCGTGATCATCCCGTCGTACGGCGAGCGCTACCTCTCGACCGCCCTCTACGAGCACCTGCGCGAAGACTGACGGTGGGGGTTCTCTCCCGCATCCGCGAAGACATCTCCTCGGCGAAGCTCCGCGATCCCGCGGCTCGAGGCGGGCTCGAGATCGCGCTGCTGTACCCGGGGCTGCACGCCGTGTGGTCGTACCGCGTCGCGAACCGCCTGTGGCGACGGGGGCTGCGCTTCCCGGCGCGGGCCCTGTCCCAGGCGACGCGCTGGCTCACCGGCATCGAGATCCACCCCGGCGCCACGATCGGACGCCGCTTCTTCATCGACCACGGCATGGGCGTCGTCATCGGTGAGACGGCCGAGGTCGGCGACGACGTCATGCTCTACCACGGCGTGACCCTCGGCGGTCGGCAGCGCGAGGGCGGCAAGCGCCACCCCACGCTTCACGATGGAGTCGCCGTCGGAGCCGGGGCGAAGGTCCTGGGGCCCGTCACCATCGGAGCGCGAGCAGTGATCGGGGCGAATGCGGTGGTCACGCGCGATGCGCCCGCGGACAGCGTGCTCGTGGGCGTGCCGGCGAAGGCGCGCTCGCGACGGGCCGGTGAAGACACACGGGCCCTGCTGATGGCACCCGAGTACTCGATCTGACGCGCCGCCGCCTGCGCGCGGAAGAGCCCCGTGTGGAACCGCCATCGCCGCGGTTCCACACGGGGCGGTTTTGTCAGACCGACAGGCGATTCTCCGCCGCGGCCAAGTGGTCGTATCCGGGGGTGCGCAGCATCTCGTGCAGGTGGCGACGCCGCACGCCCATGTTGCCGCCGTCGTACACGGGCAGGCACAGCACGTCCTGCATGATGTCGCCGAGCGGGGCGCGATCACCGTACGAGTCGACGCCGACGAGCCGCATCGCGTCGTACACGGTCTGCACGGCCAGCTCGGAGTTGTAGATCTTCGACATGTTCGACAGCTCGCGGTCGAGTCCACCGGTCTTGTCGAAGTGGTCGGCGGCCTTCCACGCGAAGTAGCGCCCCACCTCGATGCGCGTCTTGATGTCGGCCAGCATGTAGCCGGCGTTCTGGTGGTCGATGACCGGGACACTCCCCGATCGCTTCTCGGTCGACACGAAGTCGTAGGCGATCTCGAACGCTCGGCGCATTTTCCCCACGGCGGCTGCGGCGATGCTCGAGCACGTCCAGGAGAACGCACCCTTGGTGAGGTTCAACCCGTCGCCCGGAACGCCGATGAGGTTTTCCAACGGTACCCGCACATCGACGAAGTCCACATACGGGGAGTTCGTGGCGAGGTGACCGATCGTGTCGATGATCCCCGAGAAGGTCACACCGGGCGTGCCCTTCTCGACGACGATGATCGCGAGGGATTCCGCCGGCGGCTTGGTCTCGTCGATGCGGCACACGACGCTGATGATGTCGGCGCCCTGGTCGTCCCAGCCCGACGCGTTGGTGGTGTAGGCCTTGCGGCCGTTGATGACCCATTCGTCGCCGTCGCGGACGGCGAAGGTCTGCACGCCGTACTTGGGGTCCGGGTGGTCGAAGTTCGCTCCTCCCGCGGCCTCGGTGAAAGCGATCGCCCCCAGGGCCGGGCTGCCGTCGGTGAAAGGCGCGAGGAAGCGTTCCTTCTGCTCAGGAGTGCCTGCCGTGATGATCGGGAACACCCCCAGCCCGGTGCCGAGGATCGCGGTCGGGGTGTTGATCTCGACCCGTGCGAGCTCCTCGCAGGCGAGGGCGAACTGGAGGTTGCTGAAGCGGTGTCCGCCGTTCTCGGCGGGGATGAGTCCCTTGACGAAGCCGGCGTCGACCATCTGCTGATAGAAGGGCTTCAGGGCACGGAACCGGTCGAGCGGATCGGGGATCGGCGCGATGACGTCGGGGACCTGGCTCAGCACGTTGTCAGCGAATTCGCGCGCCTGAAGGCGGAGACCGAGCTGCTCGTCGGAGAGGGTGAAGTCGATGGCCACGGGTGTGCTCCTCGTTCGTTCGGGTGAAGGTCCAGGTAGCGTCGCAGCGCCGTGATCGGCGCAGATTGGACGCCCGTGCACGCCGGCGAGGACCATCGTGCACGGTCCGCCGCGGTGAGCAGTTCGTTACCGGGCTGACATGCGGCAGGTCGCCTCGGGAAACAGGACGTTGCTCTGCTGAGTCCGTCGACATCCGTGCACCGTCGAGGAGAAGCACATGCATCGCTGGGACACGCGCGAGAAGCGCCCGTCTGAGCAGTACGCCTACTGGCGCGAGGTGGTGTGCGCGGCCTTCACCCCGCTCAGACCCGCGGCGCGCGGCACCCGTGACGACTGGACGCACGCGGGACTCGAGGGTCACGTCGAGAGTCAGCCCTTCGGCCAGGTCAACGGCGCCGAGATCGCCACGTGCTCCCAGGTCATCCACCACGGCCCCGACGAGGTACGCCGGGTCGACGAGGAGGTCGTCTTCGTCAACCTGATGCTCGACGGGCGCTGCATCGTCTCGCAGGACGGCCGGCGCAGCATGTCGGGCCCCGGAACCTTCTCGATCGTCGATGTCACCCGACCTTTCTCCCTGGACTACCTCGACCCCTGGCGCACGGTGTCGTTCCGCGTGCCGGCGCGAGACATCCCCGACGGGCTGCGCGCGAACGCCACGGCACGCACGTTCTCCGCCGCCGGCGGGCTGGGGGCGGTCATCGCCGACACGGTGCGCTCCTCCTGGATGCAGGCGTCTCGCATGAGCGCGGGCGAAGCGGATGCCGTGGGCATCGCCGTCGCGTCGCTGACCAGGGCTCTGAGCCTTGCGTCGCCGACGACGACCCTCGCCGAAGAGGACGGCGGCGATGCGGTGTTGCGGCGGAGCATCGAGCACCATCTCGAGCGCCACATCCGCTTCGTTGACACCTCCCCCGCCGCGATCGCGCGGCACTTCGCCATCTCGGTCCGCAAACTCCACCAGGTGTACGAGAGCGCCCCGCTCACGTACGGGCAGACGGTGATGCGCGTGCGCGTCCTCGCCTGCGCGGACGATCTGCGCGCTGAACGCGGACGCGTCACCCTGACGCACCTGGCCGCCAAGTGGGGCTTCAGCGACCTCTCGCACCTGCATCGGGCATTCCGCCACCACCTCGGTCAGACTCCTCGCGAGGTGCTCGCCCAGCTGGACGCCACCGAGGCCGCGTGGGAACGCGCGAGCTGACACGGCTCGGCAGCCTCTCTCGATCCACGCCGTAGGCTCGGAGCATGACGCGCCTGCACGACCTGCCGCTCGTCGCGCAGGTGGCGGCGCTCCGCCACGGCACGCTCGAGCCACGAGACATCGCGGGGCATTATCTCGATCGCGCCCAGCGCTTCGCCGATCTCGGTGCCTTCGCAGAGGTGACCCCGGATGCCGCCCTCCGCCGGGCCGCGGACCTCGCTCGACCCGCGCGGGGTTCCCTGTGGGGCGTCCCCCTTGCCGACAAGGACCTCGTCGCCCGTGCGGGTGTCCCGACACGCTACGGCTCGCGCTCCCGCGCGCATCTCGTGCCCACGGCATCCGATCCTCTCGCCCTCGCTCTCGATGCCGCGGGTGCCGTGAACCTCGGCAAGACGAGCACCTCGGAGTTCGGTCTCACCGGATTCACCGAACCGCTCATCCACGCTCCCGCACGCGATCCGTGGCGGCTCTCGGCCGGGGCCGGCGGCTCCAGCGGTGGTGCCGCCGTCGCCGTTGCGGCGGGCCTTCTGCCTGCGGCTGTGGGCTCGGACGGCGGCGGCTCCATCCGCATCCCCTCGGCCACGGTCGGCGTCGTCGGGCTGAAACCGTCGCGCGGCAGGCTGCCGATCGGTTCGGGATTCGACTCCCCCGACGGCCTGTCGGTCACCGGGCCGATCGCTCGGTCAGCCGAGGACGCCGGCCTCCTCCTCGACGCGCTCGTGGGGCTCGCTCCGTTCGCTTACGCCACGCAGGCCCCCGGTGCGGGCCCGTTCGTCGATGCGGCGCGGCGCTCACCCGGAACCCTCCGCATCGGCGTCACGACCGTTTCGCCGTGGGACGACGACGAGGACATCGTGCTCGATCCCGACGCACGCACGGCGTTCGAGACGGCCACCGCCTGGCTCGCGGATGCGGACCATGACGTGACGGATGCCGACTGGCATCCGTTCGGGTATGCCTCACTCTTCCACGTCCTCTGGCGCGCGAGCGCCGCCCGCATCCCGTTGAGCGACGACGACATGACCCTCGTCGAACCGCTGACCGCGTGGCTCGTGCAGGAGGGGCGACGACTGTCGGCGCTCGAACTGCTGGGCGGCCTGGCCTCGGCACGCGCTTTCGAACGTCGGACGATCGCAGACTTCTCGCCCTTCGACGCGGTGCTGACCCCCGCGCTGGCGCAGGGGCCGCAGCCCGTGGGGTCGTATGCGGGGCACAGTCCGGAGCGCACGTTCGCGATGCAGGTCGAGTACGCACCGTACTCGAGTTTCGTCAACGTCGCGGGACTGCCCGCACTCACCCAGCCCGTCACGACCGATGCGACCGGCCACCCGGTCTCGGTGCAGCTCATCGGCCGCCCCGGCGGAGAGGCAACCCTGCTCTCACTGGCGGCGCAACTCGAGCACCGTCGCGGCCCGCTCCCCCACCCCCCGGTGTGGGACGCCTGATCGTCGACGTCTCTCGCTGAGATCAGGGGTCCGCGAGAAGGTCAGTCGCCGGCGAGAGCGGCCAGACGCGCCTCTTCGTCGGCCGCGATGGCCGACTCGATGAGGGGGCCGAGGGCGCCGTCCATGACCTGATCGAGGTTGTAGGCCTTGTATCCGGTGCGGTGATCGGCGATGCGGTTCTCGGGGAAGTTGTACGTCCGGATGCGCTCCGAACGATCCATGCCGCGGATCTGCGACCGACGCGCGTCCGCGGCCACGGCGTCGCGCTCCTCCTGCTGCTTGGCGAGCAGCCGGGCGCGCAGCACGCGCATGCCCGCCTCGCGGTTCTGCAGCTGCGACTTCTCGTTCTGCATCGACACGACGATCCCGGTCGGGACGTGGGTGATGCGCACGGCGGAGTCCGTCGTGTTGACCGACTGGCCTCCGGGGCCGGACGAGCGGAACACGTCGATCTTGAGGTCGTTCGGGTCGATCGCGACCTCTTCGGGCTCGTCGACCTCGGGGAAGACGAGCACGCCCGTCGTGGACGTGTGAATACGCCCCTGCGACTCGGTCGCGGGCACCCGCTGCACACGGTGCACGCCGCCCTCGTACTTCAGGTGGGCCCACACCCCCTGAGCGGGGTCGCTCGAGGAGCCCTTGATCGCGACCTGGACGTCTTTGTAGCCGCCGAGGTCGGACTCCGTGCGCTCGAGGAGCTCGGTCTTCCAGCCCATCGAGGCGGCGTACTGCAGGTACATGCGCAGCAGATCGGCCGCGAACAGCGCGCTCTCGGCCCCGCCCTCGCCGCCCTTGATCTCCATGATCACGTCGCGCGCGTCATCGGGGTCGCGCGGAATGAGCAGGCGCCGCAGACGCTCCTGCGTCTCGGCGACCCGCTCCTCCAGCGTCGGGACCTCAGCCGCGAACGCCTCGTCTTCTCGCGCGAGTTCGCGTGCCGCTTCGAGGTCATCGGATGCCGAGACCCAGGCCTCGTGAGCCGTGACGATCCGCGACAGCTCCGCGTATCGCCGATTGACGCGCTTGGCGCGCGCCGCGTCGGCGTGCACGGCCGGGTCGGAGAGCTCCTCCTGGACGGCCTTGTGCTCCTCGATCAGTCCACGGACCGACTCGAACATCGCGGGCACCGACATCGCGTCTGCCGCCCGGATCAGCGGATACTGTTGTCGTCACCGCCGCGCGAGGGCGCCGGGATGGACTTCTGCATCTGCACGAGGAACTCGACGTTCGACTGCGTCTCCTTGAGCTTGCCGAGCACGACCTCGAGGGCCTGCTGGGGCTCGAGACCGGCCAGGGCACGGCGGAGCTTCCACGTGATCTTCACCTCGTCGGGCGAGAGCAGCATCTCTTCACGGCGGGTGCTCGACGCGTTCACGTCGACGGCCGGGAAGATGCGCTTGTCGGCGAGCTGGCGGCTCAGGCGCAGCTCGCTGTTGCCCGTGCCCTTGAACTCCTCGAAGATCACGTCATCCATCTTCGAGCCGGTCTCCACCAGTGCGGTGGCGAGGATCGTGAGCGATCCGCCGTTCTCGATGTTGCGCGCGGCGCCGAAGAAGCGCTTGGGCGGGTACAGCGCCGACGCATCGACGCCACCGGTGAGCACGCGACCCGAGGTGGGCGCCGACAGGTTGTAGGCGCGGCCCAGGCGGGTGATCGAGTCGAGGAGCACGACCACGTCGCGGCCGAGCTCGACCAGGCGCTTGGCACGCTCGATGGCCAGTTCGGCAACCGTGGTGTGGTCTTCGGCAGGACGGTCGAAGGTCGAGGCGATGACCTCGCCCTTGACGGTGCGCTGCATGTCGGTGACCTCTTCGGGGCGCTCGTCGACGAGCACGACCATGAGGTGGACCTCGGGGTTGTTGTGCGCGATGGCGTTGGCGATCTGCTGCAGCACGATCGTCTTGCCCGCCTTGGGGGGCGCGACGATGAGGCCGCGCTGGCCCTTGCCGACGGGCGCCACGAGGTCGATGATGCGCTGGGTCAGCTTCTCGGGTGCCGTCTCGAGACGCAGGCGCTCCTGCGGGTAGAGGGGCGTGAGCTTGCCGAAGTCGACGCGCGCGGCGGCGTCGTCGACCGACAGACCGTTGATCGAGTCGACCTTGACCAGCGCGTTGTACTTCTGGCGGCTGGACTGCTCGTTCTCACGCGGCTGCTTGATCGAGCCCACCACGGCGTCGCCCTTGCGCAGGTTGTACTTCTTCACCTGGCCCAGCGAGACGTAGACGTCGCTCGGCCCGGGCAGGTAGCCGGTGGTGCGCACGAAGGCGTAGTTGTCGAGCACGTCGAGGATGCCGGCGATCGGCACGAGGACGTCGTCCTCGCCGATCTCGGAATCGAACTCGTCGCCCGTCGCGTTCTGGCCGCGGCGCTTGTTGCGCTGACGGCTGCGGTTGCTGGTGCCGCCCTGCTGCTGCTGAGCCTGCTGACCGTTCTGGGCGCCGCCGTCGCGCTGGCCGCCCTGCGGAGCTGTCTCGGACTCGTCGCCCGCGGCGGGCTGCGCCTCGGCGGTCTCGGTGGTCTCTGCGCGGTTGCGGTTCCGGTTGCGGGAGCGGTTCCGACCGCGACCCCGCGCGGGGGTCTGGTCGGCGGCGTCGTCCGAAGAAGCGGTGTCGGCAGCCTCGCTCGAAGAGGGGTGGCCCTCAACCGGCGCGTCGGTCGCGCCGGCCTCGTCGACCGTCGGGGTCTGCTCGGCGGCGTCGTCGGCGACATCGGCAGCGGTGGTCACGGGGGTTGCCGCGTCGACCTCCGCCTCGGGGGCGACGTCGGCGGCGGGCGCCTCTGCGGCGACCGTGTCAGTCGCAGCCGTGTCAGCCGCGGCGGCCTCCGCAGCGGCGGTTTCGGCCGCGGCAGCTTCTGCGGCGGCGGCCTCGGCGGCCGCCTTCTCCTTCGCGGAGGCGGTCGTCGCGCGACGCGGCGCCCGCTTGCGCGGAGCCTTTGCCGGCTTCTCCACCGGAGCGGGCTCTTCGGCAGGGGCCTCCGCGGCCGCAGCCGCCGGCTCCTCGGCCGCGGCGGCGGGCTCGGCAGCAGCGGGCTCGGCAGCGGCGGGCTCGGCAGCGGGCTCAGCGACGGCCTCGGCCGGAGCGTCCGCGGTGGGCGCCTCGGCGGCGAGCGCGTCATCGGTGAACAGCGCCTCGGGCTCCGCGGCATCGGCGGGCGCCGCGTCGGCGGCGGCCTCGTCGATGGTCGCGTCGTCAGCAGCGACCTCGGCGGCCGAGGCGTCTGCGCCCTCGGCATCCGGGGTCTCGGCAGCCGTGTCGGCCTGGTCGTTGTCGGTGCCCTGCGCCTCGGCCGAAGGCTGTTCCTCGGCGGGGATCTCAGCGCCCTCGGGCGCGTCGACGGGCTGGGTCTCGGAGATGGACTCCACGAGTGCTCCTCAGAAAATGAAACGTGATCAGATCGCGCTTCGCCATGCAGAACGCAGACGAAGAGACACCAGCGGTTCGGGAGATTGCAGCCGAGACCGGGTTCGCGATGTGTTGCGGATTTCGCAGGTGGTGCAGAGGCTCAGATTCGCGACTTACGCGGAACCCTCTGCGATTTTCACTGTACCACCCTTGACGTCGACGGCGAGCATGAGCGCCTGCCACGGGGTGTCGACCACCGATGCCATAAGATCCGCCGCGGCGAGTCGCTGCCCCGGTCCATCGGCGAGAACCAGCACGCTCGGTCCCGCGCCCGACACGACGGCTGCATACCCCTCGGCGCGGAGGGCGCGAACGAGCCGGTCGGTCTCGGGCATCGCCTGGGCGCGATAGTTCTGGTGCAGCTTGTCTTCGGTCGCGGCCATGAGCAGCTCGGGACTCTGCGTCATCGCGGCGATCAACAGGGCCGAACGCGACACGTTGAACACGGCGTCCTCGCGCGGCACCTGCAGCGGCTGCAGGCTTCGTGCGACGGCGGTCGACATCGTGAAGCTCGGCACGAAGACCAGCGGCGACACACCGCGGTGCACGATGAGCTGCTTGTGCTGGGGGCCCTCGGCATCCATCCACGCGATCGTCAGACCGCCGAACAGGCCCGGCGCGACGTTGTCGGGGTGACCCTCCATCTCGGTCGCGAGGCGCAGAAGGTCGACGTCGCTGAAGGTCACCTCGCCCTCGAGCAGGCCCTTGGCGGCGAGGATGCCGGCCACCACCGCGGCTCCGGACGAGCCCATGCCGCGGCCGTGCGGGATGACATTGTGCGCGGTCAGCCGCAACCCGGGAAGGGCGCGTCCGACCGACGCGTACGTGTGCGCCATCGCGCGGACGACGAGGTGCGACGCATCGCGGGGGACGTCGGCCGTGCCCTCGCCCTCGACGTCGATCTCGAGGAGGCCGTCGTCGAGCTGCTCGACGACGAGTTCGTCGTAGACGCTCAGGGCGAGACCGAGGGTGTCGAAGCCGGGCCCGAGGTTCGCGCTCGTCGCGGGAACACGGACCGCGACCCGACGGCCGGGGCCTGTGGTCACGCGGTCACCGGCTGCAGGTCGAGCACGGAGGCGACCTCCGAGGTGGCCGCGTCGACGACGGTGGGCTGCACGT
The DNA here is from genome assembly GCF_030818255.1 of Microbacterium sp. SORGH_AS_0969. NCBI lineage: Bacteria > Bacillati > Actinomycetota > Actinomycetes > Micrococcales > Microbacteriaceae > Microbacterium > Microbacterium sp. SORGH_AS_0969. The sequence continues at coordinate 89,511 of NZ_JAUTAG010000001.1, forward strand.
CGGTGCCGTCGGCCTTGCGCAGGGCCCACTGCGGGTCCTTGAGGCCGTGGCCGGTGACGGTGAGCACGACCTTGGCGCCGGCGGGGACGATCCCCGCCTCGGCGCGGTCGAGGAGCCCCGCGACGCTGATCGCCGAGGCGGGCTCGACGAAGATGCCGACCTCGCCGGCGAGGATCTTCTGCGCCTCGAGGATGCCGGCGTCGTCGATCGCGCCGAACCAGCCGTCGGTCGCGTCGCGCGCCTCGAGGGCGAGGTCCCACGACGCGGGGTTGCCGATGCGGATGGCGCTGGCGATCGTCTCGGGCTGCTTGACGACCTCGCCGCGCACGAGCGGGGCGGAACCCGCGGCCTGGAGGCCGAACATGCGGGGAACGCGCGTCGCGACGCCGCGAGCGGCCTCTTCGCGGTAGCCGCGCGAGTACGCGGTGTAGTTGCCCGCGTTGCCGACCGGGATGAAGTGGAAGTCGGGAGCGTCGCCCAGGACCTCGACGACCTCGTACGCCGCGGTCTTCTGCCCCTCGATGCGGTCGGGGTTCACCGAGTTGACCAGGTGCACCGGGTAGTGATCGGCGAGCTCGCGCGCGATCTCGAGGCAGTCGTCGAAGTTGCCGCGGATCTGGATGAGGCGGCCGTTGTGCGCGACGGCCTGGCTGAGCTTGCCCATGGCGATCTTGCCCTCGGGGACGAGCACCGCGGCCGTGATCCCGGCGTGCGCGGCGTAGGCCGCGGCCGAAGCCGAGGTGTTGCCCGTCGAGGCGCAGATGACGGCCTTGGCGCCGTGCTCGACGGCGCGCGAGAGCGCGACGGTCATGCCGCGGTCCTTGAACGAACCGGTGGGGTTCATGCCCTCGTACTTGACCCACACGTCGGCACCGGTGCGGCGCGAGAGAGCGGGGGCGGGCAGCAGCGGCGTACCGCCCTCGCCGAGGGTGACGACGGTGGAGGCGTCGGTGACGCCCAGCCGGTCGGCGTATTCGCGGAGGACTCCGCGCCAGAGGTGTGCCATGTTCAGTTCCCTTCCACGCGCAGCACGGAGACCACGCGCTCGACGACGCCGCTCGCGGCGAGACGCTCGACGGTCTCGCTCAGGTCCTGCTCGCGGGCTTTGTGTGTTCCGATGACCAGGCGAGCGGAGCCGCCGGTGTGAGTGTTCTCGTCCGCCTCGATGACGGTCTGCTCGACGGTCGCGATCGACACGCGCCCCTCGCTCAGGATGCCGGCGACCGTGGCCAGCACGCCCGGTTTGTCGTCGACCTCGAGGGTGATCTGGTAGCGCGTGATGACGTGCCCGATCGGCACGGCGGGGAGGTTGGCGCGGGTCGATTCGCCGACCCCCACTCCCCCGGCGATGTGTCGGCGCGCGGCCGACACGACATCGCCGAGCACGGCCGAGGCGGTCTGCACTCCGCCGGCACCGGCGCCGTAGAACATGAGGTCACCCGCCGCCTCTGCCTGCACGAACACGGCGTTGTTCGCGCCGTGGACGCTCGCGAGGGGGTGCGACCGGTCGACGAGAGCCGGGTAGACGCGGACCGAGATCGACTCCGCGCCGTCGGCGGCCGTCAGGCGCTCGCACACCGCGAGCAGCTTGATGACGTAACCGGCGTGGCGTGCGGACTCGATCATCGCGGCGTCGACCGAGGTGATGCCCTCGCGGTGCACGGCATCCAGGGGAACCGTCGTGTGGAACGCGAGACTGGCGAGGATCGCGGCCTTCTGCGCGGCGTCGTATCCCTCCACATCGGCCGTCGGGTCGGCCTCGGCGTAGCCGAGCGCCTGCGCCTGCGCGAGGACGTCGGCGAAGTCGGCGCCCTCGGTGTCCATGCGGTCGAGGATGTAGTTCGTCGTGCCGTTGACGATGCCCATGATGCGCACGACGCGGTCGCCGGCGAGCGAATCGCGCAGGGGTCGGATGATCGGGATCGCGCCGGCCGCGGCGGCCTCGTAATAGACCTCCGCACCGACCTGGTCGGCGGCTTCGAACACCTCGGAGCCGTGGGTGGCAAGGAGCGCCTTGTTGGCCGTGACGACGTCAGCGCCCGAGGCGATCGCGTGCAGGACCTGCGTGCGGGCGGGCTCGATGCCGCCCATCAGCTCGATCACGATGTCGCTGCCGACGATGAGGGTCTCGGCATCCGTCGTGAAGAGCTCGCGCGGCAGGTCGGCGTCGCGCTTGGAATCGAGGTTGCGCACGGCGATGCCGGCGAGCTCGAGCTTCGCGCCCGCGCGGTCGGCGAGCTCGTCGCCGTGCTTGAGAAGCAGGTCGGCGACCTGCGAGCCGACGGCGCCGGCGCCGAGGAGCGCCACGCGAAGCGTGCGGTAGTCGGTCATTCGGTGTCTCCGTGGGGTGTTGCGGTGGGGGCGGATGCCGGGATGCCGGCGTCGCGTGAGAGCAGATCGTCGATGGTCTCGCCGCGGACGATGACGCGGGCCTGACCGTCACGGACGGCGACGACCGGCGGACGGGGGGTGTAGTTGTAGTTGCTCGCGAGCGAGAAGCAGTACGCACCGGTGGCGGGCACCGCGAGCAGATCGCCCGGGGTCACATCGCGTGGGAGGTACTCGGCATCCACGACGATGTCGCCCGACTCGCAGTGCCGGCCGACCACGCGCGACAGTGCGGGGGTCTCGGAGCTCGTGCGCGAGACGATCCGCGCCGAGAAGTCGGCGCCGTAGAGGGCCGGGCGGGCGTTGTCGCTCATCCCGCCGTCGACGCTGACGTAGGTGCGCTCGAGGTTCTCGGCGGCCGTGACGGTCTTGACGGTCCCGACCTCGTACAGGGTGACACCGGCCTGGCCGACGATGACACGGCCGGGCTCGGTGGCGACGTCGGGCATCGGTATGCCGCGTACCGCGCACTCGTCGGCGATGGCATCCAGGATGCCGTCGGCGATCTCTTCGATGGGCTTCGGGTCGTCGACCGAGGTGTACGAGATGCCGAAGCCTCCGCCGACGTTGAGCACGGGGATCTCTCCCCCGGCGAGCAGATCGGCGTGCAGGTCGACCAGGCGCGCCGCCGACTCGCGGAAGCCCGCGGAGTCGAAGATCTGCGAGCCGATGTGCGCGTGCAGACCGATGAAGCGCAGGCTCGGCAGCTCCCGGATACGAGCGACCGCCTCAGCAGCGCCCTCGAGCGAGAAGCCGAACTTCTGGTCTTCGTGCGCGGTCGCGAGGAACGCGTGGGTCTCGGCGTGGACGCCGGTGCGCACGCGGACGAGCACCGACTGGACGGCGCCGCGACGATCCGCGATCGCGGCGAGACGCTCGATCTCGATCGGGCTGTCGACGACGACGGAGCCGATGCCGACCTCGACGGCACGCTCCAGCTCGGCGACGCTCTTGTTGTTGCCGTGGAAGCCGAGGCGCGCGGGGTCCGCACCGCCCGCGAGGGCGACCTCGAGCTCGCCGCGGGTGCACACGTCGACGGCGAGGCCCTCGTCGACGACCCACCGGACGACTTCGGTCGAGAGGAAGGCCTTGCCCGCGTAGTACACGCGGGAGCGGATGCCATGACGAGCCGCCGCGGATTCGAACGCGGCGCGGGCGCGGCGGGCGTGCGCGCGCACCTCGTCTTCGTCGAGGACGTAGAGCGGGGTGCCGAAACGATCACGGAGGTCGAACACCGAGACGCCGCCGACCTCGACGGAACCATCGTCGCGGCGACGGGCGGACGCGGGCCAGACGGGAGCGATGAGCTCGTTCGCATCGGCCGGGGCGGTGAGCCACTCGGGCACGAGCGCGGAGTGCGAGGCGGACACAGAGGGACCAATCGGGTTTTGCGGCGACGCGACGGCCGCGGATCACGGCTGCCGCCCCCGCGGAGAGTCACGCGGCGGGCAGCCCTAGCAGTCTAGGGCACGGCGTATGCCGCTCCCTTCCCGCGCCCTATCCGCAGGAGCCGTCTCGCTGGAGTGCCGGATCGTTCAGCACCCCACCGTCGATGTCGAACGACGCGACGAGGTTCTGACCCTGGACGGTCGCCGAGTTCAGGGTGAGCGCCGCGGGGAGGCGGTCAGCGAAGCAGAGGCTCTGCGAGCGAAGCACGACATCGGCCACTCCCCCGAACTGCGCCCGGAGGGTGTCGGCGTCGATACTGTTCCCGCCGAGCTGGAAACCCGTCGGGGTGAGCGTGAGGTCGCCGTTCGACGCACCCGGCGTCACGGACACCCCGACCGGGATGCCCACGCCGAACACCGACAGCTCGTTCGTGAATGTCAGATCGGGGGCGGCCATGGCGACGGTCCCGGAGGGGAAGTCGGGGATCTGCGCGAGCAGCGTGCGCAGCTGCTGCTCGTCGAGGCGGATCGACGCGGTCCCCCCGTCGGCGGCGCCGCCGCCCGACACCGGGACTCCCTTCATCTCGGCGCGCACGTCACCGGTGATGGGGCCCAGGGTCACATCGTCCGAGGTGATCGTCACATCGTCGAGGCGGCCGGCGAGAAGCTGCGGCAGGATGACCCCACTCAGCTCCACGTCGACGTCCTGGTCGTCGGGGAGACCGATCTTCTCCACGACGAGCGAACGGACGGTGTTCGAGACGACGGACCGGGCGATGAACTCGGCCGCCACCACGGCACCCGCCACCACGACGACGACCACGATGAGAATCGCGATCCACCGGCCGTTCTTGCGCGGCGTGGGAGCCGTGGCATCCGTCATCCGTTACATCCGCTCCGGAGCCGAGACGCCGAGCAGGGTCAGTCCGTTGCGCAGGACCTGGCCGGTCGCGTCGTTCAGCCAGAGGCGCGTGCGGTGCACGGGCTCGATCGGCGCGTCGCCGAGCGGGATCACGCGGCAGTTGTCGTACCAGCGGTGGTAGAGGCCGGCGACCTCTTCGAGGTAGCGGGCGATGCGGTGCGGCTCGCGGACATCCGCGGCGTGGGCGACGACGCGCGGGTACTCCTGCAGGGCGCCGAGCAGGGCCGACTCCGTCTCGTGGTCGAGCAGCTCGGGAGCGAACTCGGAACGATCGACACCGGATGCCGCGGCGTTGCGCGCGACGTTGTGCGTCCGGGCGTGGGCGTACTGCACGTAGAAGACGGGGTTGTCGTTCGTGCGCTTCTGCAGCACGTCGAGGTCGATGTCGAGGTTCGAATCGGCCGAGCTGCGCGTGAGGGCGTAGCGGGCGGCATCCACTCCGACGATCTCGACGAGGTCCTCGAGGGTGACGACCGTTCCGGCGCGCTTGGACATGCGCATCGGCTGGCCGTCGCGCACGAGGTTGACCATCTGGCCGATGAGCACCTGCAGGTTCACGTTCGGCACGTCGCCGAAGGCGGCGCACATCGCCATCAGCCGCTGCACGTAGCCGTGGTGGTCGGCGCCGAGCATGATGATGCAACGGTTGAAGCCGCGCTCGCGCTTATCGAGGTAGTACGCCAGGTCACCCGAGATGTACGCGGGCTGTCCGTCGGACTTGATGATGACGCGGTCTTTGTCGTCGCCGAACTCGGTCGAGCGCAGCCAGGTGGCGCCGTCGGCTTCGAAGATGTGCCCGAGCTCGCGCAGGCGCGCGACGGCGCGCTCGACCGCACCGGAGTTGTGCAGATCGTTCTCGTGGAAGTAGACGTCGAAGTCGACGCCGAACTCGTGCAGCGACTGCTTGATCTCGTCGAACATGAAGTTGACGCCGAGCTCGCGAAACGCCTCTTGCTTGGCATCCTTGTCGAGGGCGTCGATGTCTCCGTCGTACGCCTCGGCGACGCGCTGGGCGATGTCGCCGATGTAGGCGCCGCCGTAGCCGTCTTCGGGAGTCGGGTCGCCCTGGTGAGCGGCGACGAGGCTGCGGGCGAACCGGTCGATCTGCGCGCCGTGGTCGTTGAAGTAGTACTCGCGGGTGACTTTCGCACCCTGCGACGAGAGGATGCGCGCGAGGGCGTCGCCGAGCGCCGCCCACCGCGTTCCGCCGAGGTGGATCGGACCCGTGGGGTTGGCGCTGACGAACTCGAGGTTGATGATCTCGTCGGCGCGACTGTTGTTCGTTCCGAACGCCGCGCCCTGCTCGACGATCGTCTTCGCGAGGGCGCCGGCGGCAGCCGCATCGAGTCGGATGTTGATGAACCCGGGGCCCGCGACCTCGACGCTCGCGACACCGTCGACGGATGCGAGGCCCTCGGCGATCTCGGCCGCGAACTCACGCGGGTTCGCGCCGACCACCTTCGCGAGCTTCATCGCGGCGTTGGAGGCCCAATCGCCGTGGTCGCGGTTCTTCGGGCGCTCGAGGGGCAGGTCGGCGGCGCTGAGCCCGGCCGAGGACCCCTCTCGTCGCGCCTCCGCGAGCGGGACGATGACGGCGAGCAGGGCAGCGGAGAGGGCAGCGGGATCCATAGCCCCCCAATTCTAGGCGGCGCGGTCGGTCCCGCATGCCGGTCCATCTGCATGACCCGTGGGGCTGATGTCGCTCCGTGGGGCTCGTGGGACGACCTCGACCGCACCGATCATACAAATGGGCCCCGGTGCGGCGGTGGCGTGCGTCAGGCGATCTGCACCAGGGCTTCGTGGTCGTCGGGGGCCGTGACATCCGGGACCTCGTTCTCGAGGACCGCATCGACGTGCATGCGCTCGAGACCGACGTATCCGCCGTGGTAGCTGAGGAAGGCGCAGTCGGCGGCGTCACGCCCCGTTGCGATCCGGACGAGCGAGCGGCGGTCGGCGAGGCGGGTCGCGTCGACGGCGTACCACGCACCGTCGAGGTACGCCTCGGCGACCGCGTGGAAGTCCATCGGCTCGAGGCCGGGGGCGAAGCACGCCGCGTAGCGCGCGGGCATGTCCATCGCGCGCAGCAGGGCGATCACGACGTGCGCGTAGTCGCGACACACTCCCTGACCGGTCATGAGCGTGGTCACCGCGCTGTCGGTACCGAGGCTGAGGCCGGGAGTGTAGGTCACCGTCGTCGCGACGAAGTTCGAGACCGCGGCGAGGAGGTCTGCCCCGGCGAGTCCGCGGAACTGCCGCCGCGCCTGCGCGAACACCTCGTCGGACTGGCAGTAGCGACTGGGGCGGAGGTAGGTGATCGTCTCGAGGTCGCTCGTGCGCGGAGTCTGCGACGGCCCCTGCACGACCGCGTCGTACCGTACCGAGAGCGGCCCCTGCTCGGCGGTGAGCCTGTGCAGACGGCTGCCGGACTGGTCGACGATCTCGGTCGGGGTATAGAGGCGATCACCCTGCGAGAAGGTCAGGTTCTCGCTCGCGAGGGGCACGCCCTGCGCGGCGGTGATCTGGAAGATGAGGTCGACGGACGCCCCCAGATCGAGGTCGAGTTCAGCGGTCACCCGGCGCGGCACCGAGCAATCCTCGCACGCCGCGGGGGTGGTTCGGTCCGCGGCGCGGGAAGACGTCGTCAGCCGTCCTTCTTGCCGGGGCCTCCCCCGTTTCCCGGGCCCTGATCGTCCTTGCCCGGGCCCTTGCCCTTGCCGTTGTCGCCCGGGCCCTGATCACCCGGGTTCGCGGGCGCCTGGTCGTCCGATGACCCGTCGTCCGAGATGCTCGGCTGCTCCTCGGGCGTCGGTTCCGTCGTGGGCTCGGGCGTGGGCTCGGGCGTAGGCGTCGGCGCCAAGGACGTCAGATCGGCGCGGACGGTCGCGATCCTGTCGAGGATCGCGGCTGCCTCCTCGGCAGACAGCTCGCCGGCATCACGACGGGCCGTCACCTCCGCCTCGAGCGCGTCGAGAGTGGCGAGGGCGGATGCGTAGTCGCCGGCCGAGGCCTGATCGGCGACGGTGCGAACGGTGCTCTGCCACGCGGTCGGCTCGGTGGCCGGCGGCGTGCATCCGGCGAGCGCGACGGTGATCGCGACAAGGACCCCGACCACGGGGAGCACACGACGCCTCACGGCCCGACCTCCGTCCAGAGGTCGCTGAGATGCTGGTCGAGCGGAGCGGGCAGCGCGGGCAGGTCGGGCGTGGCGCTCGCGGGCGAACCGTTCAGCGCGACGGCGGCGGCCGTGCCACCGCCGACGAGGAGGACGGCGATGACGGATGCCACGATCGCGGCGCGGCGCGAGATCCGCCGCCGCGGCTTGTCGAAGACACGGGTGGGCGGGGGCTCCTCCGGCAGGACACGGGTGGGCGACTCGCCCGTCGCCCCGCAAACCGCTGTCCGCGCGGCGCTGGGCACCGGCACCTCGGACAGGGAGCGGAGGGCGACGATGAGGCCGGCGGCATCCGGGCGCTCGGCGGGATCCCCCGCCGTCATCCGTTCGAGGACGTCGCGCCACGCGTCGGGGATTCGCGCGGGGATCTCCGGCGCCGCGACGAGACGGGCGGCGAGCGCTTCGTGCGGCGTCCGTCCCGCGAAGGGGCGCGCGCCGGTCAGGGCTTCCAGCAGAACGAGCCCGAGGGAGTAGACGTCGCTCGCCGGAGCAGCCGGCATCCCGCGTGCCTGTTCGGGGCTCAGGTAGGCAGCCGTCCCGACGACCGTCTCCGCCCGGGTCAGGCGCGTGGCTCCCACGAGCGACGCGATGCCGAAGTCGGCGAGCGTGGCTCGCGGTTTCTCCCCGGGGTGGGCGGCGAGACGGATGAGGATGTTCGAGGGTTTGACGTCGCGGTGCACGATCCCGCGCGCGTGGATCACCGCGAACGCCTCGGCGATCTCGACGCCGGTGCGGGCGACGTCTTCGGCTGACATCGGTCCGCGGGCGATGAGATCGGTGAGGGTGGGACCCGCGATGAGCTCCATCGACAGGTACGCGGGAGTCGTCGCCAGGCGCGCGTCGTAGAGCGTCACGAGCGAGGGGTGCGACAGCGAGGCGAGCAGGCGGATCTCGGAGCGCACGCGCGCGGCATCCGAGGGGTCTGCTCCCTCACCGTCGATGACCTTGAGGGCGACGGTCCGGCCGAGGGACGTGTCGACCGCTTCATAGACGCGCGCGTAACCACCCTGTCCGAGGACGCGCCCCAGGCGATAGCGGCCGTCGAAGAGGTTCTCGGCGGACGCGTCGTACGGCGCGGTGGGAATCGATTCGGTCATCTTGGCTCTCTCGGGGCGGGGACCCCGAGGGTCTCACACGAGGTCGTCGTTCGAGGAGCGCGTCGTCGAGCGCGTGACCTGCGCTCCCCCGACTCCTTCGGTGCGGGTCACCGTGTCGGTCTGCCGACGACGAACGAGGAGCACGATCCCGATGAGGAAGACGACGACGCCCGCCCCCATCATGATGTAGCCGATCATGCTGAGGTTCACGAAGTCGTTCGGGAGGTTGACCGCGAAAGCGAGGATGGCGCCGATGACGAACAGCGCGATGCCGGCTCCGATGCTCATGGCAGGCTCCTTTCAAGAGTTCCCCCAGCATCCCAATGCCCGGCCGAATCGCGGAGAGGTCTTGACAACGCCCACTCGCGCATTTTCACCCTCGCGCGACTTATCGCCCGGCGAGTTGGGCGCCGCGGCGGTGGGGACAGACTGACGCCCGTGCCGAGCCCTCTGACCACGTTCGACGTCGACGCGCTCGGGGTCACCGTCCGGATCGACGTCTCGAGCTTCTCGCCGACCGACCGCGATCTGCTCGCTGGAGGGTGGTCGGGCGCTCGCTCGAGCAGAGGCGCGGAGCCCGCGTCCGTCGTACGGTGCCGCGCGGATCTGCCCCTCGACGCGGCCGCCGCCGATCTCACGACACGAGTGACGCTCGCCGCCCTCTCGGCACGCCGGGGCGAGCTCTGGATGGTCCACGCCGGCGCCGTCGCCGACGAGCGCGGGAGGGTCGTGCTCTTCTCCGGCCGTTCGGGCATGGGCAAGACCACGCTCATGTCGCGCCTCGCGCGAGAGCTCGCCTACGTCACCGACGAGAGCGTCGGCGTGACCGCCGACGGAACCGTGCTGCCGTACCGGAAGCCTCTCTCGGTCATCGTCGGCGCCGGAGCCAAACACCAGCTCCCGCCGAGGAGTCTCGGCCTCCGCGACCTGCCGTCGACACCACTGCGCCTGCACGCGATCGTCGTCCTCGACCGCGACGAGGCCGCCGCCGTCCCCGGACTCGATCCGCTGGACATGACGGATGCCATCGCCGCGATCGCCCCGCAGTGCAGCTACCTCTCCGAGCTCGATGCACCGTTGGCGACGCTGCTGGGCCACATCGAGAGCGTCGGTGGGCCCCTCCGCCTGCGCTACCGCGAGGCGGAGGACGCTCTGCCTCTGATCCGCGACCTTCTCGCGTCACCCCCGCGTGACGCGATCTCGACGCTCGAGCGCACGGCGATCGTCCCGGCGTCTGCCACCCAGGGTTACGCGCGGACACCGGCTCTGGATGCCATCACCCTCGCCGACGGCCGGCTCGCCGTGCTGCGACGCAGCGGAGAGGGCGGGAGTTCCGTCCACGTCCTCGACGGCATCGGGCCCACGCTCTGGCGGGCGGCGAGCGGTGTGACGCTGGACGACCTGGTGGCCGCCGCGGTGCGTGCGCACGGCAACCCGGCCGGCGGAGACGCGCGCAGCGCCGTGCGCGCGACCCTCGACGAGCTTCGCGCCGAAGGACTCATCGAGTATCGGACCTGAGTCGATCAGGTTGGTGAGAACGGGTCGACGGACGGGTGAATCGGCCCTGACCCTCGTCTGGGCGACGTTACGCGATTACAAGGGGCTGGACGTCGTGGGTCTTGCCGTCGAGCTCGCGGGCCAGGTCGTAGTTGGTCTGCATAGCCATCCAGGCGCGTGCGGTTCCGACGCCCGCACGCTCGAGGCGGATCGCAAGGTTCGGGCTCACCCCGGAATGTCCATGGATGACACGGCTGAGGGTGACACGGGCGACACCGAGGCGCGCAGCCGCCTCGGCGACGGTGAGGTCGAGTTCGCCGAGTACGTCCTCCCCGATGATCTCTCCGGGGTGCGGCGGGTGCTTCATTATCATGCGGTCCTCCTTCAGTCCGCGGGTCGAGGCGAGCCCGACCACCTCACCCGGGTGATAGCTCAGCAGACAACGAAGGCCGCCATCAGCGACCGCGGCCTTACTTGGTGTGCCCCCGACAGGAATCGAACCTGCGACCTTTGGTACCGGAAACCAACGCTCTATCCCCTGAGCTACGGAGGCGGACGGTCAAGGTTATCACCGCGCCGCGACCGCACCCGACGCCCCGGGCCGGGCGGACCGCACCCGACCCCGCGGGGCCGGAGCGACCCGCGCGGCGCCGGGGCGCGGCATCCGAATCACTCGTCGCCGATGACGCCGATCCCGGTCGCCTGGTGGTCGACGTTCGGGTCGTCCTTCGTCGGGGCCTTCGACGCCTCGTCGGGGTCGTTCTCCTGGCTCGGCTTGACCGTGGGGTCGTCGCCGAGGTCGGCCGCGTCGTCGGCGGGTGCGGAGTTCTGGGGGTCGCTCATGGCATTCCTCTCGTCGCGTGTGCGTCCAGCCTGGCAAGGAGGCCGCGGGCGCTGCAGAGGCTTGACCGAGGGCGCGGCCGGGCCTATCGGCCGAACAGCGCCCGCACGCGACGGCCGAGAGACGGGGTGAGCACGACCGCGCGGCCGTTGACGTCGACGGTCACCGACGTCGCGCCGAACATCCCCGCGGGGACGGGGACCGCATCGCCGCGGACGTACGCCTCGGCCACGTCGACGTAGACGGCCAGGAGGCGGGCGCTCTCATCTTTCGACGAGGTGGCGTCGACGAGCTGCATACGGTGGCCGGTGTCGGTCTTGACCGAGAACCAGCGCGATCCCGGCGTCGAGACGACCGCCCAGCGCGCCCCGCGGGCGAAACGCGCATGTGCGGCCCCGTCGCGCAGGTCCGTGGTCACCTCGAGGTCGGTGTGGGCCAAGGCGAAGACCTCGAGCATGGCCAGAGCCTCGGCCGCGGTGACGTAATCGCCGCGGTCGGCGCTCAGGCCACCCCACTCAAATCTGCGCTCGCCCATGTCCCTCCCCGACTCGCGTTCCCCGAGCGTAACCCCGACGCCGGGCAGGACGGCGGGGCTCGGCATCCGGATATGAAAGCTGAGCGGAAGCTGAGAGACCTCTACGATGAGCGCATGCTGACTTCGAGCCCGTCCATCACCGACCAGACCTCGATCTTCGCGCTGAGCGCGACCAACTCGCTCATCGGCCTCGCCGTCTACGTGCTGCTCGTCGTGGCGCTGTGGCGCGTGTTCACCAAGGCCGGGTACCCGGGGTGGCTCGCGATCATCCCGATCGTGAACGTCATCTTCCTGACGAAGATCGCGGGATTCTCGGGCTGGTTCGCACTGCTGTACATCATCCCGATCGTCGGGTTCGTGTTCTACATCATCGTGTCGATCCGCATCGGCCGCGCCTTCGGCCACGGCTGGTTCTTCTCGATCGTGCTGCTGGTGCTGCTGCACATCATCGGGTACCTGATTCTCGCCTTCAGCAGCGACACATACCGCGCTGAGCGCATCTGATCCCGATCGGGATGCCGAGGCGGAGGGCCCCGACGAACGCACGCCCGCGGTCGTCGGGGCCCTCGCGGTCTCGGGCCCGCGTCAGGCGTGACGCAGGCGATCGTCGGGGTGCAGGCTGCGCAAGCGGACCGACCCCTCGACGATCGCCCGCAGCGCCCGCGGGCTGAGCTCGAGCTCGGCCGAGACACGATCGAGCCCCGCCCCCGACGACACGGCCGACCGCAGCGCCGCCTCGGCATCTCGCGCGGCGTCGTCGACGTCGGCGGACGTACTCGCGACGAACGCGGCGAGCCGCGCCTGGGCGGCGCGGATCGCCGCGCGCTGGCGCTCGAGCGCACTCGCAGCGCTCACGGAGACACCTCGGCGGTCTCTCGAGCAGCAGGGCGCAGCCGTGCGCCGAGGCGCGCGGCGCCCGCGAGCGTCAGTCCGGGTACGTAACAGCGCAACAGGGCCAGGCCGATGGCCGGCAGGTGCGTGGCGTCGGGATAGATCATCCACATCGGCGCGAACTCCGGCTGGAATTTCTTCTTGAAGTTCGCGAGGGAGCGGAACCCGTACGCCGGCTCGAGCAGAGCGCTGAGCTGTTCGAGCACACGGTCGACGGCGGGGAGGTCGGCGGCATCCCCCTCTCGATGGGATGCCAACGGCGAGCCGGACAGACTGAGGACCGAGCACCCCTCGCCCCGGGTCTGCTCCACCACGGCTCCGATGACGAACTCCATGACACCGTTCATCGCGTCGTCGCGGCGGCGCATGACGTCAAGCGCGTAGCCGACGACGCCGTCCGATCCGCGCACGGGCAGCCAGCTCGTCACCGCGACGATGCGCCCCTCACGATCACGCGCGAGCATGAGACGCACCGCCGGATCCGCCGTCTCGTCGAGACCGCCGAGCGTGAAGCCCATCTCCGGGATCGTCTTGTCGGCGACCCACCCTTCGGAGATCTCGCGCAGCTGCGCGCGGTCGAGGAAGGTGAGGTCCATCCAGCGCGTCCATTGGGCTGTCACGCCCTCGCGAGCCGCGCGGTTCGTGGCGGTCCGGACGTCCTGACGCTTCTTCCCCGCCGGTGTCCACGTACGCGGGTCGAGCAGGGCCTCATCGGCGACGCTCGTGTGCTGCCATCCGAGATCCGCGAGGGCGTCGCGCGACTCGTCGTCGACGCTGTAGAACACCGGGGTCCAGCCGTGCTCCCCGCAGAAGTCGACGAACGCGCGTCCGATATCGGGCCGCGCGCGGTCGGCACCGAACGCTCCCCCGAGCGTCACCGCGACGCCCCCGGAGACGCGATACGCGAACGCTGCATCGGCATCCGGGGCGAACCAGTAGGCATTGCCCGGCCAGGTCGTCATCCACGCGAGCGTTCCGCCGCCCCCGCGCTCGAGCACCGCGCGCGCCCGCACGCGATCACCCGCGGCATGGGCCCCGCTCGAACGGACCACGAGGCGGAGGGCCGCCACGAGGCACACGGCCCAGAAGGCCGCCGGCGGGAGGTACCAGATCGCCTGTGCCCACGGCGTCAGCGGAACGAACTGCACCGACTCGACGGGGAGCAGGGTGGGCGGGAGCAACCGCAGCGGCAGCGTCTGCACGAGGAAAGCCGCGTCCGGGCGGGGGCTGAACTGGTCGGCGAATCCCAGCGTCCCCGCGAGCGTGAACGCCAGGGTCGCCGACGCCGCGATCGCGACGGTCAGCATGAAAGACGAACGCGCGCCGGCGACGGACGGCACGGGCGCGGCTCGACGGAACACGAAGAGCGTCAGTGCGACGATGAGAGGAACCGAAGCGCTGACAGCGAGACCGACCAGGGTCTGCCACACCGAGATCGCGTCCGTCGGACGCACAGCGGCCAGGTCGGCGAGCGTGGAAGGCTCCGTGACCACGAAGAGGTATGCCACCCCGGCGAACACCAGCAGGTTCATCGCGATGGCGAGACCGAGAGCGCCGCGGCGTCCGCGCAGGATCCCCCACGATGCGACGAGGAGGATCGCCAGCGGCAGGATGGCGATCCATCCCGCGAGCGGTTGCAGTTCCGCATAGTTCTCGGCGGACGGGCACGGCAGGGCGGATGAGCCCACGCACACGAACCCGTCGGCCGATGTCAGGGGGTCCATCGACAGCCAGCCGTAGACCGAGAGCAGACCGGCACCGCTCCCCCACACCGTGGCGATGACGGGTCCGATCGCCGTCACCGCGGTGAGGGCCGAGAGAAGGACCCGCGTCTCATGGTGGGAGCTCCGCTGGACGCGGAGCCGCGCGCGCCGACCGCCCGCGAGCATGCCGACCGCGAGCCCGACGGGCAGAGCGACGAGGGCGTACAGGTCGCTCGCCGACGCGGAGTAGAGGAACAGGGTCAGGGCGACGAAGACGCTCGCCAGCCGCACACGGCGGCGCCACAGCGCGCCGGCGAAACAGCTGGAGGCCATGGTCACCGCGAGGAGCGCGGCGATCGGCGGTGCACCCTCGAACGGCGGAGAGTTCAGCGGCAACGCGGGCAGGAACGACGTCTCGACCACGCCGATCGCGAGCCCCAGGACCGAGATGGCGACCCCGCCTCCGATATACGCGAGGAGCACGCGCCGAGCCCCCATCACGCGCTCGGCACCGGCCCCGATGAGCAGAATCGCCGCCACGATGAACGGGAGCAGCCGGAGGTCGTCGACCCGGAACAGAGCGACGAGGACGGCACGGAGGTCGAGCGGGGCGTCGAGGAACGCGGCCGCGCCCAGGGGCGAGAGGCTCACCGTCGTCACGACGGCGGCGAGCGCCAGCGCCGCGAACGGCATCGTGAACCGACGAGCGCGGTGAGAATCCACCACAACGTCGATCGAGGGGTCGGTAAGGGGAGGCGGTGCCGAGGCGACGGTCGAGGGCATGAAACAGTGCTCCGAAGCGGTTCGTCGCACGCGCGGAGCGGCGGCGACACTTCATGCTCTCCGACCGAGGTGAACGAAGGCATCCACCTCAGGGTGTATTCGTCTCCGCTGGTCGGCGGGGCTCGCCTCGCTACACCGGGCGATACACGTCGACGCTGTCGGGGCGCTCCGACGCCGCCGCGACGAGCGCGACGACACCCAATCCGAGGGTCGGGGCGAGAAGCGACAGCACCCCGATCATGTTGGCCGCGACCAGGACGTCCTGCCCCGCCCCGGCACCGAAGAGAATGGCAACGAGCGCGTACTGCAACGCCGCCGCGCCGACGCTCACGCAGAGAGCCCACATCGGCATCAACCGCCAGCGGCGCGGCACGCCACCCAGCCGCGCGATCTGCACCGCGGCGACGAGTCCGGCCGCCAGAGAGACGATGGTCCCACCCCAGGAGACGACGGATGCCGCGACGGCCGCGGGATCGTCCGGCGAACGCACCTCCGGCAGGGCGAGGACCACTCCGTCCGAGACCAGCGGGGTCACCGCGACGATGATGAGCGCCGTCATCCCGAGCGGGCGCCGGACGACGACACTCGCATCGCGGGAAAGACCCACCGCGAAGACGAGCACACCGGAGGCCCAGACGAGGTCGATCACGACTCGCAGGGCGAACGCGCTCAGCATGTACTGCCCCGCGAGGAGCGTCAACACTCCCGCGACTCCGAGCAGGATGCCCCCGATCCGCCACGTCCTCTTTCTCGCGCGCATCTCCTCAGGATATGAGGCCGGGCCGAGAACGACGGATGCCACGGACGCGCGGTCGCATCCGTGGCATCCGGTTCAGTCGCCCTTCACGTTGACGATCTGCCGCAGCGTGTGGCGCACGGTCACCAGGTCGGCGGCATCCGCCATCACCCGGTCGATCGGCTTGTACGCCTGCGGGATCTCGTCGATGAACGCGTCGGTGTCGCGGTACTCGATACCCGCCATCGCCTCACGCAGCTGCTCGTGCGTGAAGGTCTTGCGAGCGGCGGAGCGGGAGTATTCCCGGCCCGCGCCGTGCGGCGACGAGTTGAGAGAGAGGGGGTTGCCCTTCCCCTCGACGACGTACGAGGCGGTGCCCATCGAGCCGGGGATCAGCCCCGGGCGACCGGCATCCGCCATGATCGCGCCCTTGCGCGACACCCACACCTGCTTGCCGAAGTGCCTCTCGGACTCCGTGAAGTTGTGGTGGCAGTTGATCCGCTCGCGCTCCTCGACAGGCGTGTCGAGGAAGCGGCCGAGCTGGTTCGCGACGCGGTCCATCATCTCCTCCCGGTTGAGCAGGGCGAAGTGCTGGGCCCACCGCAGCTCGCGGATGTACCGGGTGAACTCCGGCGTCCCCTCGACCAGGTAGGCCAGGTCGGGGTGCGGAAGCTCGATCCACCACTGCTTCGCCAGGCGCTGCGCGACCTTGATGTGGTGCTGCGCGATGCGGTTGCCGACGCCCCGGGAGCCGGAGTGCAGGAACATCCACACGTCGTCGTTCTCGTCGAGCGAGATCTCGATGAAGTGGTTGCCGCTGCCGAGCGAGCCGAGCTGGTTCCGCCAGTGCCCCGCGTAGGCCGCCGGGTCGAACTCGGCCTTCTCGGCGAGCGCTTCCAACTCGGCGACACGCGGCTCGGCGGTGGCGACGATCTTGCGGTTGTCACGACCGGCCGAGAGCGGGATGGCGCGTTCGATCTGCTGCCGCAGCTCCGCGAGGTCCCGGCCCTCGAGGTCGGAGGCGTGGAACTGCGTCTTGACGGCGATCATGCCGCAGCCGATGTCGACGCCGACGGCCGCGGGCATGATGGCGCCGAGCGTCGGGATGACCGAGCCGACCGTCGCGCCCAGGCCCAGGTGGGCGTCGGGCATGAGGGCGAGGTGGGGGTGGATGAACGGCATGGTCGACGAGGTGCGGGCCTGCTCGATGGTCTTGTCATCGATCAGGCTCGCCCACGACACCAGTCGTTCGGTGAGCTTCTGCATGGATCCTTTCCTTCTTGTGGTGCGCGGATGCGCGGTGAGTGAGCCTCGGATCGGGGCACGCTCCCACTCGCGTGGAAAGAGAAACGCCCCGACCTGACGGTGCGGGGCGTTGTGAAGACGGGTGTCTAGACGACCGGCGCCGGAGGGTACGACGGGAGGAGGAACGGCAGGTACTGCTGCTCCGTGCGGCGATCGCGCTTCGCGGTCATCGTCTCGTCTTTTCTCGGCTCTCCGCGCCGGCTGGCACGGACTTGCGAACATAACGGATGCCGCGGACTCAGCGCAAGAGTCGCGGCATCCTGGTCACCCCTCGATCGATCGGGTGCAGCCGTCAGGCCTGGGTGGGCTGATCGAAATCCCAGTCGATGGCCCCTTCGCCGTCGGCATCCGAATCGGGCTCCACCATGCGCAGCTGCGTGTGCGGGAAGAAGCGGTGGTCACGGAGTTCCTTGGCCGCGTGCGAGAAGTCGGGTTCCTCGTCATCCCATTCGACCGGCGCGGAGAGAACGTCGTTCCCGACGCCGATGACGAGTTCGGCCTGAGCAACCTTGTTGTCGCTCGTGACGATGGGGATGCTCACCGCCTCGGCCTGCCCCTCTTTCGCCACCGCCGCCGTCAACTCGATGAGTGACGAGGCGACGTCGTCGGTCGTCATAACGGTCTCTCCGGCATATGTCACGCAGCGCATGAATTCACCCTGAGGGGATGACACGCACACGGGGGGGGTGGGTTGCCGAGATGGGTACCGTACGGTACGGATCAGTCGCGACGCTGCGTGGAACGGAACATCGCCTGGTCGAGTTCGAACCACACCGCGCGGACCGTCTCGAACTCGTCGAACGGTTCGGGAGGCGGGTCGGCGAGCGAGAGGCGGTAGCCGCGAGGGAGATCGTCGACGTGCTGTCCGTCGCGCGGGCCGCCGACGAGCACATAGATCACGAGGACTCGACCGCCGCGTCCTCGATGGCGCCGTGCTCGCCGGAGCCGCCCTCGACGGCGACGCCGTCGACGGCGTCGCTCATCCGGCGGAGAAAGGCCACCACCACGGCGGACTCTTCGGGCGTCATGTCGATGACCGCCGCGAGCATGCGCTCGTGCATCTTGCCCAGCGTCTGGCGTACCTCGGCCTCGGCTCGCGGGGTCGAACGGATGAAGATGCTGCGCCGGTCGCCGGGATTGGCGACTCGGACGATGTGCCCGGAGCGCTCCAGTCGGTCCAGCAGCGCCGTCGTGGAGGCCGTTGACAGGCCGAGGTAGCGCGTCAGCTCTCCGGGCCGGACCTCCCGCGAAGAGTCACGCAGGAGGTACCGCAGGACCAGGAGCTCGTTCTCACCCATCGACATCGAGTCGCGCGTACGGCGACGCATGGCCACCTCGGCGGCACGGTAGACCCGGAGGGCCTCGAGCACCGCCTTGTGACGCTGCCGACGGTCGGAGGGCGTGTCGCCGTACCAATAGCTCGGCTCGGCGGCGGTCGTGCCACGGTTCGCGACATCGACATCCGTCATGGCAGACCTCCCCTCAGTTTGGGGCGACTATACCTCAGAATAATAGTTAGGCGAACTAGTTACTAAGCGAGTATGTTCTTAGAAGAGCTAACCGCTGAGGAAGGAGCAACACATGGGCAACATGTTCTACGCCACGTCGACCGAATCGATCGAGATTCCCGACCGCCTGCTTTCGCACGTCAAGGTGGTCGTGACGACCAAGCTCCGCCGTAGCGAGAGCTTCACCCTCAGCTGGACCCACGTCGACGGCACCCCCGGCCGCTCCACCCTCTGGCTGCAGCCCTCGATTCCTCTCCGGTTCGTCTTCGACACGGCCGAACCCGAGACGCTGAACGCGACCGTGTTGAAGAACATGGCCGAGATGGCGAACTCATCGGCCGGGCTCATGGTGGACCTCTCCGCGGAGATCCCAGCGCACGACGCCGAGAAGCGCGTCTCCCCCTCGCGCCCGACCCCCGTCTCCTCGCGACGTTCGTCGCTGACCGCGGCGGCCTGACATGACGATCACGTCCCCACAGGTACCCGCCCCCGCTCGCACGGCGCTCTCTCGCACGGCCCCCGCGCGCACGATGTGGGCGAAGGTCGACACCGGGTTCTGGGTCGCTCACCACGGCGGTGAGTACTTCGGATCCGTCGACGAGGTCGCGGGCGGGTACGTCTCCCGCGACGCGCACGGCATCCCGATCGGCCGGTACGACGATCTCGACGCCGCGAAGGCCTCTCTCCGCTCCACCGCGCATCCCGTGAACGCCGCCCGTCGACGCCGCACCGAACGCCTCTCGCTCGCCGCGGCCACCGCCCTCGGCGCGACCGCCCTCGGCTTCGCCCTGACCGCCGGCGCTCTCGCGCCGCTCCTGTGATGACCGTGGACGGCAGCGACATGCGCCACGTCGACCTTCGCGACGCCGATCTGCGTGACGAGGCGGACGACTTCGAAGACGCCGCGGCTGCGGCCTTCACGGCGCGCTACGGGGTCGTGCCTCTCTAGCGGTGTCGACCCCCTGGACACACCCACCGGGGCATGCCAGCGTCGCTCGCGGGCCACCGAAGCGGCCCGCGACGAGAAGGAGAAGACATGACGAACCACGACGGTCGCGCCGACGACGCCCCCGACGAGAACTCCAACGGGGCCGGAAGCGAGTCACCCGATGAAGGCGCTGCCGCGCAGAAGGATGCCGACGAGGCGGCCACCACGTCGGACTCGCCGGCGGGTGACATCTCGTAGCGGCGCTCAGAACGCGTAACGAACGCGGCAGTACGGCAGCCTCTCGGCGATGAGTCCCGTCAGCGCGGCGACGCTCTGCGCTTTCAGCGGATGGCGGTACCGGACGTTGACGGCACCGTTCTGCGATCGCTTCTCTTCTTGCAGCCGCGGCGTCCACAGAAGCTCTTCACCTCTCGGATGCCAGCCGAGGTTGACCTGGTGCAGGCCCTCGTTGTGTGTGAGGAAGATCACCTCGCACGCGAGCTGCGCCTTGGCGCGCGGGTGCAGAGTGGCATCGATCTCGTCGAGGAGTTCTCGCCAATCGGTGAGCCACGTCGGGGTGAGGATCACCGGCGAGAAGTTCACGTGGACCTCGAACCCCGCGTCGACGAAATCGTTGATCGCGGCGATGCGCTCCGAGATCGGCGACGTGCGGAGGTCGGTGACCTTCGCCGTCGCCGTCGGCATGAGCGAGAAACGGATTCGCGTGCGTCCCGCCGGATCCCACTCGAGGAGGTCACGGTTGACGAACTTGGTCGCAAAGGACGCCTTCGCCGTGGGCATCATGCGGAACAGATCGCACACGTCGCGGACGTTCTCGCTGATCATCGCGTCGACGGAGCAATCGCCGTTCTCTCCGATGTCGTAGACCCACGCCTCGGGGTCGCACTGGTTGGGATCCGTCTTGGGTCCGCGCGCAGCGACATGGCGGGCGAGGTGCTTCGTGATCTGCTCGATGTTCGCGAAGACGGTGATCGGGTTGCTGTAACCCTTCCGTCGCGGCACGTAGCAGTAGCTGCAGGCCATGGCGCAGCCGTTCGACAGAGATGGAGCGATGAAGTCGGCCGACCGGCCGTTGACCCGGGTGGCCACGCTCTTCTTCACCCCCAGGACGAGCGCCTCGGTCTTGATACGCACCCACCGAGCGACGTTCGTCTCGTCGCCGTGGACCTCGGGGATCTGCCAGTGCGAGGCGATCGGAACGATGTCGGCGTCGGGCCACCGCGCGACGATCTCGCGCCCGCGTTCGAGCTCGAGCGCCGCGTCTTCCGCGTAGATGCGGGTGACGCGCAGCAGATCCTCTCGAGCGACGGCCATCGTCCCGTTCTACTCCGGGGTTCCGACATCGGTGCCCGACGGCATCGGCTGGCAGCGCGGGCACCACCAGGTGCGGCGCTGCTCGGGGTCGCCCGCGACCTCCTCGCGCACGTGCACGCGCGTCCCGCAACGCAGACGCGGTCGACCCGCGCGGCCCACCACCCAGTGCGACCGTCCCTTGCCCCGGTCTCCCGTCGTCACCTGGTACATCCCCGGGATCGTCGCCGAGATCCGCAGACACCGCGCGGCCAGAGCGACCAGGGCGTCCAGATCCGTCGCCCCGATGGGAGCGAGGGGATGGATGCCACGCAGGAAGGCGAGCTCGTTGACCCACAGGTTGCCGAGGCCGGCGATCCGCGTCTGATCGAGCAGCGCGGCGACGAAAGGCCGAGCGGGCGAGAGCGACAACCGTCGCACCGCTTCGACGGCATCCCAGTCCTCTCGCAGCGGATCGGGACCGAGATACCCCACGGCGTCGGCCTCTCGCGCGGTCGGGAGGAGTTCGACCACGGGAAGATCGAGCCCCCAGAGCTCACGGCCGTCGTCGAGGCGGAGGCGTACACGGGCCTTGTCCCGCACGGCGGTGGGGAGAGCACGCCCCGCGCGGGTCAGCGTCCAGCTGCCCTGCATCCGCAGGTGCGTGTGCAGGGTGGTGCCGTCGTCGAACCGGGTCAGCAGGTGCTTGCCGTGCGTGTCGTACCCCTGGATCCGTCGGCCCGCGAGCGAGGTGCCGGCGGCAGGGCCCGAACGCAGTTCGCCGTCGCGCACGCGCTCCCCCGTCGTGGCCGCGTCGAAGCGCTGCCGTAGGCGATAGACGCTGTCGCCCTCCGGCACGTCTACGCGGCCGAGACGATCTGGTCGTCGCGCGGCGCGAGATCCGGTCGCAACCGCGTGCCGAACTCGTGCCGCAGGGCGCTGAGCGCCGCCTGCCAGCCCGCGAGCCCGTGCACTCCCGGTCCGGGGACTCGTCGACGAGGAGCACAGGTACACCCCTCTGATCGGGGTGCGCCAGGGGTCGGGGCTGTAGACGGGGCGCCCGAGCAGCTGAGTGAACGTGGGGGCTCCGGCGGAGATGTCACCACCGGGGAAGTTGGGATTCCACGCCTCGATGTCTTCCGCGGTCCGCGAGGCCGACGCGAGGACGACGTCACGGAACCCGGGCGCGAATCGCTCGATCTGACGGACGATCGCCTCTTCGCGGTCGGCGGTGCTGCCCGACGGCACGTGCGTGTAGGCCCACAGGACGTGCTTTCCCTCCGGGGCGCGGCTGCGGTCGAACAGCGTCGGCTGGGCGGCGAGCACGTACGGCGCGTCGGGGAGACTCCCGCGGACCACCGCGTTCTCGGCCGCCGCGATCTCGGCCCGGGTGCCGCCGATGTGCACCGTACCCGCGCGGGCGATGTCGGCGTTCGCCCACGGCACGGGCTCGCTCAGCGCGAAGTCGACCTTGGCGACGCCGCCGCCGTAGCGGAACCTTTCGAGGGCACGACGGTAGGCCGCCGGCATCCGATCCCCCGCGAGGCGGACGAGCGCACGCGGCGTGGTGTCGAGCAGGACGGCACGGGAGGGTGGGAGCTCGTCAAGCGAGGTGACCTCGACGTCGGCGTGCAGCATGCCGCCGTGCGCGCGGATGTCGGCGATCATCGCGTCGGCGATCGCCTGGCTGCCGCCGATCGGAATCGGCCACCCGCGACCGTGTCCGTAGGTCGCGAGCACAAGACCCGCCCCGCCCGCAGCCAGGCTCGGCTGCGAGAGGATCGTGTGCGCCGAGACGCCCGTGATGAGCGCCGGAGCGACCTCTTCGCGGAACCGTGTGTTCCACCAGGGGCCGCCCTGTTCGAGCGAGCGGATGCCGAAGAAGAACGCCGCGAGAGGGTCTCCGGGAATGCGCAACAGGGCATTGCCGGTGAAGTCGGCCACGCCGCGGAGATGATCGACCAGTGGACGCATCAGGCGCTCGTACGCCGCTCCATCGACGCCGAGGGCGTCGGCTGCCCGCTCGAGGTCGCGGAAGGCGAGGCCGGCACGGCCCCCGTCGAGCGGGTGGGCGTACGACACCTCCGGCACGACCAGCGGCACCCGGCGATCGAGCCCGAACTCACGGAAGAACCACGACTCCAACGCGAGCGGGTGCACGGCCGAACCGACATCGTGGTGGAAGCCGGGGAGCGTCAGCTCGGCGGTGGAAGCCGCTCCCCCGAAGGTCGCAGAGCGCTCGTACACCGCCACCGACAGTCCCGCGCGGGCGAGGGTCACGGCGGCGGCGAGACCGTTCGGCCCCGAGCCGACGATGATCGCGTCGTAGTTCTCGCTCATCGGTCGATCGGCTCCCGTTCGGCGGTCGACTCGTGACCGCGCGCCGCCGAACCACCGCTCGTCCCGGGCGCACCACCCTCGGCGAGGTAGGCGAGACGGTGAAGCGTCTCGGCGTTGCGCCATCGGGTGATGGCGTCGAAGACGACGTCCGGAAGCAGCGTGGTCGGACCGGTGACGGGTTCCTCTTGCAGGCGGACGACGCACATGTCGCCGCGCGCCTTGACGTCGACCGCCACACGCGCGATGCCGATCGGGCCCCCGTGCGGCTCGAGCACGGCACGCCGGGGCGGATCCCACACCCGCATGATGGTCGTGTCGTTGACCAGAGCGGGCCAGGATCCGAAGGAGTGATGAAGCGTCGACCCCTCGGCGGGCCACTCCTCCGCCACGTCGCGCATGCGCGAGGCGCCGACGACCCACAGCGGGTAGAGCCATCCGTTGGAGAGCACGCGGAAGACGTCCTCGGGAGCACAGCGCATCAGACGCACATTGCGGGCCACGGTCGCTCCTCCTCGTCGGTGGGATGTCCGTCCACGCTACGGCCCGGTCACGAGGCTCGTCGCGACGGTTGCGCTCAGGCGGATCGCCCGGTAACCGTCACGCCGCCGCCGGGAGCACGAACCACGCGCGCGTCCCGCCCTCCGGAGACGCGTCGAGGCCGATCGAGCCGTTATGCGCGTCGACGATGCGTTGGCAGGTCGCAAGCCCGATGCCGATTCCCGGCACGTCGGCACCGTGTCCACGCTGCATGGGCTCGAAGACGCGGTCGCGCATCTCGGGTTCGAGCGCCTCACCGTTGTCGTCCACGTTGATCCTCCACCCGTCGGGCAGTGTCTCGACCGTGACGCGGATCCGCGGAACCCGCTCGGCGGCGACCGTGAACTTCACCGCGTTCGCGATGAGATTCTGCAGCAGTACCCGCAGGAGGGTGTCGTCGGCGCGGACGAGGGTGGACGCGTCCACCGTCACCTCGGCCCCCGCGCTGACGAGGCTTCCGTCGAGGTCCTCCAGCACGGCGTCGACGGTGTCGGCCACGTCGACCTCGGTCACGCGAGGTCGCGTCCCACCCATTCGAGCGAAATCGAGCAGGTCGGTGACCATTGCGGTCATTCGTCCGGCGGCAGCCTCCGCGCGCGCGAGAGACTGCGCCGCCCGGGGCGCCTCCGCCATCTCGGGGCTGTCGGCGGCGAGTTCGATGAAGCCGGTCAGCGCCGTGAGCGGGTTGCGAAGGTCGTGGCTGACCTGGACCGCGAACTGCTCGAGCTGCGCGTTGGACTCCACCAGCTCACGCTGGATACGCCGCAGTTCGAGGACATCGATCACCTGGTGGGCGAGCAGGTCGAGGGCTCGGCTGCTGGCATCCGAAAGCTCTCCGACGACGTCGTCGAACACGCACAGCGTGCCGATCGCGACGCCCGCGGGCGTGATCAGCGGACTGGAGGCGTAGAACCGGACGTGGGCGATCTCGCCGGTGACGAAGGGATTCTGGGCGAAACGCCTGTCGAGCTGGGCGTCGGGGACGACCACGCGTCCCGGAGAGCTGATCACGGCCGCGCACATCGAGTCCTCGCGGGAGCAGACAGCCGCCTGGATGCCGACAGCCGCGATCTGGTGCTGCATCCGGTCGTCGATGATGTTGATCACCGCGGTGGGAACGCCGCACATCGTGGCCGCGAGCTCGACGAGCCCCTGGAGATCGGGCTCCGACGGCTCCCCGATGAGCCGGTACTGCGCGATCGCCTCGCGTCGCGTCACATCATGCGCTGTGGACACGTCGTCCCCTCTTTGTGGTACTCCCCTCCCCCGAGCCTAGTGCGGTTACACCCCCTGCGGCCGGGGTGGAAGGGGGTCGCATCCGCCCCGACTCACGCGAAGAGTGACGACATGAGCACTCCGACCCCCTCCCCTCAGACGCCCACCGAACCCGGCACCCCGACAGCGCCCGAGCCCCTCGCTCCGAACCCCGCAGAGCCCACGGTGCCGCTCCCGCCCGAGACCGCCCCGGCTCCTTCCGGAGTCACGCGATGAGCGGCGGGAAGAGCGACGAGTCAGCCGGCGCTTTCGCCGAGGACGAGGCCGAAGCCGTCGGCACCGCGGAGATGGATGCCGACAACCCGGTCGAGGAAGACATGATCGAGGCCGTGGACCCCGGCGGCAGCCCCGACTGACCTCGCGGAACGAACACCCCGCGGAACGACGAGGGGGCGACGCCATCGCGGCGTCGCCCCCTCGTCGTTCGTTCAGGTCACGGGTTCCCGCGGGTCCAGAGCAGAAGGATCGCGACGACCTGCAGGACAAGGCACCCGACCAGGATCGCGGCACGGCGACGCGGGGTCGACGACCAGCGCTCGTCGGCCATCATCGGCGCCATCGGCATGAGCAGACGGAACGTGCTCTGCTGCGGAAGGAACACCGCGAGGATGTAGACCCCGTAACTGAACGCGTACGACACGACCATGAGTCCGAGACGGCGGACCGGACGCGACCACATCAGCGCGACGAAGGCGACGATCAGGGCGATCACCAGCACGATGCCGACGACGCCGAGGTGCGTGCCCGCCTGGCGGAACCACGGCGTGAACGGCGTGAACGCGTCGTTGCCGACGTAGTCGAGCCACCAGCCGAGCTCGGTGCGGATGTAGGCGTTGTGGGTCCCGGTCACGTACTGCGCGATGTGGTTCCACGACAGACCGGCGATCGCGATGGTTCCGCCGGTGACCATGAGAGACGCCCACTCGCGGACGGGGAACGGATCCACGCGGCGACGGAAGAACCGCACCAGGAAGACGATCCCGAGAGCGAGCCCGAGGGCGAGGACACCCGGCCGCGTGTAGGCGGTGATGAGGCCGATGGGGAGGATCCAGAGGTACTTGCGCTTGATAGCGAGCAGCATCGCTCCGAACATCAGCGCCATGAACAGGCCCTCGCTGTACCCGATGACGAAGAGGAACGACATCGGCGCGAAGGAGAAGAACACGACCGCCCACCAGGCCGGCTGGGGCTTGGTGACGGTGCGCAGCAGGAGGAAGAGCAGCCAGGTGGCGCCGAGGCTCGCGCCGAGGCTGAGGAGCACCGCGATGGGCTGCCACCCGAGGCCCGTGGCATCCGAGAGAACCCGGACGAGTCCGGGGAAGACGGGCAGGAACGCCCAGTTGTTGGGGAGGATGTCGCCCGACACGTTCATCGGGAGCGACATCGGGTACCCCTGCGCCGCGATCTGCCCGTAACGGTCGGCGTCCCAGCCGGTGAGGTAGTCGAAGAAGGTGCCGAGGCGCTCGCTGTCGGGACCGAAGCCCCAGCGGGCGGCCTTCGCGATCGAGTAGAAGCCCCAGAGGAATCCGAAGTTCACCGCGCGCGCGACGGCCCAGAGCAGCAGAACCCGGGTGAACGATCCGCGCTCCACGGGCACCGCGCCCTGCGGCGGACGCAGGACGTCTTCGCCGTACTGCCGCAGTGCACGGCCGATGCGCGACCCGCGCAGGCGGTCGAGGCGACGGTATCGGCTCGGGCGCTCGATGACGCGCGAGGGACGCGTCGGGGAGGCAAGCTCGCTCGGCGGTGCGCTCACTCGGAACCTTTCACAGAGGAAGATGTGGGCGAGTGACGACGGTGTCGGGCCCGGACAAGTGCAGTGAAGCCAGATCGTAGCGGATCAAACCGAACGTTCCATCCGGTTGACTTTCAGGAAAAGTCCCTGGTCAGTGGGTGTCGCTGACCAGCTTGAGGCCGACGACGCACCCGACGAGCCCCAGCACGAGCAGCACCTTGACCACCGAGAGCGCCTCAGCTCCCGTGGCCATGGCGAAGACGACCGTCAGGGCCGCACCGATTCCGACCCACACCGCGTACGCGGTGCCGGTGGGAATCTCGCGCATCGCGAAGGCGAGTCCGCCCATGGATGCCACGAGCGCGACGCCGAAGACCACGGTCGGCCAGAGCCTGGTGAAGCCCTCCGAGCGGCCGAGCGCGGTGGCCCAGACCGCCTCGAGGATTCCGGACACGATGAGGACGATCCACGACATGGCTGTACTCCCTGGCCAGTCTTGTCGCGCTCCGGGTACTGATCCCTCGTCCGGGGACGCGATCGAGCGTCCTCCTCCTACGGTAGGGAACGCGCCTGGGCAGAGCCCGTGCGGGGCACCGGGGGTCGGCATCCGCTCGTCCGTGATGTGGGTTGCCGGAGCGGGGCGGGTCCTGCGCGGGGTGCGGGTGCGGGCGGGTCCTGCGCGGGGTGCGGGTGCGGGCGGGCGCATAAACGCGATTCGCGCACGGAAACACGCTCTCCTCGCGTTTCTGTGCGCGAACGGCGTTTATGCGCGAGGCGGCGGCTCTGCGGAGCCCGGCCGGGGCACCGACGGCACCTCCGCGCGCGTCAGAGCAGGAAGACGGATGCCGCCGACGGATTGTGCGCGTGCACGAGCACGCCGAAGACCACGGCGTCGAAGAGCAGGTGCACCGTCACGACGTACCAGAGCGAGCGGGTCTTCAGGAACAGGAAGCCCTGGACGATCGCGAAGGGCACGGTGAGCAGCGGTCCCCACGCCTGGTAGCCGAGCTCCCACAGGAACGAGACGAACACGATCGCCTGCAGGAGGTTCGCTGTCAGGTCGGGGAAGTGCCGGCGCAGCAGCACGAACACGGTGCAGATGAAGAAGAGCTCGTCCCAGATGCCGACCGCGCCGACCCCCACGAACAGGCGCGCGATGAGGTCGGGGGTGTCCACGACGGGCCAGTTCATGTAGACGCCCGAGGTGATGAAGTAGAACGGCAGGATCAGATACCCCAGCACGATCACCCCGGCGAGCCACACCCACTGCCACCACGTCCACCGGCCGCCGCCGCGCCAGGGGAAGCGGATCGCATAGTCGCGGTAGACGAAACGCGAAACGACGTAGGGAACGACCACCGCGCCGCCCAGGGCGAGGGTGAACCGCACGAAGGCGGCGTTGTCGAGCTCGGCGTGCAACGGGATCAGGCTGACGATGAACTGCCCGATCGCCACGAGCGACACGTCGCGGGCGATGCTGGGCTCTTCGCTCCGGGCGAGGGCGACCCCGTTGCGGCGGTCGACGAGGACCGCGGATGCCACGGCGAGAGCCAGCAGCAACCACCCGAGCCACACGATCTGGACGACGAACAACACCGGGGCGGCGAGGCACACCAACAGCGCCGGGAGGAGCTTCGGCGTCCAGGTGGAACGCTCGCGCACCGGCACCGCGGTGTGCGCGGTCACGGGGAGACCCGTGTATAGGTCAGGTCGCGGATGTCGCGGCCGACCCGGAGCCCCTTGCGCTCGAAGGCGGTGAGCAGCCGGCCGTCGAAACGCTCGGCCCACTCCCCCGTGAACGCCCGCTCGAAGCCGTCGGCCTCGTCGAGGACGTCGCGCATCTGGTCGGCGTAGTCCTGCCAGTCGGTGGCGAGGCGCAGGGTTCCGCCCGGGCGGATCGCCTGAGCGGCGATGCGCGTGAACTCCGGGGCGACGAGCCGGCGCTTGGTGTGCTTGTTCTTGTGCCACGGGTCGGGGAAGAAGACCCAGAGCTCGTCGACGGATGCCGCGGGCAGCATATGCTCCAGCACCTCGGGGGCATTGGCCTCGACGAGGCGGAGATTCTTCACGCCCTCGCGGTCGGCGTCGAGCATGGTGCGCGCGAGGCCCGCCGTGAACACCTCGACCGCGAGGAAGTTGGTCTCGGGGTCGCTGGCTGCGGCCGAAACGATCTGGTGGCCTTGCCCCGAGCCGATCTCGACGACGAGGCGGGCCGAGCGCCCGTAGACCTGCGCGAGGTCGACAGTCGCACCGGCCTTGACGCTCGTCGCCGCCGCGGCGCGCTCCACGGGCAGCAGGTAGAACGGCGAGAGCTCGGCCCACGCGCGGTCCTGCGCCTCGGACATGCGGCCGCTTCGACGCACGAACGACACCGGCTTGTCGCGGAACACGGGCGCGGCATCCATGGCATCCGGGTTATCCGCCGCGTGAGGGGTCATTTTCTGTCGCTCGAGCGACGCGGAAGCGACAGATTCTGACCCCTCACGCGAGAGGGCACGCTTGCGGCCGCTCACGGGACGGTCACGAAATCGATGAGCTCCTCGACGCGGCCGAGCAGGGCCGGTTCGAGGTCGCGGAACGTGGTCACTCTCGACAGGATGTGCTGCCAGGCGCGGGCGAGGTCGGCCTGCTCTTCCGCGGGCCAGCCGAGGGCGCGGCACACGCCGACCTTCCACTCGATCGAGCGGGGGACCTCGGGCCAAGCGGCGATCCCCAGGGCACGGGGCGTGACGCACTGCCACACGTCGACGAAGGGGTGACCGACGATGCGTACGTGGGCGCCGTGGCGGCCGCGTGCGATCTTCTCGGCGATGCGCGACTCCTTGGAGCCCGCGACGAGGTGATCGACGAGCACGCCGTAGCGTCGCTCGGCGGTCGGGGGCTCGGCATCCAGGGTCTGTTCGAGCAGGTCGACGCCCTCGAGATACTCGACGACGACGCCCTCGGCGCGCAGGTCGGCGCCCCAGACCTTCTCGACGAGCTCGGCGTCGTGCTTGCCCTCGACGAAGATGCGGCTCGCGCGCGCCGTGCGGGCGCGCTGGTCGTCGACGGCGAAGGACCCGGATGCCGTGCGTGTACGACCCTTCGCGGCGGCGGCCGGGCCGGTCAGCACGACCGGCTTGCCGTCGACGAGGAAGCCTCCGCCGAGGGGGAAGAGCCTGCGCTTGCCGAAGCGGTCCTCGAGCTCGACGTTCATGCCCTCGACCCGGGTCACGGCGCCCACGTAATCCGTGCCGGCGACCTCGACCACCAGATCGACGGATGCCGCCACCCGGGCGGGCTTCACTCGTCCGGCGTCGCGCCAGCCGCGGGCGAGCACATCGGTGCCGTAGCGGTCGTCCATTCCTACCTCCGAGCGTCCGAGCCTATGCGGCGCTCCTGTGCGCTGAGAGCGGACGCGCCGCTCCTACCCCCGTGTCGGAGGTCGTTTATAGAGTGGACGGGTCCGGCAGCCGAAGGGGGAGGCATGCGAAAGCCCAGTGCCGCGAAAGCGACGGTGGCTCTGCTCGTGCTGATCGCCGGGGTGCTCGGGTGGCCGCTGTCCGCCGCGGCCGTTCCGCCGCCGTCACTGGGTTCGAGCTTCGTCCTCGACCAGGCCGACGTCCTCACCAACGCGCAAGAGGCCGAGGTGCAGTCGCGACTCGTGCGGCTCACCGACGACACCGGCTTCGACATGTGGGTCGCGTACGTCGACGAGTTCACGCAGCCCGAGGCGGCCGCGGACTGGGCCAACGAGACGGCCAACCGCAACAACCTCGGTCCGCACCAGTACCTTCTCGCCGTCTCGGTCGGCGGCCGCGCCTACTACCTGTCGGGCGACGTCGACGACGGTGCCCTCACGTCGACGCAGCTGGCCGACATCGAGCAGGACCTCGTCCAGCCCGCCCTCTCGAACGGTGACTGGGCCGGGGCGGCGATCACGGCCGCGGACGGGCTCACGGCCGCCGAGCGCGCCGCTCCCGCACCCGCCCCGCCGACGCCCGCCGGGAGCGGGCCCGACATCGGCCTCATCGCGCTCCTCGTCGTGCTCGTGCTGGCGATCGGCGGCGGCCTGCTGTGGTTCGGGCTGCGCCGTCGGCGCGCGGCATCCGGGGGCTCGTCGACGCGCGAGGAAGACATCGACGATCTCGCGAAGCGGGCGGGGTCGGCGCTCGTCGCCACCGATGACGCGATCAAGAACAGCGAGCAAGAACTCGGGTTCGCCCGCGCGCAGTTCGGCGACGAGGCCGCGGCCCCGTTCGTCGAGGTCCTCGCGCAAGCGAAGGCCGACCTCGACCGTGCCTTCACGATCTCGCAGCAGCTCGACGACGAGACGCCGGAAAGTCCCGAACAGCGCCGCGCGGGGTACACCGAGATCCTCCGCCTGTGCGCGTCGGCCGATGAGGCCCTGGATGCCAAGGCGACGGCGTTCGAAGAGCTTCGCGCTCTCGAGGCCGAGGCCCCGGAGGCCCTGGCGCGCGTGCAGGAGCAGCACGCCGCGGCTGCGGCCGCGCTCCCCGGCGCCGAGGCCGAGCTCGCGCGACTACGCCGGCGATATGCCGACACCGCTCTCGCCCCCGTCGCCGACAACCCGGCGCAGGCGCGCGCACGGCTGGACCTCGCCGCGCAACAGATCGCCGCGGCCTCGAGCGCTCTCGCCGCGGGTGAGAAAGGCGATGCGGCCGTCGCTCTGCGCGCGAGCCAAGCCGCCGTGAGTCAGGCCGAGACGCTCGAGAAGGCCGTGTCGACGCTGGCCGCCGACCTGGCGACCGCTGAGCGGCGGTGCGCCGACCTCTCGGCCGAGATCGACGGCGACATCGCCGCCGCGGGCGCTCTCCCCGACCCTGACGGCCGGATCGCGGGAGCCGTGGCGGCCGCGACGGCGCAACGCAACGCGGCACGCGCCTCGCTCGGCGGGGAGCGCTCGGACCCTCTCGGAGCACTCGGCACGCTCGAGAAGGCCAACGCGACCATCGATGCGGTCCTCGCCGAAGCGCGCGACGCGGCCGAGCGCCAGCGTCGCGCCGCCTCACAGCTCGACAGCACCCTCGTGCAAGCGCGCGCTCAGGTGTCGTCGACCGAGAGCTTCATCGCCGCGCGGCGAGGAGCCGTCGGGCCCACGGCCCGGACGCGTCTGGCCGAAGCCGGTGCCGCCCTCGTGCAGGCCGAGCAGTTGCGCGCGAGCGATCCGGTGACGGCGCTATCGCTCGCTCAGCGCGCGGTCCAGCTCTCCGGCGAGGCCGGATCGCTCGCCCAGAACGACGTGGGCGGTTTCAGCGGCGGCTCCGGTGGCGGACCTGATGTGCTCGGCGCGATCCTGGGCGGGATCGCGGTGAACTCGCTGCTCGGCGGGGGCGGTTCGCGCTCGCGCGGCGGCTTCGGCGGTGGTTTCGGTGGGAGCGTGCGCTCCGGCGGCTCCCGGTCGCGCTCCGGCGGTGGCGGCATGCGTTCGGGCGGGTCGCGGAGCAGTGGCGGCGGCCGGTCGCGTCGCGGAGGCGGGCGCTTCTGAGCCACCGCCGCAAGCCGATCCCGGCCGTCACAGAAAATTCGTAGCATTCGACACCAGACTCGACATCGTCGCCCTAGGAAGGAACCCCCGCATGGCCAAGCAGTCCATCTTCGGTCGCATGACCACCCTCGTCCGCGCGAACATCAACGCGCTCCTCGACCAGGCCGAGGACCCGCAGAAGATGCTGGATCAGCTCGTCCGCGACTACTCCAACTCGATCGCCGACGCCGAATCGGCGATCGCCGAGACCATCGGCAACCTGCGCCTCCTCGAGCGCGACCACCAGGAAGACCGCCAGGCCGCCGCGGAGTGGGGCAACAAGGCCCTCGCCGCGAGCCGCAAGGGCGACGAGCTCCGCGCGTCGGGCAACATCGCCGAGGCCGACAAGTTCGACAACCTCGCCAAGATCGCTCTCCAGCGTCAGATCACCGCCGAGGGCGAGGCCAAGGCCGCCGAGCCGACCATCGCCGCGCAGACCGAGGTCGTCGACAAGCTCAAAGACGGTCTCAACGGCATGAAGACCAAGCTCGAGCAGCTCAAGGCCAAGCGCAACGAGCTCACGGCACGGGCGAAGGTCGCCGAGGCGCAGAACAAGGTGCACGACGCGGTCCGCTCGATCGACGTCCTCGACCCGACGAGCGAGCTCGGCCGCTTCGAAGACAAGATCCGCCGTCAGGAGGCCCTGGCCGCCGGAAAGCAGGAGCTGGCCGCTTCGAGCATCGACGCGCAGTTCAACGCTCTGGAGGACGTGGGCGAGCTCACCGAGGTCGAGGCACGCCTCGCCGCCCTCAAGGTCGGCGGCCCCCAGCGCGCCGCGATCGACGCCCCGAGCCCCGACCAGGTCTGATCCGTTCCGAGAGTGCATCGCCCGGCCCGCCGGGCGGTGCACTCTCGGTCTCTTCCGGAGGTACCCATGGCGCGTTTCATCGTCGCTCCCCAGTGGCAGGGATCTTCCTCGTCTCGGGCGATGCAGCTCATCGACGGGGCCGAGGCGATCGCGGGCGACCTGCCGCGCGCCTCCACCACGGTGCTCGACGCCGTACCCGAGGCCGGCGACGCCCAGGGCACCCCCGTGCATCGGCTCAGCGCCCTGATGCGGATGCGCGAGCGGATCGAAGACGCCGTCCGCGCGAGTGCCGATCCCGCGATCGTCGTCGGCGGCGACTGCGGCGTGGCCCTCGGCGCGGTCTCCCCCGTCGCGGGCGACGACCTCGCCGTGGTCTGGATCGACGCGCACGCCGACCTGAACACCCCCACCTCCTCCCCCAGCGGCGCCTTCCACGGGATGGTCCTACGCGCGATCGCCGGAGAGGGCGACGACCTCCACCGCCTCGAGCCCGGAATCTCGCCGACCCGGATCGTTCTCGCGGGAACTCGGGCTCTGGATGCCGAGGAGCAGCGCTTCATCGACGAGCACGGCATCCGTGTCATCGCGCCGGACGCTCTCGCCGACCCCGAGGTGCTGGCCGACGCGGTGCAGGCGACCGGAGCCTCCCGTGTGTACGTGCACGTCGACCTCGACGTGCTCGACCCGGCGGAGATGACCGGCGTCGCCCTGCCCGAGCCCTTCGGCGCGCGCACGACCGACGTCGTGGCATCCCTTCGTCTTCTGCGAGAGCGGGTGCCTCTCGCGGGGGCCACGCTCACCGAGTTCTCGCCGTCGTCGCCCGCGGCCGCCGTCGACGACCTGGGGACGATCCTCCGGCTCATCGGGGCCTTGGCGTGAGCCGGATCCCGAGGCCGCCGGTCGGATGGCGTGAGCGCGCCGACCGGGCTGTCGCGCGGGGGCGCTTCTGGGACCGCTTCATTCCCGGCTTCCTGCTCGACTCCCCCGTCAGCCGCGTCGGGTACTGGTACGGCTGCACCGTCGGATGGGTGTGGGGATCCCTCTGGAGCACCGGTCGCGTCGAGAAGCGACACGGCCTGTGGGTGTTCCGCGGGCTGCCCTCGTGGGCGTATCCCCGCGGCGGCGTCTGCGTCGGCGGGTGCTTCCTCACCGGCGACGCCCGCCCGACCGACACCGTGCTCGGCCACGAGGCCGTGCACAAACGCCAGTGGCAGCGCTACGGCTTCCTCATGCCGGTCCTTTACGCCCTCGCCGGCCGCGACCCCTTGCGCAACCGCTTCGAGATCGAGGCGGGGCTGGCCGAGGGCAACTACCTGCCGCGCGGCAGCTGAGCGGCGCGGTCTCGCGGCGGCGCGGTGTCGGTGCCGCCTCGTTCCCCGCCGCCCCGGCGCTCCGCGCGCCGGCGCACGGCACCGCCGCCGAACGCGCATAAACGCCATCCGCTCACAGAAACACGAGCACAGCGCGTTTATGCGCGCGGATCGCGTTTATGCCGTACCGAAAGCGCGCACGCGCCGGCGCTCCGGGGCCCAGCGCTCCGCGGGCCCGCGCACGCCGTGCGACGCGACGCCGTGCACGCGCATAAACGCCATCCACTCACAGAAACACGAGCACAGCGCGTTTATGCGCGCGGATCGCGTTTATGCAGCCCCGAACGGGCGCACACGCACCAGTCGCGCGTTGGCGAGACGATCCTCAGCGCGCGGTCGCGAGACCGAAGCGCTCGGGCGTGTGGATCGACTGCGCATCGACGCCGTGGCGGGCGACGAGCTCGTCCACGATCTCGGCCGTGCCGAGGTATCCGCCCAGCAGGAAGATGCGGGTGTCGTCGTCGTCGCAGCACAGCATCTCGCCGGCCCAGCCCGAGACCGCGCGGACGAGCGCCTCGCCCGCGGCGCAGCAGCGGCCGGTCCCCGGCGCGCCACCGCGGCGGGAACGATCGAGCCAGGTCAGGGTCATGCGCGCGGGAGCCGCGATCCGGCCGATCCACGACGCGTCGGGGACCTCGACGAACACGCGCCCCGTCGAGCAGATCGGCAGCGTCGCCAGCAGGGCCTCGAGCTCGGCGAGAGAGGTCTCGTCGGCGGTCACGAGGTGCTGCACACGGGTGTGCCGCGACGCACGGCAGGCGGCGTCGTTGTGCTCGGAAGAAAGGGACATGATGCCCCCACTATACCCGCGAAGAAGGGTTGCCTAACCTGAGTTCCCGCTTTGTATCGCGACGTCGAGCAATCGCTCAGTCGATCAGCACGTCGTGCAGGCGGCGCACCTCGTCGTCGCTCATCCCGTGGGCCCGGAGGTATCCGGCGGGTGAGCCGTACGCGCGATCGAGACGGTCCAGCAGAGCACGCATCGCGGGGGCCGGTGACCGGGTCGCCAAGGCCTCGGCGTTGACGTTCTCGGGATGGAACGCCCGGATCGCCCGCAGCACGGCAGCGTTGCGCTCGGGCGGCAGGAGGGCCTCGGTACGCGCGTAATCGGCGACCACGGCCTCGCGGTCGACGCCCGCAGCCGCGAGCGCGATCGCGACCGTCACCCCGGTGCGATCCTTGCCCACCGTGCAGTGCACGAGTACGGGCTGGGCCTTCAGGATGCCGCGCACCGCCGACACGATCCGTTCGGCGGACTCCTCGACGAGCTCCGCGTAGAGCTCGTCGAGCGTCACGTCACGGGCGAAGAACGAGTCGACGGAGCCGAGGAACAGCGGCTCGTGCTGCACTTCGACCGGAAGGTCGTCGAAGCGGCTCGGCGCGTGGGCGAGCTCGGTCTCATCGCGCAGGTCGATGACGCGGCGGATGCCCAGCGCGCGCAGCGTGTCGATGCCGTCGTCGTCGACCGCGACGAGATTGCCGGAGCGGAAGAGGACCCCGGCTCGCGTCCGGCGGTCACCCGCGGGCAGCCCGCCGACGTCGCGGAAGTTCGCCGCCCCCGAGACCAGCGACGTCACGCGTTCTCCCCGTGGTCGTGAGCAGCCCGTGGCGGGACGGGGTATCGTCCGGCGATCGCCACGCGGTTGAAGGCGTTGATCGCGATAAGGATCCAACTGAGCGCGACGTACTCTTCTTCACTCAGGATGCCGCCGGCCCGGTCGTAGACGTCGTCGGGGATGCCGTCCTCGTGGATGAAGGTGAACGACTCGGTGAGCTCGAGGGCCGCCCGCTCACGCTCGTCGAACACGCCGGACTCCCGCCAGCTGGCGATCTGCGCGATCACATCGGCGTCGAGGCCGGCCTTCACCGCCGCGTCGACGTGCAGACGCACGCAGTAAGCGCAGCCGTTGAGCTGGGAGGCGTGGATCTGCACGATCTCGCGCACACGCGCGTCGACACCGGCTTCGGCGGCGAGCCGCCCGACGGTGCTCGAGAACGATCGCAGTGCGGCGTACGCCTCGGGGGCCTTCTTCGACAGATGAACGCGCTTCTCCTCACCCATGGCGACAGCCTACGGCGAGCGCGCGACGCGGGCGCGGAAAGGGACGGCGCAGTGGCGGCGCGCGGGCACGGAATGGGAGGGTGGATGCCATGCCCGAGGTCGACGAGTTCTCGTTCCTTCCCGCCCAGGCCGCCGAGGCCGGCCGCCCGACACCGACCGTCGAGCGCGTGCAGCTGACGCTCGACGACGGGCGCGTCCTGAGCGGTCTGCGGTGGGGCGACGCTCCCCCCGCGGTGACG
Source organism: Microbacterium sp. SORGH_AS_0969 (assembly GCF_030818255.1). Lineage (NCBI taxonomy): Bacteria > Bacillati > Actinomycetota > Actinomycetes > Micrococcales > Microbacteriaceae > Microbacterium > Microbacterium sp. SORGH_AS_0969. The sequence continues at coordinate 126,409 of NZ_JAUTAG010000001.1, forward strand.
CTCCTCCACGGCGCGGGCCTGAACGCCCACACCTGGGACACGACGCTGCTGCACCTCGGGCTCCCCGCGCTCGCGCTCGACCTCCCGGGGCACGGCGACTCGTCGTGGCGCGACGACGCCGCCTACGTCGCCCGCGTCCTCGCCCCCGACGTGGTGACAGCTATCGAGACATGGGCGGAGGGACCGCAGACGCTGATCGGCCACTCGCTCGGCGGTCTCACGGGTGCCGCGGTCGCGGCATCCCGTCCCGATCTCGTCTCACGACTCCTCGTCGTCGACATCACGCCGGGCATCGACCCGAGCGGCGGTCCCGCGCAGTTGCGGGCGTTCTTCGCCGGCCCCACCGACTGGGCGTCGCGCGACGAGCTGGTGGAGCGCGCGCTGTCGTTCGGTCTCGGCGGATCGCGCGCCGCCGCGGAACGCGGGGTGTTCCACAACTCCCGCGTGCGCCCCGACGGTCGGGTGGAGTGGAAGCACCACTTCGCGCACCTCGCCGCCGCCGCGGTGAACGCCGGGGCGGATCCCTCGACCCCGGATGCCGTGCGCGCGGTGCTCGCGACGACGGGCTGGGACGATGTGGCCCAGGTCACCTCCCCGATCACCCTGATCCGCGGCGAGCGCGGCTTCGTGACCGCCGACGACGCCGACGACCTCGTGCGGCGGGTGCCGACGGCCGACGTCCGCGTCCTCTCGACCGGGCACAACGCCCAGGAGGAGGACCCCGCCGGTCTCGCCGCCCTGATCCGCGAGGTCGCGTCCGCGCACTGACGCCCTGCGCGCGGCGTCATCCTGCGTCGCGCGGCGTCATCAACGGCGTGCGGGGAATACGGGTGAAAGTAGGCTGTTTGCACCCCTGCACGGCATCCACAGCACTCGGATGCCTTCGGCCTGCGAAAGGACATCCCGCAATGCTGCGCCGCACTGCCCTCGCCACGAGCGCGCTCCTGATCTCAGCCCTGCTGCTCACCTCGTGCACGGGCTCGAACACCGCGCCCGGCCCGACCGGCGAGGCCGACCCGAACGCCACTCTCACGGTGCGCCTGTCGCTCGAGCCGTCGAACCTCGACATCCGCCACACCAGCGGAGCCGCCCTCGAGCAAGCCCTCGTCGACAACGTCTACCAGGGCCTCGTGACCCGCAACGGCGACGAGAACAACGCGATCGTGCCCGCGCTGGCCACCGAGTGGAACGTCTCGCCCGACGGTCTGACGTACACGTTCACGCTCCGTCAGGGCGTCACGTTCCACGACGGCAGCGCGCTCACCGCCGACGACGTCGTCACCTCGCTGCAGACCGCGAAAGACGACGCGACGGTGCAGAGCAGCGCCGACCTCGCGAATGTGGCATCCCTCTCCTCCCCCGACGCGTCCACCGTCGTCGTCACGCTCGCGAAGCCCAACATCGACTTCCTGTTCGCGCTGACGGGTCGCGCGGGCCTGATCTTCAAGAACGGCGACACGACGAGCCTCCAAACCGCCGAGAACGGCACGGGTCCCTTCCGCGTCGCGTCGTGGAACACGGGACAGAGCCTCACGCTCGCCCGGTACGACGGCTACTGGGGCGACAAGGCGGGAGTCGCCGAAGTCGTGCTCGACTACATCCCCGACCAGAGCGCGGCCACCAATGCGGCGGTCAGCGGCGACGTCGATGTCGCGCTCGAGATCGACCCCGACCTGCAGGGCCAGATCGAGGGGACCGGCAACTTCACGATCGAGTCCGGGCTCACCACCGACAAGGGCACCCTCGCGTTCAACAACCAGCGCGCCCCCCTGAACGACCAGCGCGTGCGCGAGGCCCTGCGTCTCGCGGTCGACCACAACGCGCTCGTCGAAACGCTGGTCACGGCGCAGCCGCTGAACGGTCCGATCCCCCCGCTCGACCCCGGCTACGAAGACCTCACGGGCAGCGTGTCGTACAACCCCGATCGTGCGCGCGAGCTGCTCGCCGAGGCGGGGGCCGACAACCTCACGCTCACGCTGAAGATCCCGAACGTCTACCCGAGCACGCTCGCCACCTTCCTCGTGTCGTCGTACGCCGATGTGGGAGTCACGCTCAAGGTCGACTCCGTCGACTTCTCCACGTGGCTGACCGACGTGTACACCAACCACGACTACGACCTGAGCTTCGTGCGCCACGTCGAGGCCCGGGACTTCGGCAACTGGGCCGACCCGACCTACTACTTCGGCTTCGACAACGCCGAGGTCCAGCGACTGTACGCGGAGGCCCTGGCGAGCACCGACGACCAGCAGTCGTCCGACCTCCTCGCCGAAGCCGCGCAGATCGTCGATGATCAGGATGCCGCCGACTGGCTGTTCCTCTCGGCCCCGCGCACCGCGGTCGCCACGAACGTGTCGAACTTCCCGAAGAACTCGCTGAACGTGCGCCTGCCGCTGGCGGGCGTGACCGTCTCGTCGGAGTGATCCGCTACGCGCTGACACGGCTGGGCCTGCTCGTGCTGGGCCTGGCCGTGGCCAGCGCGCTGATCTTCCTCTCGCTCCGGGTGCTCCCGGGCGACGTCGCCCAGCTGGTCGGGGGCACGCAGGCGAGCCCCGAGCAGGTCGCCGCGTTGCGCGAGAGGCTCGGGCTGAACGTCCCGCTGTGGCAGCAGTACCTCGACTGGATCGGCGGACTCTTCCGCGGCGACCTCGGCAGCTCGCTTCTCACGGGTACGCCGGTGATGAGCGAGCTGCTCAGCAAGGCGCAGGTGACCGTGCCCCTCGCGGCGATGTCGCTCACGGTGGCCCTCGTCGTCGGCATCCCCCTCGGAGTGATGTCGGCCCTGGGCCGTCGGAGCGCGGGCGGGACCGCGATCAGCGTCGGGGCGCAGGCTCTCGCAGCCGTCCCCGTCGTGTGGGCGGGGATGATGCTCGTCGTCGTGTTCGCCGTGTGGCTGGGGTGGCTCCCACCGCAGGGCTTCCCCCGTGCCGGCTGGAACGATCCGGCTGCGGCGTTCCGGGCGCTCGTGCTGCCGGCGGTGACGATCGGCGTGGTCGAGGGGGCGATGCTCCTCCGCTTCGTGCGGAGCGCGACCCTGCAGGCGCTCGGCCAGGACTACGTGCGCACGGCGGCCGCGAAGGGCCTCACCCGGACGGCGGGCACTGCTGCGCCACGGCCTGCCCAACGTGGGCCTGTCGATCATCACGGTGCTGGGGCTCCAGATCGCGGGGATCATCGTGGGCGCTGTCGTCATCGAGCAGCTGTTCACCCTCCCCGGCGTGGGGCGCATGCTGGTCGCCGACGTGGCGGCGCGCGACCTCCCCAAGGTGCAGGGAGAGCTGCTCGCCCTGACCGGTTTCGTGCTCATCGTCGGCTTCGTCGTCGATCTCGTCCACCGGCTGATCGACCCCCGGCAGAGGGAGGCCTCGTGAGCACCCTCAGACGTCTCTGGGCCCTCGGCACCGGGCGGTTCGGCATCCTGATCGTCGTTCTGCTGGTCGTGGTCGCCCTCGTCTCGTTCGTGTGGACGCCGTTCGACCCCGCCGCGGTCGATGCCCGCGCGCGCTGGACCGACCCGTCCTGGCCGCACGTACTCGGCACCGACAACAACGGCCGCGACATCGCGAGCCTCCTCATGGCCGGCACGCGCACGACGATCGCGGTCGCGGTGGGCGCCGGGGTCGTCGCCTCGGTGCTCGGCATCGCCCTCGCCGCTCTCGGCTCGCTCACCGCCCGGTGGATCCGCGAAAGCGTCGCGGTGCTCGTCGACATCCTCGTCGCCTTCCCCGTGCTGATCATCGCGATGATGATCTCGGCCGTGTGGGGCGGCTCGCTCGCCGTGGTGATCTGGGCCGTCGGGATCGGCTTCGGCGTGAACATCGCGCGCGTCACCCGACCGGAGCTGCGCCGGGTGCTGCAGAGCGACTTCGTCCTGGCGGGGCGCGCGAGCGGGCTCACGACGTGGCAGAACCTCACGCGGCACCTGCTCCCGAACGTCGCGCCCGTCTTCATCGTGCAGTTGTCGTGGGGCATGGCCGTCGCCGTCCTCGCGGAGGCGGGCCTGTCGTACCTCGGCTTCGGCGCCCCGATCACCCAGCCGTCGTGGGGGGTGCTTCTCAACGACCTGCAGGCCTACATCGCCGTGCACCCGCTGACGGTGGTGTGGCCGGGGCTCGCGATCACCCTCACCGTGCTCGGACTCAATCTGCTCGGAGACGCTCTCCGCGAGGCCGCCGATCCGACGCTCGCCGAGCGCACGTCCGCCGCTCGCACCCATGTGCCGGGGGTGGTCGCGTGAGTCTCCGGGTGACCGACCTGCGCGTCGAGATCGACGGTCGCGCCGTCGTCGACGGGATCTCGTTCGAGGTGCCCGACGGTGCCCGCGTCGGCCTCATCGGAGAGTCCGGTTCGGGCAAGTCGCTGACGGCCCTCGCGATCCTCGGGCTGCTCCCCGACGGCGCTCGCGCCACCGGTAGCGTCCGCTGGAACGACCTCGAGATCCTCGGCCTTCCGGATCGCGACCTCGCCACCCTGCGGGGCGACGACATCGGCATGGTCTTCCAGGAACCCCGCACCGCTCTCAACCCCCTCCACACGGTGGGCCGACAGATCGGCGAATCCGTGCGCATCCACGAGAGGGTCTCGCGTCGTGAAGCGCTCCGACGCGCCGTCATCGAGGCCGAGCGCGTGGCCCTGCCCGACCCCGAGCGCATCGTGTCGCGCTACCCGCACCAGCTCTCGGGCGGTCAGCGTCAGCGGGTCGCGATCGCGATGGCGCTCGCATGCCGTCCGCGTCTGCTCATCGCCGACGAGCCGACCACCGCTCTCGACGTGACCATCCAGGCCGGTGTCCTCTCGCTGTTGCGTGAACTGGTCCAGGATGCCGGGATGTCGCTCGTCTTCATCACCCACGACCTCGCGGTCCTCGCGCAGGTCGCGACCCACGCGGTCGTCCTCGAGCACGGACGCGTGGTCGAGCGGGGCGAGGTCTCGGAGCTGCTGCGCGCACCGTCGTCCCCGATCACGCAGGCCCTGCTGCGGGATGCGACGGCGACGCTGTGGCATCCGGAGCATCCTGGTCGGGATGCCGGGACCCCGGACGATCCGCCCACGTTCGCGCACGGCGAAGGTTTCGCGGACGAGGAGGCGCCGTGAGCGAGACGCTGATCCACGCGCGCGGCCTGTCGCGGAGCTACCCCGCACCCCGCCGCGGCTTCGGCCGGCCCGAACGCACGGTCGGTCTCGACGACGTCGACCTGACGGTCCGCGCGGGCTCCGCCGTGGGTGTCATCGGCGAATCGGGATCGGGCAAATCGACGCTCGTCCGCCTGCTGCTGGGTCTCGACGTGCCGACGACCGGCACCGTCGAGGTCGACGGTCGGGCCGTCGACGCGCGCGGGTCGGCCCGGTCGCTGCACTGGCTGCGGCGGGCGACGGGCATCGTCTTCCAGGACCCGTACGCCTCGCTCGACCCCCGCATGAGCGTCGGCCGGATCGTCGGCGAGCCGCTCTGGGCGCTCGGCATCGAGGGCGACCGGCGCGCGCGCGTGCGCGAGGTGCTCGAGCAGGTCGGGCTCGATGCCGACATCGCCGCGCGCTTCCCGCACGAGTTCTCGGGAGGCCAGCGCCAGAGGATCGCCCTCGCGCGCGCGATCGTGCACCGCCCGCGCATCCTCGTCGGCGATGAGCCGCTGTCGGCGCTCGACGTGACCGTGCGCGCGCAGATCCTGCGGCTGCTCGCCCGCCTGCGCGCGGAAGAAGACCTGACGCTCCTGCTCGTCTCGCACGACATCGGTGTGGTGCAGAACGTGTGCGACCAGGTCGTCGTCATGAAGGACGGCCGCGTCGTCGAGCAGGGACCGACCGAGAAGGTGCTGTTGCAGCCCCAGGCCGCGTACACGCGGCAACTGTTGGCATCCGTTCCGACGCTTCCGCGCTGAGCGCACGGATCACTTTGGCGCCACGCGCGAGGTCGGGCACCTGGGCGTGCCGGCGACCGAGGCACGAGAACCGCGAGAGCCGACCCGTCCTCGTCTCGTCCCGTGCTCGGGGCGACGGATGCCGCGCCCCGGCGCCCGCGGACTCTTCGCGCAACTGTGGACAAGGGATGTCTCAACGTCGGAGGTCGGCGCTAGCCTCGGCGCATGATCCCCGGAATCGTTCCCCCCTTCCTGCTCGATCGGCTCGCCTCGACCGATGACCCCCGTCTCGCGCGAGCGGCCGCCGCCGCGCGGAAGACGCTCGCGATGCCGCGGCCGCAGCGTGCCACCCGTCGACGGCTGCGCCTGTCGATCGACGGCGATGCGCTCGTCGCCGAGGCCGTACCGGCACCCGACCGGGTCGTCTCCGACGCACGGAACACCGAGAACCTGCCCGGCCGCCGGGTGCGCAGTGAAGACGAGCCGCCGTCCGTCGACAGCGCCGTCGACGAGGCATACGACGGCCTCGGGGCCACGTACGACTTCTTCTGGGACGCCTTCGCTCGCGACGGCATCGACGCCGCCGGCGGCTCGCTGCTCGCGACCGTCCACTTCGGGGACGACTACGACAACGCGTTCTGGAACGGCGAGCGCATGGTCTTCGGCGACGGCGACGGCGAGGTGTTCGTGGGGTTCACGCGATCACTGAGCGTCATCGCGCACGAGCTGGGGCACGGGGTGACCGAGGCCGCCGGGGGCCTCGAGTACCAGGGGCAGTCGGGTGCGCTGAACGAGTCGCTGTCGGACGTGTTCGGGGCACTCGCCGAGCAGCACCACCGCGGCGAGCGGGCCGACGAGGCGTCGTGGCTGATCGGGTCCGGCATCTTCGCCGAGGCCGTCCAGGGCGAGGCGCTGAGGTCGATGAAGGCGCCGGGTACCGCGTACGACGACGACGTCCTCGGCAAGGACCCGCAGCCGGGGCACATGCGTGACTACGTCGAGACCGACGACGACAACGGCGGTGTACACATCAACTCCGGCATCCCCAACCGGGCCTTCTTCCTGGTCGCGACCCAGCTCGGCGGGTTCGCGTGGGAGCGTGCGGGCCTCATCTGGTACCGCACCCTGACCGCCGGAACGCTCTCGCCCACGGCCGACTTCGCCGCGTTTGCCCGCGCCACCCTGGCCGCGGCGGCGACCGAGTACGGTGAGAAGTCGGAGGAGGTCGCCGCCGTCCGCGCCGCGTGGGCCGGCGTCGGCGTCGAGGAGGATGCCGCAGCCTGACACCGACGAACGCTTCGCCATCGTGGTGGTGCGCTCCGGTGGGATCACCGGCCTGTCGAAGCAGTGGCGGGCGGAACCCGATCCCGAACGGACACCGCACTGGCGCGAGCTCGTCGAGAGCTGCCCGTGGGATGCGCCTCCGACCCCCGCCACCGGGGCCGATCGGTTCCAGTGGCGCATCGAGGTGCGTCGTGGCGACACGGCGGTGCGCCAGGCGCGGCTCAGCGACCAGCAGGTCGAGGGGCCGTGGCGGTCGCTCGTCGACGAAGTGCGCCGGATCGCGGTTCAGGACCGACCGAGCGGGCAGAACTCCTGAGAAACCGGACGTCGATCCTCCCGCAAGCGCGGCACGCGGCATCCGGGGCGGAAACTCACGAGTTCCGCCCGCCTCCCGGCCGCCGACACCGCGCGCGGCTCAGCCGAACAGCTTCCGCCGCTTCTTCTTCGACGGGATGCTCTTCTGCAGGTAGACCACGCCGAGCCACCGCCCGAACTTGAAGCCGACGCGGCCCATACGGCCCACCTCGGTGAAGCCGAGCTTCTCGTGCAGGGCGATCGAGGCGTCGGCGCCCTTGTCGCTGATCGCGGCGACCATCTCTCGGATGCCGAGATCCTGGCACGCCGCGATCAGCGCCTCGAGCAGCGCGCGGCCGAGCCCCTTGCCCGCGGCCGCCTGGCCCAGGTAGATCGAGTTCTCGACCGTGTACCGGTAGGCGGACTTCGACTGCCACGGCTGCACGAGCGCGTACCCGAGCAGTTGGCCGCTCGGCGACTCCGCCACGAGGAACGGAAGTCCGAGCCGCTTCAGCGTCGCGAACTTGTCGCGCCACTTGGCGATCGACCACGCCTTCTCGTCGAAGGTGACCACGGAGTTGCGGACGTAGTAGTTGTAGATCTCGCGGATGTCGGGGATGTCCGCTTCCGTCGCGGGGCGGATCTCGTACGAGAAGGGGCGTTCCGGCTCGGGTGCGCGACGCAGGTGCGCCGGCAGCCGCCGACGGCTCTTCTCGTACTCTTCTTCCAGCACGCACGCCACTCTACGCAGACAGGCGTTTCGGGCGTATGACCCGAGCCGCGTCGACCCCAGCCGCGCGAGGACGTCCTCAGGCCGGAAGGCGCCAGTCCACGGGCTCCGCGCCCTGTTCCTCGAGCAGCGCGTTGACCCGCGAGAACGGCTTCGACCCGAAGAACCCGCGACTCGCCGACAGGGGTGACGGATGCGGCGACGAGACGATCGCCGTGTCGCCGAGCAGGGGCGTGAGGTTCATGGCGTCCCGGCCCCACAGCACCGCCACCAGCGGGGCGTCGCGCGCGACGAGGCAGCGGATCGCGTGCTCGGTGACACGCTCCCAGCCCCAGCCGCGGTGGGAAGCCGGGGCTCCCGGCGCCACCGTCAGCACCCTGTTCAGGAGCATGACGCCCTGCGCCGCCCATGCCGAGAGGTCGCCGTGGGGAGCGGGCGAGATGCCGAGATCGTCGGACAGCTCGCGGTAGATGTTCCCGAGGCTGCGGGGCAGCGGCCGGACGTGCGGGTCGACCGCGAAGGACAGGCCAATCGGATGCCCGGGCGTCGGGTACGGATCCTGGCCGACGATCAGCACGCGCACCGCGTCGATCGGCGTGCGGAATGCCCGCAGCACGAGGTCCCCCGCCGGCAGATAGGGCTTAGCCTCGCTGCGCAGACGCTCACCGATCGCGGCGATGTCGGCGGCCACCGGGGCCAGCGGCTCGACCCACGACGCGTTGATCAGCCCGGCATCCGCGAGCTCGACGAGAGACTTCGCCGTCACGCCGCGTCTTCTTCGTGCACCGACCCCTGGAACGACCAGGGGAAGTCGATCCACAGGTCGGTGTCTTTCCACGAGTAATCGGGCGTGATGATCGTCGACGGCTTGGTGTAGATCACCGCGGATCGCGTCTCGGCACCGTGCCGGGTGAGGAGCTTCACGGCGAGGTCCAGCGTGCGGCCGCTGTCGGCGACGTCGTCGACGAGGAGCACGCGGCGCCCGCTCAGGTACGACAGGTCGAGGGCGGGAGGGAGGACCTCGGGGTCGTCGAGCACCGTGCCGACCCCGGTGTAGAACTCGACGTTCAGCGCCCCGCAGTTCTTGGCTCCCAGGCCGTAGGCGATCGCGCCACCGGGGAGCAGTCCGCCGCGTGCGATCGCGACGACGACCTCGGGCTCGAAGCCATCCGCCACGATCGCTCGCGAGATGTCGCGGGTCGCCGCTCCGAAATCGTCCCAGCTCAACCGCTCACGCTCGTCCGTCACGCCGGACTCCTCTCATCGACTGCTTTCACCCTAGGGCGCGGGCCGCCGCTCTCGCGCCGCGCGCTCGCGAAAGCGACTACCGGATGCCACGCCCCCGCGGTGCTATCGTCGCGCCATGTCGCGCGTCTCCGGCGCGGTCGGCCGGGTGCGCGGGTCCGCGCTCGGGGTGACCGCGGGTCTCATCGGCTGGTTCGTCGTGGTCGAGCTCGCCAGCGGCATCCTGCAGGGGTACTACGTGCCGCTGCTGCCGAACATCGTCGCGCATCTCGGCATCCGCGATGCCGACGTCAACTGGTTCGAGGCCGCCCAGCTCCTGCTGTCGGCGCTCGTCCTCCCGATCCTCGCCAAGCTCGGCGACATGTTCGGGCACAAGCGCATCCTGCTCGCGTCCGCGATCGCGACCGCCGCGGCCAGCTGGTGGCTCGTCTTCGCCGACTCGTTCACGTCGTTCCTGCTCGCGTGGGCGCTGCAGGGGTTCTACGTCGTATGGCTGCCGCTCGAGATCGCCCTCATCTTCGACCGCGGCCGACGCCTCCAGCGCGGCGTCTCGCGCACCCGCAGCGCCGCGGGCCTGCTCGTCGTCGGCCTGCAAGCGGGCGCCATCATCGGCGCTCTCGCTGCCGGCCGCCTGTTCGCCGCGACGGGCGGAGACCTGCGACTCGCCCTCGCCGTCCCCGCGGTGGTGGTGACCCTCGTCTGCCTCGTCATCTGGCTGGGCGTTCCCGAGTCGGAGCGTACTTCCGACCCGCGGCGACTCGATGTCGGCGGCTTCGCGATCCTCGCGGGTGCACTCCTGTGCGTCACGGGCGCCCTCTCGTTCGTCCGGCTGCCGGAGGGGCCCGGACCCGTCGCGATCGGTGCGCTCCTCGTCGCGGGCGTCGCACTCGGCGCGATCTTCGTCTTGTTCGAGCTGCGTCAGCCCGATCCGGCGGTCGACATCCGCGTCCTCCGTCGCCCCGAGATGTGGCCGGTGCAGACGACCGCCTTCCTCGTCGGCATCAGCCTGCTCGGCGCGCAGGGCCCCCTCGCCACGTACGCCGGAACCGACCGGGCGCTCGGGTACGGACTGGGATTGGATGCCACCGACCGCTCGAACGTGATCGGTGTCTACCTCGTCTCGCTCATCGTGGGGGCCGTGCTGTTCGCCGTGACCTCGCGCCGCGCGAGTCCGCGGGCGGTGCTGATCGGCGCGGCGGTCCTCGTCGGTGCGGGATACGCGTTGCTCCTCCCCCTGCACGTCGAGCTGTGGCAGGTGCTGATGTGCCTCGCGATCGCCGGGCTCGGCTCGGGAGCGCTCGTCGCGGCGATGCCCGCGGCAGCCGCCGCCGCCGCACCGCGCGGGCAGACGGGTGTGGCATCCGCTCTCACGAACACGACGAAGACCGTGGGCGGAACGATGTCGTCCGCGGTGTTCGGGGTGGTGCTGGCGGCCGGGGCGGGCTCGGCGGTGGCGGCGACGGCCGCTCCCCTCGCGGGTTACCTGACCGTGTGGTCGATCTGCGCCGCCGGCGGGTTCGCCGCGGCGGTGCTGCTGCTCTTCGTCCCCCGCGTCGCGTTCGCCGACCGCCCCGAGGCCGAGGTGGATGCGCGCGCCGCGCAGGGCGACGTGAGCTGATCCTCGCCGTTCAGGGGCGCCCGAGGAGGAAGAACCCGACGACCAGCGCCACGACGATGCCGAACGACACCCAGGCCGCGAGGCCCCACGACGTCCTCAGACGGCGACCGGCCGGCGCCACCTCACCGGTGTCGCGCCGGAGCCCCGTCACCGCGGGGTCGTCTCGGAGCTGGCCCTCGCGCCAGCGCTCCCACTGCTCGAGCTTCGCGGCGAAGGCGTCCGCGGTGCGCATGACCTCGACCCACCGCTCCGGGTCGGTCGTGACGACATCGCGCGGGTGCACGAGAAGGAGCAGATCGTCGACGATCTCGATGTCCCATCCGCCCGCGTCATCGATCGCCTGGGCCATGACATCGGGCGTGAACAGGTAGAGCGCATCCGCCTCGTACCCCTCGGGGCAGTACAGGTCGAAATGCTCGTCGAAGTCGCCCTCGAGCGAGAGCCTCTGGGCCGAGTCGGGGACGGCCGCCACCGCGAACGCGCGGGTTCCGCGCCGGGCCGCGCGCACGATGATGTGCGGCAGCGGGCGCCGGAGGCCGATCCTGATCCACCCGCCCACGGGCGGGTAGGTGAACCGGCGGGTGGCGTTGCGGATCTCGTAGTCCGCCCACTCGACGGTCCGCCCGTCCGCGTTCTCGCGCGTCATCGCCCGCGAGACGGTGTGGCCCGTGATGCTCCACCACGCGCGCATCGTGCCCGAGCGCGGACCCGGGGTGTAGATGAGGCCGTTGTCTTCCGCGAAGTGCGCGAGGGCCCAGTGTTCGCGGGGGCGCGTGCGCCCTTTGGCCGTGCGGATGACGCCCCACACGCTGAAGACGAACACCCCGAGGAACATGAACGCGAACAGGGCCATCGGCCGGACCTCGTCGGACCCGCCGTGGCGGATCTCCGACGTGATGGTGGCCCACGACCCCAGCGCGCCGATCGTCGACACGATCAGGAGGAAGGTGAAGACGGCCCGCCGCCCCCTCCTCTCGGGGTCGCGGACGCGCGGGTACTCCCGCCGGAACCTCGCCCAGAACCGCCGAAGCTCCGATCGGCTCGGACGGGCTCGAAGCGCATCGACATCGAGCGTCGTCGGTTCGGTCATGACAGCGGGCTCCGCGTCACCGCGTACGCAATGGCCCGCGCGCGAGGAGGTGCTGCGCCGACTGCGCCACCGGCCGCACGGTCACGAGGTCGAGGTTCACGTGACCCGGCGCGTCGAGGGCGTACGCGATCACGTCGGCGACGTCGTCGGCCACGAGCGGCGCCTCGACGCCCTCGTAGAGCTTTTCGGCGGCATCCCTGTCGCCGCCCAGCCGGTTGAGCGTGAACTCCTCGGTGCGGACCATGCCCGGCGCGATCTCGATGACGCGGAGCGGCTCGCCGTTCAGCTCCTGCCGGAGCGCGTGCACGAGCATGGATTCGCCGGCCTTCGCGGCGTTGTACCCGCCGCCACCGGGGTACGCGGTCTGGGCGGCGGTCGAGGTGACGAAGAGCAGGTCGGCGTGCCCGGCGGCGTCGGCGGCGCGGCGCAGCGAAGGCAGGAGGGATGCCACGAGCCGCTGCGACGAGAGCACGTTGGCCTCGAACATCCAGCGCCAGTCGTCCGGGTCGCCGTCTTCGACCCGGTCACTGCCGCGCGCTCCGCCCGCGACGTGCACGAGGGCGTCGACCCCGCCGGTCTCGTCGAGCCAGGCGCTCAAGGCGGCGACGTCGTCGGCGTCGGTCAGGTCGGCCGCGCGAGCGACGACCCCCGTCTCCGCTTCGAGAGCCGCGAGCCGGTCGGCGCGGCGGGCGACACCCACGACGTCCCACCCCCGCGCGCGCAGGAGGCGTGCGGTCGCCTCTCCGATACCCGAACTGGCCCCGGTCACCACTGCGCGTCGCGTCATGGCATCCACGCTACTCGTCCCCTCCGACGTCCAGCGGTCCGGGCGCGACCACGCGTGACGGTGGTATTACGGCCCGTGACCCCGGCGGTTGTCGGTGTCGGAGGGGGTCCGTACGCTCGCAGGAGGCCACGGCGACCGCCTCGGCCCCCAGACCAGAGGAGCAGCCATGTCGGCACCCGAGAACTGGCGTTTCGAGACCAAGCAGATCCACACGGGCGCCCAGCCCGACCCGGTGACGAAGGCCCGCGCCACCCCGATCTACCAGACCACGTCGTACGTGTTCGACAACGCCGACCACGCGGCGAACCTGTTCGCGCTGGCCGAGTTCGGCAACATCTACACGCGCATCCAGAACCCCACGCAAGACGTCGTCGAGCAGCGCGTCGCGGGCCTCGAGGGCGGCACCGGCGCCCTCCTCGTCGCCAGCGGCCAGGCAGCCGAGACGTTCGCCGTGCTCAACATCGCGCAGGCCGGCGACCACATCGTGTCGTCGAGCTCGATCTACGGCGGCACGTACAACCTCTTCAAGTACACCCTCGCCAAGCTCGGCATCGAGACGACCTTCGTCGAGAACCAGGACGACGCCGAAGAGTGGCGCGCCGCTGTCCGTCCGAACACGAAGCTGTTCTTCGCCGAGACGATCGGCAACCCGAAGATCAACGTGCTCGACATCCGCACGGTCGCCGACGTCGCGCACGAGGCCGGCGTCCCCCTCATCGTCGACAACACGATCGCGACGCCGTACCTCATCCGTCCCTTCGAGCACGGGGCCGACATCATCGTGCACTCGGCGACGAAGTTCCTCGGCGGGCACGGCACCACCATCGGCGGCGTCATCGTCGACGGCGGCCGCTTCCCGTGGTCGGAGCACTCCGAGCGCTTCCCGGGCCTGACCACGCCCGACCCCTCGTACCACGGAGCGGTCTACACGCAGGCGGTCGGCGACGGCCTGGCCTACATCATCAAGGCGCGCGTGCAGCTGCTGCGCGACCTCGGTGCCTCGATCTCGCCGCAGAGCGCGTGGCAGCTCATCCAGGGCATCGAGACCCTGTCGCTGCGCGTCGAGCGTCATGTGCAGAACGCGCAAGAGATCGCGGAGTGGCTCGAGAGCCACGACGATGTCGCGAGCGTCAACTACTCGGGTCTGCCCACCTCGCCCTGGTACGCCGCCGCGAACAACTACGCCCCCAAGGGCGTCGGCGCCGTGCTGTCGTTCGAGCTCAAGGGCGGCGTCGAGGCGGGTCGCGAGTTCGTCAACTCGCTGAACCTCTTCAGCCACCTCGCGAACATCGGCGACGTGCGCTCGCTCGTCATCCACCCCGCGTCGACCACGCACTCGCAGCTCACCCCCGAGCAGCAGCTGACCGCGGGCGTGACCCCCGGTCTCGTGCGCCTGTCGGTGGGTCTCGAGAACATCGACGACCTCAAGGCCGACCTCGACCAGGCCCTCGCCGCCGCGCGCCGCCTGTCGGAGGCCGCTCGCGCCTGACCCTCGCGCAGACACGCCCCGATCCGGCTTCGGCCGGGTCGGGGCGTCGTCGTGTGCGCCACCCCGTGCCGGTGCCGGGCATTCCGGTGACGAGCGGAGGGCGTGGGATGCCGGGAGGAACCGCGCCGCGAGATCCTCCTCCCTCCGTCCCTGCCCCTCCCTCCGTCACACCTTCTGCCGCGGCCGGAGGCTCCCGAGACCCCCGTCGACGCCGAGCACCTGGCCGGTCATCCAGGCGTTCTCGGGCGACAGCAAGAATTCCACCGCACGGGCGACGTCATCCGGCTCGCCGAGGCGGCCCAGCGGGTGCATCACCTCCGACACCTTCCGCGACAGGTCGCTCGAGGTGAGCTTCTCGGTCAAGCGCGTCTGGACGAGGCCGGGGGCGACCGCGTTCACCCGCAGACCGTGGGCCGCGTAGCTCGCCGCGGCCGACAGCGTCAGCCCGATCACCCCGGCCTTGGCCGCCGCGATCCCGTCGTGGTTCGGAAGCCCCGCGAGCGCCGCCGCCGACGAGACCAGCACGACCGCCCCGCCGCCGCGCAGGTGGGCCCCCGCGGCTCGGACCGCGGCGAACGCGGTCGTCAGCGACGCGGCGATCAGGCCGTCGTACTGTTCGCGCGAGATCAGGTGCGCGGGCTTGAGCAGCATCGATCCCGCGAACACCGCGATGCCGTCGAGCTCGCCCGCCTCGCGCACCACCCGGTCGACGGCGTCGAAGTCGGTGGCATCCAGGACGAAGTCGGGCTCGATGACCGAAGAGTCCCGTGCCGTGGTCAGGACGCGGTGGCCCGCGTCGCGCAGTCGCGTCGTGGTCGCGCGGCCGATGTCGCTCGACGCCGCGATGAGGAGGAAGGTCGCCATGCGGCGATCATCCCCACCCCCGCTTGCGGAGAGCGGGGGCTGGACAAGGCGCTCAGTCGGTGGTGAGCGCCGCGCGCAGCCTCTCGTTCTCGGCGAGCCACTCGGGATCGCCCTCCCACAGATCAGCGAGCTCGCCCTCGCCGGACGTCGCGACGGCGAGCGCCGAGGCGGCGAGGTCCACCAGCTCGGCAGACGGCGGCGACACCCGCGCCACGAACGCCTCGACGCTCTCGGCGGAGTCCGTCACCCGCCCCCGGCCCCGCGCCACGACCTCTGCCGCGGCGATCGCCGTCACCGCGTCGTCGGAGTCGAGGTCTGCCGGCGCCGACTCCGTCGCGACGCGCAGGGCGTCGCTCACGACGCTCCAGTCGCTCGCGTCGTCGAGCTCGTACGCCCAGTCGGCGGCACTGTCGTTTCCGAACGGTTTCGCGCTCCATGTCCCCATGCGTGGCATCGTAGACCGCGGTTCCGACATCGCCGTAACAGTCCGGTGAGGCTCCACCGGACCGGAGAGAATGGATGCCATGGACTGGCAGATCTCCGAAGACACGGTGCCCTCGGCACCGATCACGGAGGCCGACGCCCGCTCCCTGCTCGGCCGTCCTCCCGCGACGGGCGCCTGGCGCGACGGCGACCCGGTGGGCGAGCGCCGTTTCGCCGCTTTCGGAGCGTTCGCGACCGAGAACGGCGAGTCCCTTCCGGCGTTCCGTCTCGCGTACGAATCGTGGGGTGAGCTCTCCACCGCACGCGACAACGCCGTGATCGTGCTGCACGCCCTGACCGGCGACAGCCACGTGCGCGGAGCGGCAGGTCCGGGCCACCCGACCGCCGGCTGGTGGAGCGATCTCGTCGGCCCGGGAGCCGCGATCGACACCGACCGGTGGTTCGTCGTCGCTCCCAACATGCTCGGCGGATGCCAGGGCTCGACGGGACCGGCGAGCATCGCGCCCGACGGTTACGAGTGGGCGTCGCGCTTCCCTTACCTGACCATCCGCGACCAGGTCCGCGCTCAGGCGCAGTTGGCCGACGCGCTCGGCATCGACCGCTGGGCCGCGGTGATCGGTGGATCGATGGGCGGAATGCACGCCCTCGAATGGGCGGTCGGGCACCCCGACCGGGTGGAGCGCGCCGCGATCCTGTCGGCCCCGCCCATCACCACCGCCGACCAGATCGCGCTCAACTCGGTGCAGCTCGACACGATCCGGATGGACCCGCGCTTCGCGGGAGGTGAGTACTACGACTCCGGCGACGGCGACGGCCCGCACCGCGGACTCGCCCTGGCCCGCCGCATGGCGCTGCTGAACTACCGCAGCCCCACCGAGCTCAACCAGCGTTTCCAGCGGTCGTGGCAGTCGGGCGTGAGCCCGCTCGGGCGGGGCGGCCGTTTCGCGGTCGAGTCGTACCTCGACTTCCACGGCAACAAGTTCACCCGGCGCTTCGACGCGAACAGCTACCTCACCCTCGTCGAGGCGATGAACTCGCACGACGTCGGGCGCGACCGCGACGGGGTCGAAGACGCCCTGCGTCGTGTCACCGCCACGACGCTGGTGCTCGGCATCGACAGCGACCGCCTGTTCCCCATCGACGGTCAGCACCGCATCGCGCGCGGCATCCCGAACACGCTCGACGGCGACGAGGCGGTGGTCCTCGCGAGCGACTTCGGCCACGACGGCTTCCTGATCGAGACCGCGGCCGTCGCCACGCACCTCCGCCGCCTGCTCGCGACCTGACGATTCCGGATGCCGGGCCCCCGGCATCCGTCCCGCTCGCGCCACTTCCGGTCGGGGTGTGCCGCGCTCGCGTTGGCTGTCCAAGACACGCCGTAACCGCCGGGCGCTCTACGGCGTGTCTTGGACACTCAACGGGCTAGGGCGCGGCGCGGGCGCCGCCGGGCTCAGCCCTGCGTCGGGATCGAGCCGGTGATCGCGGTGGTCGCGGCCTCGGCGGCCGGCATCCGGTGCTCGGGGTGACGACCCGAACGGTCCTCGACGCGGTACGACACGACGGCGACGATGAGCCCGCCGAGGGCCAGCACCGCGCCCACCCAGGCGGGGGCCACGAGCCCCAGGCCCGCGGCGATCGCGAGGCCGCCGAGGAACGCACCGAGGCTGTTGCCGATGTTCAACGCCGAGTGGTTCAGCGCGGCGGCGATGGACTGGTTGTCTTCGGCGACGTCCATCAGCCGGGTCTGGATGCCAGGGCTCAGGGCGGCGCCGCAGAACGCGACGAGGAAGGCGAAGACCACGAGCGTGACGATCCATCCGGCGGTGAGCGCGAGCCCGACGGACGCCGCGCCGAGCGCGAGCAGGCCGACGAAGAGCCAGAACCGCAGGTCTTTGTCGGCGAGCGCCCCGCCGACCACGTTGCCCACCGTCATGCCGACGCCGACGAGCACCAGGACGAGCGACACGGCCCATTCCGGCTGCCCCGCGACCTCGGTGATCATGGGCGCGATGTAGCTGTACATCGCGAAGAAGCCGCCGAAGCCGACCGCGCCGATCCCGAGGGCGAACCAGACCTGGCCGATACGGAACACGCGCAGTTCGTCGCGCAGCCGTCGTCCCGGCGCGCCGGGATGCTTCGGGACGAACAGGGCGATGCAGATCGTCGCGAGCACGAAGATGCCGGTGACGACCGCGAACGCGGCGCGCCAGCCGACCTGCTGTCCCAGGAGCGTTCCGAGGGGGACGCCCACCACGTTGGCGATCGTGAGTCCGGTGAGGACGAAGGCGACGCCCTTCGCGCGGTTGCCGGGTCCGAGGGCATCGGCGGCGACGAGAGCCCCGATGCCGAAGTACGCGCCGTGCGGGAGTCCCGCGAGGAATCGCGACGCGGCGACGAGCTCGAACGTCGGGGCGATGACGGTCAGAAGTGTGAAGAACGCCAGGGCGGCCGCGAGCACGATCATCACCCGGTGCCGCGGGAAACGCGCGACGGATCCCGCGATCGTGGGGGCGCCGACGACGACGCCGAGGGCGTAGAGCGACACGAGCCAGCCGGCTCGGGCGATCGCGTCGTCGGGCGACGCGGCCCACGCGGTGGGCACCAGTTCTCGGGCGATGTTGGGCAGGAGGCCCATCACCACGAACTCGGTCATGCCGATGCCGAAACTGCCGATGGCGAGAGAAAGGAGCGCCCGCATCGCCGCACCTCTCGAGGTCGTCGAAGAGGTCACCCGACGATGGTAGTCGGCGGGAGAACGCCTGTCGAATCGTTTCGAGGCGAGGGGCCGCCGCCCGCGTGAACGCCGGATGCCGACGAACGGCAGTGGGGTCGGATGTCAAGCTCGGCCCCCGAAACCGGCGATGTCAGCGGGACCGACTACGATCGACGGCGGCTGCCGGACGGTGTTCAAGGGGGACGGATGTCAGTGGGGAAATCTGTAGAGGGTCGGCGTGCGCTGCCGCGCGTCATCGCGGCGATGGTCGCTGTCGGCGCGCTCGTCACGGTGACCGCGTGCACGAACGGCGAGGCGCAGATCACGCCCACCCGACTGCTGCAGTCCGTCGCCGTCGGGGTCACCACCGACGCCGCCATCCAGAGCGTGCAGTCCACGACGATCGCCATCGGCAACTCCCCCTCGGAGACGACCAGCGAGACGGCCTCGTTCACCCCGGCCGACGTCGCGAACGACATCCCCGTGCGTATCCGCACCTCGTACCGCACCGCGGACTCGAGCGGCACCGACCTGGGCGACCTCAAGGGCTACTCGGGCCGCGTCGAGATCGACGTCACGATCGAGAACCTCACCGTGAAGCCCCAGGAGCTGACCTACGACGCCGCGGGTCAGTCGCGCACACGCGAAGCGCTCGTGGGCGCGCCCCTGACGATCGCCGCGTCGACCGTCCTCGGAGGCGTGGCCCCCAGCCGCGTGGTCATCGACTCCGACACCGACTCCGCCGTGACCAACGGCGTGCTGAGCCGCTCCGACGACGGCGACGCCGTGGTGCAGTGGGCGTCGCTGCTCGCCCCGCCCTCCGGTCGCGCCAGCAGCACCCTCACCCTTGTCGCCGACGTCGACGACTTCTCGGTGCCCGCGTTCGACATCGCGGTGCAGCCGGGGATCTCGACCGATCCGTCGATCGGCGGTGTCCTCGACGCGGCGTTCAACGACGACCCCACGTCGCAGCTCGCCCTCCAGCGCCGCACCATCGAGGTCGTCGCGGCGGTCAACGAGGTGCTCGGCCGCGCGGGCACCACGATCACCGAGGTACGCACGAACCTCGAGAGCACGGCCGACACCCTGGGTGTGCGCACGGCGCGAGAGCTCGCCGACAGCACCACCTCGCTCGGAACGTCGATGCGGGGTCTCACCGCGCAGCTCACGGGTCTGCAGTCCGACCTCTCGACGACGGTGAACAGCACCAACTCGGCGGTCCTCCAGCAGCTCGGCAGCGCCCTGTCGGCCGTCGACGGCATGCTCGGTGACACCAGCGCACCGCCGCCCCCGTCGATCCCGAGCGGCAGCGGATGCTCGGCGACGTCGACGATCCCGGGCGAAGCGAACACGATCTACGGCAACATCCAGCGCCTCGCGGTCGAGCTCGACAACTACGCCTCCGCCGCCGACGAGTGCAAGGGCGAGGTGCAGAACGCGCTGCGCTCGACCATCGGCCCCGACGCTCCCAGCGCCGACACCTGCCAGACCCCGTCGACGACGTGCGCCCTGTTCAGCGCCCAGGGCGAGGTGAACGCCACCCTCGCCCAGCTGGTGGTCGACGGTCGCGAGCTCGTCGACTCTCTCAAGCCCGAGCTCATGTCGTCGGTCGTGACGCAGTTCGACCAGACCTCGCAAGCCGTCGAAGCCGTTCAGGACGCGACGAAGAAGGTCACCGACGGCCTCCCCGACGGCTCCGTCCCGCAGTCGCTGGGCGAGGTCAGCGCGGCGCTCGACACGCTGTCGGGTTCGCTCGGATCGCTCAACTCCGCGCTGTCGCAGGTCAACCAGATCGCTCGCGACGCCCAGACGGAGTTGGGCAACCCGGATGTGCGCGGCTCGATCCGCGAGCAGGCGAACCGACTGGCGGACGAGATCTGCACTCTCGCCCCGGACGACGACTGGACTCCCCCCGGCGGCGGCAACGAGCCCACGCCCAAGCCCACCTCGACGTCCGGAACGGACGGCGACGGCAACGGCGACGACTCCGACGCGAAGAGCTCCTCCTCCCCGGTCGTCATCGGCGGCCCGACGCTCGCCGAGGTCGACCGTCTGCGCTCGTTCCTCACGTCCGAGGGATGCGAGGGAGACCAGCTCTCGACCCCGTGGGGTTATTCGGCACCGCTCCTCGACCGCCTGAAGGCCGACACCGCCGCGTGGATCAGCGTCGATGAGAAGACGCAGCCCTCCGGCGACCTCGGCACCGCCATCGCGGGCCTGCTCGACCAGACCTCGAAGGTCCGCGACGCGGTCAACCGCATCAGCTCCTCCGCGTGGAACGGCAACGAGAACCTCACCGCCCTGGTGACCTCGCTGACCGACTCGACGAAGGCCCTCGCCGACCAGCGCACCGAGCTCGACCAGCGCATCAACGCCCTCAAGAAGCAGCAGGACGGCCTCGGCCCGAGCATCGAGCGGGCATTCGCCGACGCCGACGCCGAGGCGGCCAAGAAGGTCTCGGCCCTCATCGAGGAGCAGGTGCGCGTCATCTCGGCCCGCGGGAAGACGGATGCCGCCACCATCGGCGCCATGTTCGACCGTTCCGTGTCGGGTCTGACCTCGACCTCGACCGACATCGCGCAGAGCGGCAAAGAGACCGTCGAGTCGCAGCGCGACGATCTCAACGCCGCCGGCGAGGCGATCTCGCAGAGCGTCTCCGCGCAGACCCTGTCGTCGCTGTCGTCGATCTCGTCGAGCATCGGCGCCGCCACCCGTGACACGGACGGCGCGTCCTCGCTCCTGCAGGCCGACCTGAACAAGGTCCTCCTCGACCTGGGCGACCGTCAGGTCAACGGCTCGGGACTGCTGGGTTCGATGGTCACCAGTGCCGCGAAGGTCGACACCGCCGACGTCCAGCTCGCCCTGGCCTCGCAGCAGGCGCAGGGATACGCCAACGTGCGCTCCGAAGACGTCGCGGGCATCCTGCTCCAGCAGGCGCAGACGCAGGCCTCGCTGGAGGCCGGAGCGAAGCTGCCGCCGTTCCACATCGAGGCTCCCGCGGGCGCCGCGACGCAGACGGTGTACACCTTCCGGATCGGAGACGGCAAGTGAAGCGTCGCACCGTCGCCCTGATCGCCGGGGCCGCCGCCGTGGTCCTCGTCGCCGCCGGGGTCACCACCTGGTCGCTCACGCGCCCCACCGAGGCCCAGGCGGTCGGCTCGATCCCCGTCGCGATCTCGGCACCGGTCCCCGATGACCTGACGATCGGCGTGATCGTCTCGCTCTCCTCCGCTCCGGGCGAAGGCGCGGAGTGGAAGGATGCCGCGAACGGCGCGGTCGTGGCCGCCCGCCGCCTGGCGCTCGGCGGTCACGACATCACGGTCCGCGCCGTGGACGACAAAGGCACCGCCGACGGCGCTCGCGCCGCCGCGCAGGAGCTCGTCGACGACGGAGCCGCCGGCATCGTCGTCGCCACGAGCGGGTCGCACGTCACCGGCGCGGTCGAGGTCGCCCGCTCGGCAGGCGTCCCCGCCGTCCTCCCGTACGTGAGCGACGGCTCGCTCGCGGGCGACGGCGTCTGGTTGACGGGCCCCACGAGCGACGCGATCAGCGCGGCTCTTCCCGCAGCACTGAAGGGCGCCTCGTCCGTCCTCCTCGTGGACGCCGGGTACGGTACGCCCGCGGGTCTCTCCCCCGCCGCCATCGTGCCGTTCGCCGCCGGCGGTGACGCCGCGGCCTTCCGTGCCGCCGTCGCCGCGGCCCGTGGATCGCGTCCCCTCGACGCGGTTCTCATCAACGGGCCCGCCTCGACGCAGGCGAGCGTGGTGCAGCTGCTCCAGAGCGACGACGCCGATCTCCCGATCGTCGTCACCCCCGAGGCCACGTCGCCGGCGTTCTCCGAGGCGCTCGTGTCCGCGGGCGGCACCCTCTCGACCGACCTGACCACGGTCGGCGCGGGCTGGAGCGACACCGTCGCCCTCTCGTCCGACGCCGATGGCCGAGCCATGTCCGCCTTCCTCGCGGGCGTGCGCGTCGTCGCCGACGACTCCTCGGCCACGACGCTCTTCGAGGACCGCTCGTTCGCCTCCGTCGCCGGCCTCGCCGACTCGCGCAGTCACGACGCCACCGTCCTGCTCGCGCTCGCCGCGGCATCCGCCGGTAGCACCGAACCCTCCGCGGTCGCCTCGGCGCTCGGCACATTGTCGGCCGGCGCGGCCGACGGCATCGCCGGTCCGCAGCTCGACGGCACGAAGCCCACCGCCCTGGTCCCCGGAATCGTTCCCCTGTATTCGGCGGATCAGAACCTGGGTCTGCGCCCCCTGTCGACCGACACCACCGCACCGCTGGTGTGGTTCGCCGGACAGCCCGACTGACATCTCCCGGAGGCTCCGATGCGTCTGCTGATCGCGATCGACGAAGACGAGCAGGTGGTCGACCTCGCCCGTCACCGCAGCCAGGCGACGCTGGGCGAACTGATCGCGGCGGCGACGGGACACGATCTCGCCCCCGACACCCTCGTCGCGGTCGACGCCGAGCGTCACCCCGCCTCGACGGCGCTGAGCGAGGTGCTGATCCTCGAGGGCACCCGCATCGCCCTCTCGGCGTCGCCCCGACCGAAGCCCGCGACAGACTGGACGGCGACCCTGTCCGGCGGGTTGGAGGCCGGACCGGTCGTCGACGTGCCGCGCGGGCGGGCGCTGATCGCGGGACGCTCCCCCCAGGCCGACCTCAGGCTCCCCACCACGAGCGCCTCGTGGGAGCACTTCTCGGCCGCGCGCGACGAAGACGGGCTCCGCGTCGACGACCGCGGATCGACGAACGGCACCCTCGTCGACGGCACAGCCGCCGCCGAGGACGGCACGGTCGTCGAGGGTCCCGCCGTCATCACCGCGGGAGGCACGACCGTGCTCCTGCGCCCCTCGATCGATGAGACCGGTGCCCCCGAGCCCGGCTCCCTGCACAACATCACCCCCGCCGCGACCGCGCCCTTCAACCGTCCGCCGCGGCCCGGCCGGCCGCCGGAGCCCGAGCCGATCACGCCGCCGACCCACAAAGACGTCCCGCCGGCGTCGAAGTTCAGCATCATCACGGTTGCGGCGCCCCTCGTGCTCGCGTTCGCGATGGTCCTCATGCTCGGCGACGCGCGGTACGCCCTGTTCGCCGCGCTCAGCCCCATCCTGGGCGTCGGCGTGTGGTTCGAGCAGAAACGCCGCTACACCCGGAACGTCAAAGAAGAAGACGAACGGTTCGCCCAAGCCCTGCAGACCCTTCGCGACGACATCGCGTCGGCCGGTCAGGCCGAGAAGGCCCGGAGAATGGATGCCATTCCCGACCCGGCCACGACGCTCCGCCGCGCCGCGATCCCCGCGACCACGCTGTGGCAGCGCCGTGCGGGCTCGCCCGACCTTCTCGCCCTGCACGCCGGCATCGGCGATGTGCCGTGGCGCCCCGCGACCGACGAACGCTCGGGCACCCGCCTCGAGGACGACGTCCGCCAGATCCTCGACACCGCCGCCATCCCCGCCGCACCGGTCGAGATCGACCTCACCGCCGGCGGAGTCGTGGGAATCGTCGGCGACCGCGACGGGGCTCTCGCGCTGGCCCGGAGCCTCGTCATCCAGGCGGGCATCCATGTCGGCCCGGCCGATCTGACCGTCGGCGTTTTCTGCGATGCCGGCCGCTCTCCCGAATGGGCGTGGGCGGGTTGGCTCCCGCACACGCGCCGACAGGGCACGGGCACCCAGGAACGCTGGATGTCCGACAACCGCGAACGCAGCACCGACCTTCTGCGGGGCCTTCGCGACGGCATCCACGACATCCCGACGGCGGCCGTTCTCCTCGTGCTGGACTCCGACGTGCTCACCGAGGGTCGCAACGCCCCCGCGCGCGAGCTCCTCGGCCATGGCCGACCGGACGGTGCGACCACTCTGTCGCGCGACCGTCAGGGCGTGCAGGTCTCGGGGATCGTCCTCGCGTCGTCCGAAGAGCAGCTCCCCGCCGCGTGCACCGTCGTGGTGCGAGTGGCGCCGGATGCCGCGGCCACCGTCACGCGTCCCGGTGACCTCGTGACGGTCGACGACGTCATCCTCGCGGGCATCGACGTCGACACCGCCGCAGCGGGAGCCCGCGATGTCGCCCGCTTCGACGATCCCGAGCTGGTCGTCCCGGGCGCGGCGCTGCCCGGCCTCGTGCGTCTCCCCCCGCTCCTCGGCCTGGACGAGGTGACGGCGGCGGCGGTCCGCGAGCTGTGGGCCAACGCCCGCGGCATCACCGCGCCCATCGGGACGGGCGAGGGCGGCACGATGGAGCTCGACCTCGTGCACGACGGCCCGCACGGTCTCGTCGGCGGCACGACCGGCTCGGGCAAGAGCGAGTTCCTCCGCTCGCTCGTCGCGGGGCTCGCCCTGCGCAACGACCCCACCCGCCTGAGCTTCATCCTCATCGACTTCAAGGGCGGCGCGGCCTTTGCGGCGTGCGAGCGGCTCCCGCACACGATCGGCACCATCAGCAACCTCGACGAACAGCTGGCCGACCGCGCCCTCCGCTCCCTCGAGGCCGAGATGCGGCGGCGCCAGCGCATCTTCGCCGCGGCGGGCGAGGGCGTCGACAACCTCGACGCCTACCTCGCGACGAAGCCCGCCGAGCCCATGCCGCGGCTGCTGCTCGTCGTCGACGAGTTCGCGATGCTCGCCAAGGACTTCCCCGACGTGCTGTCGTCGCTCGTGAGCGTCGCCGCCGTCGGCCGTACGCTCGGCGTCCACATGATCCTCGCCACCCAGCGCCCCGCGGGTGTCGTCAACGACGACATCCTCGCGAACACGAACCTCCGGGTCGCTCTGCGCGTGCAGAGCCGCGACGACTCGAACAACGTGATCGGTGTCCCGGCGGCATCCGCGATCGGTCGCGCCCAACGCGGTCGCGCGTACATCAAGCGCGGACAGGACGACATCGCGCCCGTGCAGACCGCGCTGGTCACCGGCGCCTCGGAGCGCGCCGTCGTCGAGGCCGTCGAGCTGCAACCGGTGACGTTCTCGGGGATCGCTCCCGCGTCCAAGACGACCGTTGTCGACGACTCGACGACCGACCTCGACGTCGTGATCGATGCCATCCGCGCGGCGGCCGACGAGGCGGGGATCGCCGCTCCGCGACCGGTGTGGCCCGAGGCGTTGGGCGCCCGTGTGCCGCTGGCCGGGTTCGGCGACGACGCCACGGCGTCGGGGGTCCTCGCGGTGGGCGGCGTGCAGGGTGCGGAGGTGTTCTTCGCCCTCGCCGATGAGCCGGACAGTCAGCGGCAGGTCGCCGCCGGGTGGAACCTGTCGCGGGGCAACCTGCTCGCGGTCGGCATCCCCGGCAGCGGCACCAGCACGGCCCTGTCATCGATCGCTCTGGCCCTCGCGGCCGAGTCGCACCCCGACGACCTCGACATCCTCGTGCTCGATGCCGGTGCCCGCGACCTCGCGCCCCTCGCCGACCTGCCCCACACCGTGGCCTACGTGGGGGCCGGGGGCGGTGCGCGCGAGCAGCAGGCGCGATTCCTGCGCCACCTCCGCACCGACCTCGAGCGGCGCCGCGCCGACGAGGGACAGCGGCGCCGCGCGATCGTGCTGATCGACGGGCTGGCGGCCCTGCGCGACGAGTTCCAGGACCACGAGGGACAGCAGCTCCTTGACGGCCTCTACCGCGCGTACGCCGACGGCCCCGAGCTCGGCCTGCATTTCGCCGTGTCGACGACCCGCGCCAAGGCGGTCCCCTCTGCGATCGACGAGGTCACCACCCAGAAGTGGATGTTCCGCCTCGCCGACCCCTACGACTACACCTCCGCGGGCCTGCGCCCCAAGGACGCCCCGGCATCGGTACCGGGTCGCTGCGTCCTCGCCGAATCAGCCCGGCAGGCGCACGTCGCCACCCCCGCCGGCGGCTTGGCCAGCGCCGTCACCCGCGTGAAAGAGACGTACGCGGGCGCCGCGCCGAAGGCTCCCGTGGTGGGCCGCCTGCCCGAGCAGGTCGGGATCGCCGACCTCGGCGTCGCGGCCGACCTCCGGCAGGAGCCGTGGCGCATCCCCATCGGCGTCGCCGAGTCCGACCTCGCCCCCGCTTTCCTCGAGGTCTACGAGGGCGAGCACGTCCTCGTCGCCGGACCCGCCCGCTCCGGCAAGTCGACGCTGCTCCTCGCGATCGCGCAGGCCCTGCGGACGACTCCGGATGCCACGGCCCCGGTGACCGTGTGGGGTGTCTGCGGCCGCCGCTCACCGCTGGCCACGGCCGACCTCGACCGCGTCGTCGTCGGATCCGACGACATCCCCGCGCTCGTGGCATCCGTGCGTCTCGAGAAGGGGCCGGTCGTCATCCTGGTCGACGACGCCGAGTCGTTCGAGGATTCCGACCAGTCGCTCGCCGGCCTCCTCACGATGTCGCAGCCGCACGTGCTGGTCATCGCGGCGGGACGCTCCGCCGACCTCCGCGCGCAGTACTCCGGCTGGACGAAGACCCTGCGCAAGTCGCGCTGCGGGGTCCTGCTGCAGCCCGACGTCGACTACGACGGCGATCTGCTGGGCGTCACGCTCCCCCGCCGCGCCCCCGTCGCCGTCACCACCGGCCGCGGGTACGCGTGCGTCGCGGGTGCGGCCCGCTTCGTCCAGGCGGCGGGGCCGTCGGTCGCCGTCCCCGCGGGCTGAGCGGAACGCCTGCTCCGCACGCGACTCGGCGCGCCCCAGCGCGACTCCGCGCGCCTCAGCGCGTCGTGATGCCGAACGGCGGGCTCACGAGGTCGGTGAAGTTGCCGACCCGCGCACGTACCGTGCAGTCGGGGGCGACCGACAGCGCCGTCACCACGAGACCGTCCGATGAGACCGTCAGCGCTCCGGCGCACCCGTCGCTGAAGCGCACCCCGCTGGTCCCCCCGGCGACGGCGTCGAGCATGGCGCTCGGCTCCCCGACCGACGGGCTCGTGAACAGGGGGTTCACCGGATCCGGACCGCTGGGCCAGACGGGGAGCAGCGTGACGGGCAGCGCCGTCCCGCCGACGGTGCGAGAGGGCGTCGTGACCTGAACGCTGCGCAGCCGCTGCACGGGATACGCCGCCCCCGACACCTCGGAGTCCGAGATCGCCTTCGTCGTGGCCGTCGCGGCCGCCTTCAGCCAGGCATCGACGGCTTCCTGGCCGTTCAGCGCGATCGAGACCTGAGCGGTGACGGTGACCGAGTCCTGCGTCGGGACGGTCAGGCCGTCGACGCTCCAGCCGCAGGGCACCGAGATGCCGGTGACGCTCGCTTGGTTGCGATCGACCGTGGCATCCGACCACGTGACGGCGGGACACGCGTCCGATTCCGCGGCCCCGGGCAGCACCTCGAGGAACGGCCCGCCGAGGGGAGCATTCTGCGCGCCGTATTCGATCGTGACGGTCGCCAGCTTCTTCTCCGGGTCGTAGCTGACCGAGCGGCTCACGCTCAGCCCGGTCGGCAGGGCCCGGTCCTGCTGGCTGGAGGTCACGACGGGTCCGGCCGCCGCCGGTGCGGCCTCCCCCGCGGGAGGACGGAACACGAAGAACGCCGCGACCGCGGCCACGGCGACCACCGCGGCGCCCGCGATCCAGAGGGCGCGGCCGCGCGGCATCCGCGTCCACAGCGAGGTCTTCGCCTCGGGCTCTGCCTCGACCGGCTGGGGCGCCTCGCGACGCGGCATCGGTCGGAGCACCGTCGTCTGGGTCGCCGCACCGAGGTCGGGCGCCGGCTCGTCCGACGACGCCGCGACCGGTTCGGGAGCCGTCGGGGCGACGCCCCGGAGCACGGTCGCGGGTCTCTCGGCCTCGGCGAAGCCCTCGGGAGCCGCGACCGGCGTGAGAGCCGCGAGCTCCGCGACCGACCCTCGTAGGCGCCGCAGGGTCGTCGCGGCCTCCGTGGCCGACGGGCGCTCCGCCGGCGCTTTCGCGAGCAGGCGGGCGAGAACACGCCAGAGGTCGTCGGGCACGTCAAGGCGGGGCACTTCGGCGCTGACGTGCCGATACGCGACGGTGAAGTCGGTACCCGGACCGGCGAACGGCGTCCGACCCGAGAGGAGTTCGTAGAGCAGGATGCCGGTGGCATAGACGTCGCTCGGAGGCCCGGCCTCGCCGAGGGTGACGAGTTCGGGCGACATGTACTCGGGCGTGCCGATGACGGCGGTCGTCGAGCGGCGACGCTCGTCGAGCACGCGCGCGATGCCGAAGTCGACGACACGGACGGCAGCCCCGGGGTCGTCGCCGTCTCGCGCGTCACGATCGAGGAGGACGTTGTCGGGCTTGATGTCGCGGTGGACCGTGCCCACCGCGTGCGCGGCGGCCAGCGCGTCGAGCACGGCCGCGGTGAGGGCGACGGCTTCGGCGGGCCGCAGGGTGCCGCGCTCGTCGAGGGCCTGACGCAGGCTCCCGCCCTCGACCAGGTCCATGACGATCGCGAGGCGCTCGCCCTCGACCACGAGGTCGCGCACCGCGACGACGTGCGGGTCGCGCAGTCGGGTGAGCACGGTGCGCTCGCGGATGAACCGCTCGACGAGGTCGGCATCCTGCGCGTGTTCCCGGCGGAGCACCTTCGCGGCGCGCAGTGACTCGTCGCGCACGTCGCGCACACGCCACACCTCGCCCGCGGCGCCGGATCCGATCCGATCGACGAAACGGTACGAGGCGCCCAGCGCCTCACCGATCTCCGGTTCCACCCGTTCCCCCCGCTCTCCCTCTCTCAATTTATCCGGCCGCGCGCTTCGATCCTGACGCTTGCGCGACGCGTGGTCCCGCCGCTTGCGCGACGCGCGACGGCGCGGCAAGGGGCCGCCGAGCGGACGGCCGCGCGACGCCCGCCCGGGTCAGCGCGGACTCACTCCGACGCGGCGTCGTCGATCGCGCGCTCGAGGCGCTCGATCTTGCCGTCGATCTCACCCGTGCGGCCGGGCCGGATGTCGGCCTTCAGCACGAGCGACACGCGCGAGCCGTACGGCAGGACCGCCTCGGTGGCGCGCTTGACGACGTCGAACACCTCGTCCCACTCGCCCTCGATCTCGGTGAACATCGAGGTGGTGCGGTGCGCGAGGCCCGAGGAGCGCACGATGGAGACCGCGGCGGCCACGGCATCGTGCACCGACCCGTCGGTGTTCTCGGCAGACAGGCTGCCCGTTCCGGACGGGGCGACGGAGAAGGCGACGAGCATGCTGTCGAGGTTAGTCGGCCGTCGTCGCGACCGTCGTCGTGCGGCGGCCCGTCACCAACTCGCGCAGGTCGCCGGGGCGCGCGACGCGCCCGACGGGCACCCGCACCACGCGCGCGATCGCCCACACCATGAGCACGAGCGCGAGGATGTTGCGCGCCTCGAGCAGGAAGACCGGGAACGGGGCGGGGTGCGTGGCCATCAGGCCGTCGTAGACCATCGGGTACATCCACTGCGTGAGCCCGGCGATCACGAGGGTGAGCGCCGCGAGACCGTACCACCGGCGGCGATCGATCATCAGCCCGAGGATCACGGGGGCGAACACCCACACGTAGTACTGCGGCGAGCCGACCTTGTTGAGCGCGATGAACGCCGTGACGAGGGCCAACGAGAGCGGCGGGAACAGGGTCACGAAGGTGGCTCCCGCCCAGAGCTTGCGTGCACCCACGACCGCCACCCCGGCCATGACGAGCAGCATGAGCGGGGTCATGATCGCGATGACCGGGTCGACGCCGGGACCGGTCACCTGGAACGTGAGCACGCCGCCGTCGTAGTAGACCTCCGAGCCGGGTACGTAGAACGAGGCGAGGATCATGTAGAGGCCCCCGACGGGCGCCTCCATCTGGATCCCACGCGAGGTCTGATCCCCCACGAAGCCGAGCACGAACGGCGCACCGCCCAGCGCCACGACCGGGATGACCGTGGCGAGCGACACCGCGACCGCGCCCCAGATGAGCGAGAGCCGGCGGCGCACGACGATGAGCCCCGCCGCCAGGATCGCCGCGGGCCACACCTTCATCCACACCGCGATCGACAGCAGGACGGATGCCACGAACGGCCGCCGCACGAGCCAGATGCTGCCGAGGATCGCGAACGGCACCGTGATCCCGTCGATGCGGTAGAGCCCCACCGGTCCGATCAGCAGGATCGCGGCGAGCCAGAACCACGCGGCCACGACCCGGCCGGTCGAGCGACCCTTGCCGACGAGGATGACGAAGGCGACGAGGTTCGCCAGCGACACGGTGAGCGCCCACGCCGGGGTGTAGCCGATCGCCCACGCGAACACCCACGCGAAGGTCATGGGCACGAAGGCGAGCTGCGGGTAGATCCACTTCTCGGTGATGCCGGGCCATTCCCACGTCGCGGACCGCGTGCAGGAAGTCACGTCGATGCCCCCGAACAGCGCGCAGCGCGACCAGGGTTCGTAGACCAGGTACACGTCGCCCATGGGTTCGTTCGGCTGCTGGTAGCCGAGGACCGCCACGGTGACGTGCACGGCGACGAACGCGATCAACAGGGGAACGACACGCCTCAGCACCGCCTCATCCTAAGCGGGAGACCCTCGACGGCCCGGACGGGCAGCCGCCCTCGGCCGGTGCGGACGCGGCAACCGTTACGCGATCGAGTCCGACAGCACCTCGGCGATCACCCGCGGCAACGCCTCCGCCACGTCGAGCGCGGTGATCGGTCCGCCCGCTCCCCCGTGGATTCCGGATGCCGCCCGCCCGGCCGTCCCGTGCAGCCACGCCGCCGTCGCGGCGCACGCGGCGAGGTCGTCGAGACCGACGCGATCCTCGGCGACCGCGCCCGCCGTCACGGCGCCGAGGACTCCCGCGAGCACGTCACCGGTTCCCGCGGTCGCGAGCCAGGGTGTGCCCGCCCGCACCCGACGGGTCCACCCGTCCGCGGTCGCGACGATCGTCGTCGCCCCCTTCAGCAGGACCACGCCGCCGAACGCCGCAGCGGTCTCGCGCGCCGCCTCCTCGCGAGCGTCGTCGTCCGTGGCATCCATCGACGGCAGCCCCAGGTCGGAGCGGAGACGATCGAGTTCCCGCGCGTGCGGCGTCACGATGACGGGGGCGCTGGCCCCGACGACGAGATCGAGCGCGCCCGCGTCGACGACGACGGGAAGGTCGCCGTTCAGAAGGCCGCGCAGCGCCGCCGTCTCGGCCGCGTCGCGCTCGGCGGCATCCGTTCCCGACCCGATCACCCACGCCTGCACGCGCCCGTCGGCGGTCACCGTCTCGGGTCGGCGCTGCAGCACGAGGTCCTGCGCGCGCTCGGGTCCGAGGTAGCGCACCATGCCCGTGCCGGTGCGCCACGCGGCCTCGACGCCGAGCATCGCCGCGCCGGGGTACCGGGTCGATCCCGTGCGAAGCCCCAGCACCCCGCGGGAATACTTGTCGTCGTGGGCCGTTGGCCTCCGAAGGACACGGGATGCATCCTCCCCGGTCCATTCCTTCGCCGTCATGGCGTCACCATAGAACGCAAAGGTCCCCGTGAGCACCCTCTTCACACCTCTGTCCGTCCGCGGTATCGAGACGCGCAACCGCCTGTGGGTCTCGCCCATGTGCCAGTACAGCGCGACCGAGGGGATGCCCAACGACTGGCACCACGTCCACCTCGCCCAGTTCGCGGCCGGGGGTGCGGGTCTGGTCATCGCCGAAGCGACCGCCGTCTCACCGGAGGGGCGCATCTCGCCCGACGACGTCGGCCTGTGGAACGCCGCCCAGGTCGAGGCCTGGGCACCGATCGTCGCGGCGATCCGCGCGCGCGGATCCGTCGCCGGCGTGCAGCTCGGCCACGCGGGGCGCAAAGCGTCGACCACGTCGCCGCTCACCGGTGGCCGCGGCAACGTCGCGCCCGCCGACGGCGGCTGGACGACCGTCGCCCCCTCGGCCCTCGCATACGACTCCTTCGCCGAACCGGTCGCGTTGGATGCGGCGGGCATCGAGAAGGTCGTCGCCGATTTCGCGGATGCCGCCCGCCGGGCGGTCGCGGCCGGATTCGAGGTCGTCGAGATCCACGCCGCCCACGGCTACCTCCTGCACCAGTTCCTCTCCCCGCTCACGAACCACCGCGACGACGTCTACGGCGGCTCCTTCGAGAACCGCGTGCGCCTCGTCGTGCGCGTGACCGAGGCCGTGCGCGCCGCCGCTCCCGATGCCGCCGTGTTCGTCCGGTTCTCGGCGACCGACGCCGCCGAGGGCGGATGGGACGTGGCCGACACCGTCGCCGCGTCCCGGCTGGTCGCCGAGGCGGGCGCCGATCTCATCGACGTCTCGAGCGGCGGGCTCGTGCCGCATCAGCACATCGTCCCCGGACCGGGATATCAGGTCGACTACGCGGCGACCGTCCGCCGCGAGAGCGGGCTGCTCGTCGCCGCCGTCGGAATGATCGACGACCCGACCTTCGGCGAGCAGATCCTGGCCGATGGCCGCGCCGACGCGATCCTGTCCGCCCGCGAATGGCTCCGCGACCCGCACTACGCGCTTCGCGCCGCGGCCACCCTCGGCGACCCCGTTCCCGCACCCGCGCAGTACCTCCGCGCCTACTGAGCCACGCGGGCGGGCGCACGGCGAACCCCGGCGAACGGGCGGCCCACGCTGCCGCCCGGCGGTGAGAACACCGGATGCCACGAGGCCAGGGCCCCGTGGCATCCGGTGTTCTGCGTTCAGGCGAAGCGGCGACGCGCGGTCGCGTCCTGCACCTCGCCGACCAGCTCTTCGATGACGTCCTCGAGGAAGAGCACCGCGCGCACGTCGCCGGCCTCATCGCGCACCTGCGCGAGGTGACGACCGGAGCGGCGCATGAGAGCGAGGGCGTCCTCCAGGTCGGTCGTCTCGAGCACCGACACCATGTGGTGGATGCGCTTGCTCGGGATGGGGCGCGCCATGTCGGCATCCGACCCGTCCGCGGCGCGGAGCACGTCCTTGAGGTGCACGTAGCCCGTGGGATGGCCGGCTTCGTCGACGATCACGTATCGCGAGTAACCGTGCTGCGCGACCGCGCGCTCGATCTCGCCCGGCGTGGTCCGCTCCGGCAGCGTGACGAGCTCGGCCATCGGCACGGCGATGTCGGCGGCCTTCTTCTCGGTGAACTCCACGACCGCCGTGACCGTACCCGCGGCGTCGTCGAGCACGCCCTCGCGCCGCGACTGGTTCACGATGGTGGCGACCTCATCGAGGGTGAAGGTGGATGCCGCCTCATCCTTGGGCTCGACCCGGAACAGCCGCAGCACGTGATTCGCGGTCCAGTTCAGCGCGACGATGATCGGGTGGAACGCCTTCGACACCGCGACGAGCGGCGGGGCGAGCATGAGCACCGCCCGGTCGGGCAGCGAGAACGCCAGGTTCTTCGGAACCATCTCGCCGAACACGACGTGCAGGTACGACACCAGCAGCAGGGCGACGACGAAGCCGACCACGCCGACGGCCGCCTCGGGCAGCCCGGTGAGC
Source organism: Microbacterium sp. SORGH_AS_0969 (assembly GCF_030818255.1). Lineage (NCBI taxonomy): Bacteria > Bacillati > Actinomycetota > Actinomycetes > Micrococcales > Microbacteriaceae > Microbacterium > Microbacterium sp. SORGH_AS_0969. The sequence continues at coordinate 160,174 of NZ_JAUTAG010000001.1, forward strand.
CCCAGCGGCCCCTCGAGCAGGTGGTGGATCGCCGGCTCCGAGACGTTCAGGATCAGCAGCGAGCAGATCGTGATGCCGAGCTGGCACGTGGCCAGCATGAGCGTCGCGTGCTCCATCGCGTAGAGGGCCGTCTTGGCCGCGCGAGAACCGCGCTCCGCGAGCGGCTCCACCTGCGAGCGACGCGCCGAGATGACGGCGAACTCCGCGCCGACGAAGAAGGCGTTGGCGACGAGGAGCACGACCAACCAGGCGATTCCTGCCCAATCGCTCATCGCTGATCACCGCCCTTCGCGGCGCGCACGAGGTCGTCGATGTTCTCCTCCACCGGGTTGGCCGTGTACTGCACGCGATCGACACGACGGCCGTCCATGCGGTTCACGGTCAGGACGCCGTCCTCGATGTCGACGGTGTCCCCCACCGCGGGGATCCGTTCGAGGGTCGCCATGATGAAGCCGCCCACGGTGTCGTAGGCGTCGCCCTCGGGCACGCGGACGCCCGCACGGTCGAGCGCCTCGTCGGGACGCAGGTCGCCGGGGAAGGTCAGCGACACGGCCGTGCGCACCACGCCCGCGCGCGAGCGGTCGTGCTCGTCGAGCACCTCGCCGACGATCTCCTCGACGAGATCCTCGAGCGTCACGATGCCCGCTGTCCCGCCGTACTCATCGACGACGATCGCCATCTGGTAGCCGCGCGAGCGCAGCTCCGACACGAGGGCGTCGAGGTGCACCGTCTCGGGAACGCGGAGCGGTTCGGTGGCAAGGGCCGCCACCGGCACCTCGCCGCGCTTCTCGCGGGGCACGCCGATCGCGGCCTTGAGGTGCACGACGCCGACGATGTCGTCCATCGACTCGCCGTACACGGGGAAGCGGCTGTGCCCGGTCCGTCGGGCGAGCTGCACGACGTCGTCGGTGGGGTCGCCGGCGGCGAGCGCGTGAACGCTCGGGCGGGGCGTCATGACATCGGCCGCGCTGAGGCGTGCGAACGTGAGGCTGCGATCCAGCAGCGAGGCGGTGTCCTTCTCGAGCATGCCGGCGCTCGCCGACCGCTTGACGAGGCTCGACAGCTCCTCGGCCGACCGGGCTCCCGACAGCTCCTCCTTGGGCTCCACGCCCATCGCGCGCAGCACGCCGTTAGCGCTGCCGTTGAGCACGACGATCGCGGGCTTGAAGACGGCGGTGAAGGCGACCTGGAACGGGATGACGAGCTTCGCCGTCTGCCGCGGGATGGCGAGCGCGAAGTTCTTCGGGACCAGTTCGCCGAGGATCATCGACAGCACGGTCGCGAAACCGACGCCGATCACGGCCGCGACCGAGACGGTCACCGCCTCGGGAAGCCCCCACGACGCGAACACGGGGCGCAGCAGGTTCGAGATCGCCGGTTCCATCGTGTAACCGGTGAGAAGCGTCGTCAGCGTGATGCCCAGCTGCGCGCTCGACAGGTGCGTCGAGGTGATGCGCAGCGCATCGATCGTGAGCGACAGTCGGGACTCACCGGCTTCGCGGCGGGCTTCGAGGTCGGCGCGGTCGAGGTTGACCAGCGCGAACTCGCTCGCGACGAAGAGTCCGGTTCCCACGGTGAGGAGCAGCCCCACGCCCAGCATGACGTAATCCATCAGGCATCACCCCCGCTCGAGCGTTCGGCGGAAGAGGGTCGTTGGGGCCAGGGTCTACAACTGGGAGGGTCGTCCATCGTGCCGACGATTCTAGGGCAGCACCACGACCCTCGCGGCCGGTCGGATCGGATCCGTGCCGCGGGCAGGATGGAGGAATGGATGCCACCTCCCCGGCGCAGGCGCGCGCAATGTCGGCCGAGGCCGCCGTCGTCCGCCGTTTCGTCCACCGTTTCGGCCCGGTGGCGTGGGCGCACGCCGCGGCGCCCGAGGTCGCGGGGGCACGCACGTGGCACTACTGGTGGCACGCGCATCTCCTGCACGTGTTCAGCGAGGCGCAGGAGCACCGCCCCGATCCCCGGCGCGCGCGGCTGCAGCGCGAGCTGCACCGCGGCGTCACCCTCCGCACGATCGGTCGCTGGACGACGCCGTTCTACGACGACGTCGCGTGGATGACCCTCGCGCTGCAGCGCTACGACCTCGGGGATCGGCGGATCGAGCGGCTCGTCCGCCGACTCGCCGACGCGATCGACCCCGCCGTGGGGGCTCTGCCGTGGGCGGTGGATAGCAGCCTCTACAACGCGCCCGCCAACTCCCCCGCCGCGATCGCCCTGGCGTGGACGGCGCGACGCGGGGCGGCTGTCGACCTCGACGCGTGGGTCGCGGCGACCCTCGACGACGCCGGGACGGGACTCGTCCGCGACGGCGTCGAGCAGGGCGTCGTCCGGCCCGAGCTGTGGACGTACAACCAGGGGGTGGCGATCGGCTCGGCTCTCGCCCTCGCGGAGACGGCGCCCGACGCCGATTCGCGCGATGCGCACCTTGCTCGCGCGGCGGGCCTCGTCGCGGCTGTCGAGCGCTGGTGCGCCCCGGACGGCGGCCTGTTCCCCGCGGCCGGGGGTGGCGACGGCGGGCTCTTCGCCGGTATCCTCGCCCGCTACCTCGCCGAGGCGGCCGCGTCGTTCGCCGGCGGTCCCGCCGACGATGAACAGCGCGCGGTGGCCGAGAGCGCGCGACGCCTGGTTCGCGTCAACGCCGAGGCGCTGTGGGAGGGCCGTCGCGGCGACCTGTTCCCCGCCGACCCGCGTCGGGCGGCACGCGCCGACGGCGACGACCTCGACCTCTCGGTCCAGCTCGGGGCGTGGATCACGCTCGAGGCCGACGTCGCGGCATCCCTCACCAGCTGACGGTCCTCACCAGCTGACGGGGAGCGCCTTACCCTCTTCGTACCCGGCGGCCGACTGGAGTCCGACGCGCGCACGCTCGTGGAAGTCCGCCACCGTGGCCGCACCCGCGTACGTGAACGACGAGCGCACGCCCGAGGTGATCATGTCGAGCAGGTCTTCCAGCCCCGGACGCTGCGGGTCGAGGTAGATGCGCGACGACGAGATCCCCTCGGCGAAGAGCTCTTTGCGGGCGCGTTCGAACGGATCGAGCCGGCCGAAGCGCCCCTGCACGGCCTTCGTCGAGGCCATGCCCCACGACTCCTTGTAGACGCGTCCGTCCTCGTCGGTGCGCAGGCGCCCGGGAGATTCGATCGTGCCCGCGAACCACGAGCCGATCATCACGGATGCCGCGCCCGCCGCGAGCGCGAGGGCCACGTCGCGGGGGTAGCGCACCCCGCCGTCCGCCCACACGTGCGCCCCGACGCCGCGCGCCGCCTCCGCCGTCTCGAGGACGGCCGAGAACTGCGGGCGACCGACGGCGGTCATCATGCGGGTCGTGCACATCGCGCCCGGACCGACACCGACCTTGAGGATCGACGCGCCGGCGTCGGTGAGGTCGCGCACGCCCTCGGCGGTGACGACGTTGCCCGCGGCGATCGGGATGCCGAGGTCCAGCGCCGCGACCTCGCGGAGCGCGCGCAGCATCTGCGCCTGGTGCCCGTGCGCCGTGTCGACGACGAGCACGTCGACCCCGGCCGCGGCGAGCGCGCGGGCCTTCCCCGCGACATCGCCGTTGACGCCGACGGCCGCGGCGACGATCAGGCGCCCCTCAGCGTCGACGGCCGGACGGTACACCGAGTCGCGCAGCGCGCTGCGCGCGGACAGCGTGCCGACGATCCGGTCGCCGTCGACCACCGCGACGATGTCGGCCTCGCCCACGAGCGCGAACACCTCACGGGGATCGCCGACCTGCGTCACCTCGACCAGCGGCGCATCGGTGCGGGCGATGTCGCCGAGGGTGGCATCCGGGAGCGCCGTGGCCAGGCGCGGAGCGGGAACGATGCCGCGGAAGTCGGTCAGGGCGATCACGCCGTCGTCGCGGGGATCGGCGACGACGATCCCGCGGCCCGGCACGGGAGGGAGGATGAGACGTGCGTCGGCGACGGTCGCCGACGGGGGAAGGACGAGCGGAGCATCCCACGCCACGGGCTGCGCCTTGACCCAGCCGACCGCGTCCACGAGCTCGGGCAGCGGCAGATCCTGCGGCAGGACGCCGAGACCGCCACGGCGCGCCAGCGTCGCCGCCAACCGCGTCCCGGTGACCGAGTTCATGTTGGCCGAAACCAGCGGCAGGGTCGCCCCGCTCCCGTCCCCCGGGGCGAGGTCCACATCGAGACGGCTGCGCACCTCCGAATGCCGCGGGACGAGAAAGACGTCCGAGTAGGTCAGATCGACGTCAGGCTGAGCACCGGAGAACTCCATGGCATCCACCTCACCACATCAGGGGAATGTAAAGACCCGGAAGCCGTACAGATTCCTCGGCTAGGGTTGAGAGAGTGCGTGACGGTGACGTCGTGCGCATTCCACAGGAATCTTCATCGAGGAAAGCAGGCGATCGACTGTGTCGAGCCAGGTGACGGGCGTCGGTACTTCGAGCGAGGGCGAGTTCGGCGCGAACGAGTGGCTCGTAGACGAACTCTACGAACAGTTCAAAGTCGACAAGCACTCCGTGGACAAGGCCTGGTGGCCGATTCTGGAGGCGTACCACCCGGTCGTCGACGGATCCGCCGCGGCCGGCAGTCCGCCCTCGGCCCCCGCGGCCGAGCCGAAGCCCGTGACGGCCCCCATTCCCGTGGTCGGTCAGGCTCCGGTGGCCCGCACCACGACGAAGCCCGCGGCTCCTCAGCCCATCCCCGCGCAGGCGCCCGCCGCGGCGCCCTCGTCGGGGACCGAGAGCACCGAAGAAGACCGCGTGACGGTCCTGAAGGGGATGCCGAAGGCACTGGCATCCAACATGGACGACTCGCTGACGGTCCCGACGGCGACGAGCGTCCGCACGATCCCGGCGAAGCTGATGATCGACAACCGCATCGTCATCAACAACCACATGTCGCGCACGCGCGGCGGCAAGGTGAGCTTCACGCACCTCATCGGGTGGGCGCTGATCCAGGCGCTCAAGGAGTTCCCGAGCCAGAACGTCTACTACGCCGAGATCGACGGCAAGCCCTCGGTCGTGGCGCCCGCGCACATCAACCTGGGCATCGCGATCGACATGCCCAAGCCCGACGGGTCGCGCGCCCTCCTCGTGCCGAGCATCAAGCGCGCCGACACCCTCACGTTCGGCGAGTTCCTCGCCTCGTACGAAGACCTCGTGCGCCGTGCGCGCAACAACAAGCTGACCCCGGCCGACTTCCAGGGCACCACGATCTCGCTGACGAACCCCGGCGGCATCGGCACGGTGCACTCGGTCCCCCGCCTCATGCGCGGCCAGGGCGCGATCATCGGCGCCGGTGCGCTCGACTACCCGGCCGAGTTCCAGGGCGCGAGCGAGAAGACGCTCAACGAGTTCGCGATCGGCAAGACGATCACCCTCACCAGCACCTACGACCACCGCGTCATCCAGGGGGCGGGCTCGGGCGAGTTCCTCAAGAAGGTGCACGAGCTGCTCATCGGGCAGCGCGGCTTCTACGACGACATCTTCGCGGCGCTGCGCATTCCGTACGCACCGATCCACTGGGCCGCCGACATCAACGTCGACATTTCGGAGCGCATCGACAAGAGCGCACGCGTGCAGGAGCTCATCAACTCCTACCGCGTCCGCGGCCACCTCATGGCCGACATCGACCCGCTCGAGTACGTCCAGCGCACGCACCCCGACCTCGAGATCGAGTCGCACGGACTCACGTTCTGGGACCTCGACCGCGAGTTCGTGACCGGGGGTCTCGGCAACCGGCGGGTGGCGAAGCTCCGCGACATCCTCGGCGTTCTGCGCGACTCGTACTGCCGCACCATCGGCGTCGAGTACATGCACATCCAAGACCCCGTGCAGCGCACCTGGTTCCAGAACAACGTCGAGGTCAAGTACACCAAGCCCGGCCACGACGAGCAGCTGCGCATCCTGTCGAAGCTGAACCAGGCCGAGGCGTTCGAGACCTTCCTGCAGACGAAGTACGTCGGCCAGAAGCGCTTCAGCCTCGAGGGCGGCGAGTCGCTCATCCCGCTGCTCGACCAGATCCTTCAGGGCGCCGCATCCAAGGGCCTCGACGGCGCCGCGATCGGCATGGCCCACCGCGGTCGTCTCAACGTGCTGACCAACATCGGCGGCAAGACGTACGGCCAGGTCTTCCGCGAGTTCGAGGGCGCCGTCGCCGTGGGCAGCAAGCGCGGCTCGGGCGACGTGAAGTACCACCTCGGAACCGAGGGCACCTTCGTCGGCGACAACGGCGAAGAGCTCCCCGTGTACCTCGCTGCGAACCCGTCGCACCTCGAGACCGTCGACGGCGTGCTCGAGGGCATCGTCCGCGCCAAGCAGGACCGCAAGCCCATCGGGACCTTCTCGTGGCTGCCCATCCTCGTGCACGGCGACGCCGCGTTCGCGGGTCAGGGCGTCGTCGTCGAGACGCTGCAGATGTCGCAGCTGCGCGGCTACCGCACCGGCGGCACGATCCACGTCGTGGTGAACAACCAGGTCGGCTTCACCACCACGCCGACCGACGCCCGCACCTCGGTGTACGCCACCGACGTCGCCAAGACGATCCAGGCTCCCGTCCTGCACGTGAACGGCGACGACCCCGAGGCCGTCGTCCGCGCCGCGGAGCTCGCGTTCATGTACCGCGAGGAGTTCCACCGCGACGTCGTGATCGACCTCGTCTGCTACCGCCGCCGCGGTCACAACGAGGGCGACGACCCCTCGATGACGCAGCCGCTGATGACGAACCTCATCGAGGCGAAGCGCTCGGTCCGTCGCCTGTACACCGAGTCGCTCGTCGGCCGCGGTGACATCACCGAAGACGAGTACGAGCAGGCCAAGCAGGACTTCCAGAACCGTCTCGAAGTCGCTTTCGCCGACACGCACGAGGCCGAGACCGGGACGAACCCCGTCATCTCGACCGAGGCCGCCGACGACGTGCCGACCGGCGCGCCCGAGACGACCGGCGTGTCGCGAGAGGTCGTCCACCACATCGGCGACGCCTTCGTGAACAAGCCCGACGGCTTCACGGTGCACAACAAGCTCCAGCAGCTGCTCGAGAAGCGATTCGACATGAGCCGCAACGGCGGCATCGACTGGGCCTTCGGCGAGCTCCTCGCCTTCGGCTCGGTGCTCATGGAAGGAACGCCCGTCCGCCTCGCCGGTCAGGACTCGCGCCGCGGCACGTTCGTGCAGCGTCACGCGGTGCTTCACGACCGCAAGAACGGCCAGGAGTGGCTGCCGCTCGCGAACCTCAGCGAGAACCAGGGTCGATTCTGGGTCTACGACTCGCTGCTGAGCGAGTACGCCGCGATGGCGTTCGAGTACGGCTACTCGGTCGAGCGCTCCGACGCGCTCGTGCTGTGGGAGGCGCAGTTCGGCGACTTCGCGAACGGCGCCCAGTCGGTCATCGACGAGTTCATCTCGTCGGCCGACCAGAAGTGGGCGCAGCAGTCGAGCGTCGTCCTGCTGCTCCCCCACGGCTACGAGGGTCAGGGTCCCGACCACTCGTCGGCACGCATCGAGCGCTACCTGCAGATGTGCGCGCAGGACAACATGATCGTCGCGCGTCCCTCGACGCCCGCGTCGTACTTCCACCTGCTGCGTCGCCAGGCGTACCAGCGCCCCCGCCGTCCGCTCATCGTCTTCACCCCGAAGGCCATGCTGCGCCTGCGCGGGGCGACGAGCCCGGTCGAGGACTTCCTCGAGGGGCGCTTCGAGCCGGTGCTCGACGATGACCGCGGTCTCGACGGCGGCGCCGTGAAGCGCGTGCTGCTGCACGCCGGAAAGATCCACTGGGATCTGCGGGCCGAGCTCGACAAGAACCCGAACCCCGAGATCGCCCTCGTCCGGCTCGAACAGTACTACCCGGCGCCGATCGAAGAGCTCACCCGCGCGCTCGACCAGTACCCGAACGCCGAACTGGTGTGGGTGCAGGACGAGCCCGAGAACCAGGGCGCGTGGCCCTTCATCGCGCTCGAGGTCGACGACAAGCTGGGTCGCCCGATCCGCGTCATCTCGCGCGCTGCCGCAGCCTCCACGGCGACCGGCTCACCCAAGGTGCACGCGAACGAGCACGCCGCGATCATGAAGGCTGCTCTCGAGCGCTGATCCTCCCCACGAGAAGGGCCCGGTCGGAAGACCGGGCCTTTTCTCGTGCGCGCCCTCACGCCGTCTGGGCCCGTGCGCTCCCGACCCGCGCGGGTCCATGGCCCCGCAGGACGCCGGGACCCGTCAGGGCACAGGCGCGTCAGGACGCGGGCGGAGCCAGACCGAGCACCCGGGCCAGCACGGGGAGGGAGTACGCGAGGCTGGCATCCAGTGCTTCACCCGTGTGTCCCGCTCCCGGCACGACGTAGGTCACGACGGTGAATCCCGCGGCCTGGGAGGCCTCGGAGTTCGCCTTCTGCCCGGGGCCGTAGGTGGTGTCCTCGCTCCCCCACGTGAAGATCGCGAGGTGGCCGGTGTAGGTGCCGGGCAGCGCGGCGGCCATGATGACCGACGGCTTCGTCGCCTGGAACGCGTTCGCGTCGCCGTTGAACACCTCCGCGACGGTCTTGTCGACGTGCTCGGAGCCCGGGAACTCGTTGCCCATGATGTCGAGCATCTGGCCCCACACCTCGGGATACTTCGCGCCGTACACCGCGGCGCACGACCCCCCGTTCGAGAAACCGCCGATGGTCCAGTACCGGTGGTCCTTGACGATGTTGAGCTTCGCCTCCGCCCACTGCGGCACGAGCTGGTTGATGTAGGTCGACACGGCGCCGTACTTGGCGGAGTCGACGCAGGCGGGGTCTCTGTCGGGGGCGCCCAGCTGGTCGACGACCACGGCGATGGGAGCGAGACCGTTGTGTTGAGCGGCGAACGCGTCGAGCGCCTTGGCGAGGTTGGTCGGGTCGGGAGAACCCGGCTGCCCCATCATGAACACCAGGAGCGGAAGGGCCGGCGGGTTCGCGACCTGCGCCGCCGGCGGGAGGTAGAGCGAGGCGTCGCGCGCGGCGTACTGCCCCGTCGGGATCTTGGCATCCCCCGTCAGGGCGCTCACCGAGCCCTTCGACGGCATCCCCGCGGGGGGCTGCCAGTTCTGGTACAGCGTCGCCGGATCGCCCGCTGTCGCGGTGGGTGCGGGCAGCGACGCGGGGTCGAGGGCCTGCACGCCCAGAATGGCCGCGAGGTTGTGCGTGACGCCGTACGACGTGTTGACGCCGAGCGCGGCCGCGAAGAGGCCGGCGAGCACCGTCACCACACCCACCACCCGACGCCCCCACGGGCGGCGGCAGATCCCCACGACGCCGATGGCGACGGCGACGATCCCGCCCGTGGCCCAGGTGGCCGCGTGGGCCGGCAGCGGCCCCTGGAAGAGTCCCCTGGCCTCCAGGATGTGCGCGACGATGTACATGAGGATGCCCGCGCTGACGCCGATGAGCAGCGTCGGGACGATCCGCCGCGGCGACCACGCGATCACGGCGATCACGCCCAGACCCGCGATCACCGCGCAGATCGTGAGCAGCGGACTGTCGATGAGTTCGAAGGACAGCACGAAACGGTTCACCGGCGCCCCTCCCATGCGGTTCTCGCCAAAGCGACGATCTCACGGCGCGACGCGTCGGGGAGGTAGGCGCGGCCGACGGCCGCCCCGATCGCCGGAAGCTGGAGCGGGTCACGGTAGGCGAGCGAGAGCGGGCGGTACCGCGGGCGGAACTTGCCCTTGAATCGGAACAGCGACGCGAAGCCGTACGCGGGTTCGAGCACCTCGGCGAGCCACCGCAGCAGAGCCCGCAGCGGACCGGGGTCGCCGTCCGCCGGCTCGTCGGGATCGTCCGCGAGAGGCGCTCCCGACAGGCTGAGGACCGTCGCCCCCTCCGACTGCAGCTGCAGGGCCGCCTTCGCGATGAGGAACTCCATCATCCCGTTGGGCCCGTCGGTGCGTCGACGCATGAAGTCGAGCGTCCACCCCGTGAGCTCGCCGTCGGTCCAGCTCGGCATCCAGCTCGTCACCGCTTCGATGCGGTCGTCGGGCCCGACCGCCAGGAGCAGACGGACGTCGCGGTCGCGCAGCTCATCGAGGGAGCCGAGCGTGAAGCCCATCTCGGGCAGGGCGCGATCGGCCACCCATTCCTCGTCGATGGCGGTCACCTGCGACACCTGCGACACCGTCAGCTCGTGCCATCGGGTCCAGACGGCGGTGTAGCCCTCGCGCTCCGCGCGCGTCATCGGCTGCCGGACCTTCTGCCACGCTTTGCCCGCGAACGTCAGCCCGGGAAGATCCATGACCGTCTCGACGCCGACGGGGATCTGCCTCCACCCGAGATCGCGCAGATCGTCCGCGGTATCGGAATGGATGCTGTAGAACGCAGGTGTCCACCCGTGCTCGACGCAGAAATCGGTGAAGGCCCGTAGAGCCTCGGGGCGCCCACCGGGCGGCGTCAGGGGGTCGCCGACGGCGAGCGCCACGTCGCCGACCAGTCGATACGCGATCGCGCTCTGCCGATCGGCCGACGACCAGTGCCGGTTTCCCTCCCACGTGCCGAGGAAACCGAGGGTGTCGCTCCCCCGCCGCAGCAGTTCCCGGTAAAGCGAGTCGTCGTCGGCATCCGGGCGCTGCACCCGGCGGTACAGCCACAGGATCGCCGCGATCACGATCGCCCAGAAGAGAACGCCGACCCACTGGTAGGCGAAGAGGGCCACGCCGTGGTGCGGGAATCCCGAGGCTCCGGGCGTGGTGTACGACGGCGGGAAGAACCGGCGCAGCGTGAGCCCCAGCATGTCGAGCACCGAGATCTCGCGGTCGAAGGCACGCCGCCCCAGCTCCTCGGTGACGAAGAAGCCCGAGCCGATGGCGACGAAGGCGAGCCCGACGATGACGGCGAAGGTGCGCGCCGCGCGCCGCGTCGCGCGCACGGGGAAACGGCGCCTCGCCACCACCAGGGCGGCGGCAAGAACCAGGGGGATGACGACGGATGCCAGGGCCCACAACACATACTCGGCACCACTGCCGTCGACCCACGGATCGATGCGCAGCCGGCCGTTCGCCAGGGCGACGAGGGGCGAGACGGCGGACATCACGAGGGTGAGGACCGCGAGGACGAGAGCCGCGCGGCGACCCTGGCGCAGCCCCCACGCGGCGACAAGCATGAGGGCGAGGGGAACGATCGCCAGCAACGCCGGTCCCAGCCCCCGGGTCATCAACAGCGCGACCTGCTCGTTGCAGACCGACTCCGAGAGCTGTTCGCACCGCGCGAGGAGGGCGTCGTCGTACTGGGTGTACGCGTCGACCACGAGAGACAGGGGTCCGCGGCCGCCGCCGCTGATGAGCGCGACGAGTGGCCCGCTCCCCACGACGGCGACCATCAGTGCCAGGAGCGTCCGCGTCTCGCGCGCGGAGCTGCGATGCCAGGACCGTCGCTCGATCCCCCGGGCGAGCACCGCGCCCACGACGAGTCCGATGGTCGCCGCGATGATGCGGTACCAGGAGTCCGCGTCACCGGCGTAGAGCGCGAAGAGCGAGAGCAGGGCGAACCCGACCAGGCGGAGTCGACGACGCCACAGGGTGAGGGCGAAAGCGCTGGCCACCATCACGACACCCGCGAGCGGTGTCGTGGGGTCGAGGACCGGCACCTCGGCGGCCACGACCGGCCGCAGATCGGTCACCGACCAGACGGCCGCGTGCATCCCCACACCGGCGAGAAGCCCGACGATCCCGATGACGAGATACAGGATGCCGGTCCGCCGAGAGCCGAGGAGTCGTTCGGCCGCGGCGAGCGCCGTCAGGGCGAGAACCACCGACGTGATCGCGTCGATCGGCGAGTCCGGGATGAACAGCGCGGTCGCGATCGTCCACCACCGTCCGGAGGCGAACGTGGTGAGGGGGCCCGCGCCCCAGATGAGAGCGTCCTCGCCCCAGAGCGTGCCCGTCGCCGCCGCCGACGCGGTGACCAGCACCGCGATGCACACCGCGACCGGGTTGGCCCGTACGTATCGCCCGAGGGCCGCCGCGAGGGCGCGCGGATCGACCCGGAACCGCGAGCGCCGCGGCGGGGAGGGGGGTGGGGCGTCGGACATCGGCAGGAGGTTACGGGGCGACCCTATGAGAGACGCTCAGTACCAGATGTCCAGGAGAGGGGCGACGTCCGGAACGAAGGCGGCGTCGACCGCGGCCAGTGCCGCCGCCGAACCGCGCACGAGGCCCGCGGCAGCGAGCTCACGGGCTCGGACGCCGCCGAGCAGCAGCGAGCTGAGCGCGGCGACAGACAGCTCGACGTCGACGTCGCGGGACTCGGGGGCCGCGTCGACCTCCGCCACCCCGTCGGCGTCGATGCGCAGGCTCCACGCGCCATCGGCGAAGCCGAGGGGATCCTCGACCCGCAGGACGACGTCGAGAGCACGCGCGTAGCGGCGCGCGCTCAGGGCCGTGGGCACGTCGAGGATGCGCAGCCAGTGGTGGTCGGTGAGCGTCGCCGTCACGGCCCGACGGTCGGCGACCATCCACTGAACCGGCGGGACGGCGGGCTGCAGCGACGCCTTGACCTCGCCGACGAGATCGTGTTCGATCGCGAAGCGCCACAGCGCGGCTGCGGCCTCGTCGCCGTCGGCGAAGAGCGCCCGCACGCTCAGGACGTGCGCCGAGTAGTCGTCGTTCGGTCCGGGGTCGAGCGTGTACACGAGGATGCCGCGTTCCTCGCCCGCCGCGTCGCGGTACGACACGGCGCGCACCTTGTTGCCGTCCTTGGCGTCGGGGGTGAGACCGGCCATGCCGCGCCAACGCCCCTCCCAGCCGGGCACGGACCCGGGACGTTCGAGGCGAACCCTCTCGTGGACGCGGCTCAGTCGCTCGGGGAGGCTCTCGCGCGAGACGAAGTCCAGGCGCCCCGGTGCGACGGGACCGGTCCACCGCGCGCGCCGCGTGTCGACGACGACGTCGGAGGCCCAGGCGGCGGGAGAGAACCCCCACCGCCCGTAGATCGTCGCCTCGGTGACCGTCAGTCCGGCGAGCGGAAAGCCCGCGGCGGCCGCGGTGCGCAGTTCGCCCGTGAGCATCGCGCGGGCGATCCCCCGGCGTCGGTGGGTCGGAGCCACCGTGACGGCGCTGATCGACCAGAGGGGGATCGTCCGCCCGGGCGACACGGTGAGCTCGGTGGCCCACGAATCGACGGTCGCGACGGGTGACTCGGGGGCGACGCCCGCACGGTCGAACACGCCGGTCAGACGACGCGGCGTCAGCGCCCGGCGAGCACTCTCGACCTCGTCCGCGGAGGGATCCTCACCGAGGAATCCTCGTGACACCGCACGCAGGAAAGGCTCGAAGCCCTCGTGGTCGGCCTGTACAAGGGCGTACTGGAGGCCGCTGGCCTCCAGGTCGGCGGCGGAGGTGGCGTCGAGAGCGAGAGCGCGCGTGTCGGTCGTGGCCATACCCCCAGCCTACGGACCCGCGTGCGGCCGCCGCCCGTCCGCGTCAGTGAGCGGCCTGAACCGAGCGGAGTCTGGCGAGCACCTGGTCGCGGAGTTCCTCCGGCGCCGTCTCTTTGCAGGCCCGCGCGACCACTTCGGTCAGCGTGCGGGCGACGAGCGCCTCGTCCTGGCATCCGGGGCAGTTCTCGAGATGGTCCCGGATGTCCTTCGCCTCGGTCTTGCAGACCTCGTTGCGGAGGTACTCCTCCAGGTCGCGCCGTGCCTGGTCGCAGCCGCAGTCGCTCATTTCTTCTCTCCTGTCGCGGCCTGGAAGCCGCGTTCTTTCGCGTAGTCCGACAGCAGGTCACGCAGCAGCCGTCGGCCGCGGTGCAGACGACTCATGACCGTGCCGATCGGGGTTTTCATGATGTCGGCGATCTCTTGGTAGGCGAAGCCCTCCACGTCGGCGAGGTACACCGCCAGGCGGAAGTCTTCGGGGATCGACTGCAGCGCGTCCTTGACGACCGACGCGGGCATGTGATCGATGGCCTCGGCCTCGGCCGAGCGCGCGCTGGTCGCGGTCGTCGACTCGGCGCCGCCGAGCTGCCAGTCCTCGAGGTCGTCGATCGCGCTCTGGTACGGCTCGCGCTGCTTCTTGCGGTACGTGTTGATGTACGTGTTCGTGAGAATCCGGTACAGCCACGCCTTGAGATTGGTGCCCTGGGTGAACGTCGCCCACGACCCGTAGGCCTTGACGAACGTCTCTTGCACGAGGTCGGCCGCGTCGGCGGGGTTGCGCGTCATGCGCATCGCCGCCGCGTACAGCTGGTCCATAAAGGGCAGCGCCTGCTCTTCGAACTGCGCGCGGGGTTCCGCCACCGGCGGGAGGGTGTCTGCCGTGTCGTCCATTGGGCGCCAGTCTACGTCGGGCGTGTCGACGACCACCGGGATGGTCGTGCGCACGCCGGAGCGCTCGAGAAGTGCGGTCACGTGTCGTCCCCTTTCAGTAGGCTAGAAACCGATGACACGTCTCGGGTATTCCCCTTCCGCCGCCACTCCTCGTGGGGCGTGGAACGCGCCCGTCGCCGACGCAGCGGTGGATGCCACCGTCACGGTGCCCGGCTCCAAGTCGCTCACCAACCGCGAACTCGTGCTCGCCGCGATCGCCGACGGCCCCGGCATGCTGCACGCTCCGCTGCACTCCGACGACTCGGCGCGCATGGTCGAGTCGCTGCGCGAACTGGGGGTCGGCATCGAAGAGGTGGCCACCGACTCACCCTTCGGACCCGATCTCCTCGTCACCCCGCCTGCCGCGTTCTCGGGCGACGTCACGATCGACTGCGGGCAGGCCGGTACCGTGATGCGCTTCGTCGCACCGGTCGCGGGGCTCGCGCGCGGCGACGTCCACGTCACGGCGCACGAGAGCGCGCTGCACCGTCCGATGGGCGCGATGATCTCCGCGCTGCGCGAGGTCGGCGTCGACATCGACGACGGCGGCCACTGGGCGCTCCCGTTCACCGTCCGCGGCCACGGTCACGTGCGCGGCGGCGAGGTCGAGATCGACGCGAGCCAGTCGAGCCAGTTCGTCTCGGGCCTGCTGCTGGCCGCTCCGCGTTTCGACGTCGGTCTGCACCTGCGCCACGTGGGCTCTCGCCTGCCGAGCATCCCGCACATCGACATGACCGTCGAGGCCCTCGCGCACCGCGGCATCCATGTCGAACGACCGGCCGTCGGCGAGTGGATCGTCCCCGCGGGCCCGATCCGCGCGAAAGACGTCGCGATCGAACCCGACCTCTCCAACGCCGCTCCGTTCCTCGCCGCGGCGATGGTCACCGGCGGATCCGTCACGGTCACCGGATGGCCCCTCCACAGCACGCAGCCCGGCGCGCTCCTGGCCGACATCCTCAGCGAGATGGGGGCCAGAGTGAGCCGCCGGGGCGGTGCCCTCACCGTGTCGGCGGGCGAGCGCATCGCGGGACTCGAGCTCGATCTCTCCGCCGCCGGCGAACTCGCCCCGACCCTCTTCGGTCTCGCGGCGTTCGCCGACGGCCCGACGACGCTGCACGGCATCGGCCACATCCGGGGTCACGAGACCGACCGCATCGCGGCGCTCGTCGGCAACCTGCGCTCGCTCGGCGGCGAGGCGCACGAACTCGAAGACGGCATCCGCATCGTGCCGCAACCCCTGCGCGGCGGCGAGTGGAAGGCGCACCACGACCACCGCCTGGCGACGACGGGCGCGCTGATCGGCCTGCGGGTCCCCGGCGTCGAGATCGACGACATCGGCACGACCGCGAAGACGCTCCCCCAGTTCGCCGGACTGTGGCACGCCATGCTGGGTCTGGACGAGGGCACGGATGCCGCGCGCTGACGCCCGGAGCACCGGGTGAGCTGGCTCGACGACGGCGACGACGACGACCTCGAGTACGACGAGTCGTCGATTCGGGTCCGCCCCAACCCCAAGGCGAACCGGCCGCGCACGAAGCGTCGGCCCGCGCACGCGGACGCCCGGATCGCCCGTGTCCTCGGCGTCGACCGCGGTCGCTACACCGTGCTGCTCGACGAGGACGAGCCGACCGAGCGCAGGGTCCTCGCGACCCGCGCGCGAGAGCTGCGCAAGCAGCCGATCGTCAACGGCGATCGCGCCCGCGTCGTCGGAGACCTCTCCGGCGACGAAGGCACGCTCGCGCGCATCGTCGGGATCGAGGAGCGCACGTCCCTGCTCCGCCGCAGCGCCGACGACACCGACCAGGTCGAACGGGTGATCGTGGCGAACGCCGACCAGATGCTCATCGTCGTCGCGGCGGCCGATCCCGAGCCCCGGGAGCGGCTCGTCGACCGGTACCTGGTCGCGGCGCTGGACGCCGGCATCCGTCCCCTGCTCGTCGTCACGAAGACCGACCTGGCCGATCCGACGGAGTTCCTCTCGCACTTCGACGGCATCGACCTGCGCGTCTTCACCAGCGCGCAGGGAGCCATGCCGCTCGATGAGATCGGCGAGGCCATCGCGGGGCACTCGACGGTGTTCGTCGGGCACTCCGGCGTCGGCAAGTCGACGCTCGTGAACGCGCTCACCGGATCGGAGCGCGCGATCGGGCACGTCAACACCGTCACGGGCCGCGGGCGCCACACCTCGTCATCCGCCGTGTCGCTGCGCTACCGCGGTCCCGCGGGTTCCGGCTGGGTCATCGACACCCCGGGCGTGCGCTCCTTCGGCCTCGGCCACGTCGATCCCGCCCACGTGCTCGGGGCCTTCACCGACCTCGCCGAGGCCGCGGAGGACTGCCCTCGTGGCTGCACGCACCTGCCCGACGCCCCGGACTGCGCGATCGCCGAAGCCGTGGCATCCGGTCGCCTGGGCCCGGGGGCCGAGGCCCGACTCGACTCGCTTCACCGATTGCTGACCACTTTCCAGGCCATCGAGCGTTCTAGGCTGGAGGGGTGACGAACCTCTCAAAGGGCGACACCGCCCCCGACTTCACCCTGCTCGACCAGGACGAGCACCCCGTCTCGCTGAGCGACTTCCGCGGGCGCCGCGTGATCGTGTACTTCTACCCGGCGGCGCAGACCCCCGGCTGCACGACGCAGGCATGCGACTTCCGCGACAGCCTCGCGTCGCTGCAGGGCGCCGGTTACACGGTGCTCGGCGTCTCCCGCGACACCACCGAGAAGCTGCGCGCGTTCCGCGACAGCGACGGCCTGACCTTCCCGCTGCTCAGCGACCCCGACCACGCCGTGCACGAGGCGTACAGCGCGTGGGGCGAGAAGCAGAACTACGGCAAGACGGTCACGGGCGTTCTGCGCTCGACCTTCGTCATCGACGAGGACGGCACGATCGTCGAGGCGCAGTACAACGTCAAGGCCACCGGCCACGTCGCGCGCCTGCGCAAGGCGCTCGGCCTCGCCGCCTGACACGGACGCCACGGCCCCGCCCCGCGCTCGCGGCGGCGGGGCCGCTTCGTTCCCCGCGCGGCGCGCCGCCCGCGCGGTGGCGGGGCCGCTTCGTTCCCGGCGTCGCAGCGCTGCGCGGCGCCGCGCACCTCGGCCCACACGCCCCATAAACGCTCTCCGCTCACATAAACGCGAGCAGCACGTGTTTCTCAGCGCGGATAGCGTTTATGGCGAGGGCGGGCGGGCTCACCGCTGACCCTGCCCGCTCGGCGGGACCGGCTCACGGCCCCGGCCCCCGGCCACACCGAGCACGGTCGGATCCGCGACGGCGCGCGGTCGACACGACCCATAAACGCTCTCCACTCGCATAAACGCGAGCAGCGCGTGTTTATGAGCGCGGATTGCGTTTATGGCGACGAAACGCGACCCACACCGTCGGCGCTCACGCCACGACCGATGCCCTGCGACGTCGTCGCCGCGGATGGGCGAACGTCAGGCGCCGTCGCCGTCGGCAGCGTCACGGCGACGCGGCGCGGCGGCCCGAACGGCGAGCACGAGAAGGACGAGACCGATCACCGCGGGAACCGCGATGAGCAGCGCGACCGCGGGCGCGGCCCACTCCCCCGTGATCGCACCGAGGGCGACGGAGAGGATCAGCAGCTGGGTCACGATGCCGCCGGAGCGTCCGGCCGATACGCCGCGCGCGGTGGCCACGCCGAACGCCGCGACGATGACCGCACCGATGACGGTGAGCACGATCAGGGCGATCGAGCTGACGACGGAGTCGGTATCGCCGCCGATGAGGGCGACCACCTGCCAGCCGGCGAGGGCCAGGATGCCGAGGGCTTCGAGGCCCAGAACGAGCGCGGCCCAGAGGCGAACAGGCATCGGAAAAGCCCTCCCGGCGGAGATCATCACGCCGTTACGATCTGGAAACCTACCGGTTACCTCTTGATCGTGCGGAATCGCTATGGGAGCATGGAACAAGCCGTGTGCTCCCACAGCGAAGTGGGGCGAGCAATCGCTCGCGTTCCCACCAGGGTACCGGACCCGAATGCCGGTGCCGAATCGACCATTTTTTCTGTTACAAGGAGCACCCCCTATGGATTGGCGCGACAAAGCAGCCTGCCTGACCGTCGACCCCGAGCTGTTCTTCCCCGTGGGCAACACCGGCCCCGCGGTCGACCAGATCGAGAAGGCCAAGTCGGTCTGCGCTCGCTGCACCGTCACCGAGGTCTGCCTGCAGTACGCCCTCGAGTCCGGTCAGGACTCGGGCGTGTGGGGCGGTCTGAGCGAAGACGAGCGTCGCGCTCTCAAGCGCCGCGCCGCTCGCGCTCGCCGCGCGTCCTGACCTCGCGGCATCCGCCGTTCGACGAAGCCCGTCCCTCCGGGGGGCGGGCTTCGTCGTGTGTCCGCGCGGCCCCGCGAGAGCAGGTCGGACCGACGGAGAACGGGCCACCCCGGGACGATGTGTCATCCCGGCGGACTTGCGGGACGACCCGGGAAGTACGGCGCGTACCGTCACGCGGAGTCGGTCGGCGACACGCCGCGTGGACGTGACGACCCCCGGCGCGTCGCGCACGGACTCCGCCGGACGGCACAACCCGGCGGCCCGACACTGGACGGCCCGGGAAGTACGGCGCGTACCGTCGCGCGGAGTCGGTCGGCGACACGCCGCATGGGCGTGACGACCCCCGGCGCGTCGCGCACGGACTCCGCCGGACGGCACGACCGGGCGAGCCGACAGGCCCGCGCGCGACGGATGGGTGTTCTCCCCGAACAGGAATCCGCCGTCCCCGCCGTTCTCGGCGGCGCCCGCCGAAGCGCGCGTCAGACGGACGTACCGCCGATGTAGCGCAGCGGGATCTCGATCGTGACTTCGGTGCCGCTGCCCATGAGCGTGTGCCAGTCGATCGTTCCGCCGAGTTCGCCCTGAATCAGCGTGCGCACGATCTGCGTGCCGAGACCGCGGCCGACCTGTCCCTCGGGCAGGCCCACCCCGGTGTCGCGCACACTCACCGCGAGCACCTCGTCGGTGCGCTCGGCGGCGATCTCGACGTCGCCCTCTTGGCCGGCGAGGCCGTGCTCGACGGCGTTCGTGACGAGCTCGGTCAGGGCGAGCGCGAGCGGCGTCGCGAACTGACTCGGCAGGGTGCCGAACTGCCCCGTCGTGCGGGTGCGCGCGCGGGTGTTGGGTGCCGCCGCGACCTCGGCGACGAGCTTGAGCACGCGGGCGAACACGTCGTCGAAGTCGACGTTCTGCGCGAGGCCCTCCGAGAGCGTGTCGTGTACGACGGCGATGGCCGAGACACGCCGCATGGCCTGAGTGAGCGCGTCGCGCGCCTCGTCGGAGTGGGTGCGACGGGCCTGGATGCGAAGGAGTGAGGCGACCGTCTGAAGGTTGTTCTTGACGCGGTGGTGGATCTCGCGGATCGTCGCGTCCTTGGTGATGAGTTCCTGTTCCTGGTGGCGGATCTCGGTCACGTCGCGGCTGAGGACGATCGCCCCGATGCGGGTCCCCCGGTCGCGCAGCGGGATCGTGCGCAGCGACACCTGCACCCCGCGCGCTTCCATGTCCGCGCGCCACGGCGCGCGGCCGCTCACGACCACGGGGAGCGACTCATCGACGTCGAGCCGTTTGGCGGGCAGGATGCGGGCGGTCACCTCGGCGAGCGACTCCCCCTCGAGCTCGTCGTCGAACCCCATGCGGTTGAAGGCCGAGAGCGCGTTGGGGCTCGCGAACGTGGTGATGCCGTCGACGTCGAGGCGGATGAGACCGTCCGAGGCGCGCGGAGCGCCGCGCCGCGGTGCGGTGGGGGCGGCGAGATCGGGGAACTCGGCCGAGGCGATCATGCCGAAGAGATCGTCGGCGCAGTCGTTGAACGTGATCTGCTGGCGCGAGGGGGTGCGCGTCTCGCCGAGGTTGGTGTGCCGCGTGAGCACGCCGACCGTCGTCACCGCGTCGCCCTCGCGCGAGAGCTCACGCACGATCGGTACCGCGCGGACGCGGGTGGGCGTCTCTTCGAACCAGTCGGGGGATGCCGAATCCACGATGCGTCCGCTCTGGAACGCGTCGCGCACCTGCGTACGCCACTGCGGGCGGACCCGGTCGCCCACGATGTCGCGGTAGAACAGGGTGGCCGCTCCCCCGGGCCGCGTGTGCGCGACCGCGACGAACGAGTCGTCGGGCGTCGGCACCCAGATCACGATGTCGGCGAACGCGAGGTCGGCGAGGAGCTGTCCATCGCCGGCCAGGCGGTGCAGCCACTCGACATCGGCCTCGCTGGCGCGGCCCTGGGCGTAGACGAGTTCACTGAGTGTCGACACCACTCCACACTAGAGGCCGCGCCCCTTCCCGGCAGTGCGCGGAACGCCTACCCTCTCCCCACAGGACACATTCTTCTGAATGCGCCACGCATCCCGTGGGTGAGGCCGTTCTCCCGACCATACGGCGGACATAATGAGGGCGTGACCGACATGAGTTCACCTCCGAGCCGATACGTGGACCCGGATGCCGTCGCCTCGCGCCTCGGGATGACGCGCGACGAGGTGCTCGGGCTCGTCGGTCGCGGCGAGATCCGCGGCATGGAGGTCGGCACTCCCCCGCACTGGGTCATCGACGAGGAGAGCGTCACGTCGTACGTCGACGACCGTATCGAGATCGCCCGGCGGGCTGCCCTGTGGAATCAGTCCCAGGAGGCGAGCTTTCCCGAGCTGTGGGGAGAGGGCGACATCCGGCATCCGGACTGACCGCTCTTCCCCATGCATTCACCCTGCGTTTCTTATCCACAACCTGAGTTCCTCACCCCGTCGACGGGGGTGGCGGTGTCCTACTGTCGAGCGACGAAGACCGCTTCCACCGCCGCCACACAAGGAGGAACGTATGACCGTTCCGCTCACGATCGTCGACTCCGCTCGCCTCGCGCCGGCCTCGCAGGTCGATGATTTCGCCCCGCAGAAGACCCCCGCCGCGCGACTGCCGCGCGCAGACGTCTTCACGCGGAACATCGTCCGCGGCGTCTTCGAGGTCTTGGCAGGTGTTCGCGAGGTCGAACAGTTGGCGCGCTGGACGTCGGAGGAGGTCTACCGCTCGCTCGTCGTGCGCGCCAGTCTCGCGAAACGTGCACGCAGCGCCCGCGGTGTTCCCGTGCCGCGCGACGTCCACGAGATCCGGAACGTGCATCTCTTCGCCCCGACGGACGGGGTCTTCGAAGCGACCGTGACGGCCGCAGCCCGAGCGCGGACCCGCGCCGTCGCCCTGCGTCTCGAGGGCATCGACGGACGCTGGCGCGTCACCGCCCTCGCGCTGCTCTGAGGGTTGGCGGCCGAGGGCTCAGGGCCGCGGGTTCAGGGCCGCCACGACGCGAGGAAGTTGCCCAGGCGTTCGATCGCGTCACTGATCACGCGAGCCTCGGGCAGCGTCACGATGCGCACGTGGTCGGTCGCGGGCCAGTTGAAGCCCGAACCCTGTACGAGCAGGACGTGCTCGGCGACGAGGAAGTCACGGACGAACTTCGCGTCATCGGGGATCTCGTACACCTCGGGATCGAATCGCGGGAAGGCGTACAGGGCGCCCCTGGGCATGACGCACGAGACACCCGGGATCGCCTCGAGGCCCTGCCACGCGGCATCCCTCTGCTCGTGCAGACGACCGGTGGGGGCGATCAGCGCGTCGATCGACTGCACCCCCGACAGCGCCGCCTGCACCGCGAACTGCGCCGGCACGTTGGGACACAGACGGGTGGATGCCAAGAGGTTGATGCCCTGCAAGAAGCCGGCGGCGTGCGTCTTGGGGCCCGTGATCGCGAGCCATCCGGAGCGGTAACCCGCCACACGATAGGTCTTGGACAGGCCGTTGAAGGTCAGCACCAGCAGGTCGGGTGCGACCGTCGCCATCGGGATGTGCACGGCATCGTCGAACAGGATGCGGTCGTAGATCTCATCGGCGAGCACGAGCAGCGAGTGCTCACGAGCGATGTCGGCGATGCCCTCGAGCACCTCACGCGAGTAGACCGCACCCGTCGGGTTGTTCGGGTTGATCACCACGATCGCCTTGGTCCGCGCAGTCACCTTCGACCGGATGTCTTCCAGGTCGGGCTGCCACTCGCGCGACTCGTCGCACAGGTAGTGCACGGGCGTTCCGCCGCCGAGGCTCGTCATCGCGGTCCACAGCGGGTAGTCGGGGGCCGGGATCAGCACCTCGTCCCCCTCGTCGAGGAGCGCCTGCATGGTCATCGTGATCAGCTCGGACACGCCGTTGCCGAGGTACACGTCGTCCGGGTCGAGGTGCGGGAAACCGGGCTCCTGCTCGTACCGCGAGACCACCGCGCGCCGCGCGGAGAGCACTCCCCGGCTGTCGCTGTAGCCGTGGGCGTTCGGCACGGCCGCGATCATGTCGCGCACGATCTGGTGCGGCGCCTCGAACCCGAAGATCGCGGGGTTGCCCGTGTTGAGCTTGAGGATCGCGTGCCCCTCGGCCTCGAGCCGGTCTGCCTCGACGAGGGCCTCTCCACGGATCTCGTAGAGGACATCCTTCAACTTCGACGACTGATCGAGGGGGCGCAACGGGCTCATCGGTTCAGGATATCCCCGCCCCCTCCGAGCCAATCGACACCGGGTGGACTGTCCTTGGACACACGGATGCCGCGCCCCCGGCGAGCGTCAGGGGCGCGGCATCCGTGTGTTCGTTACTTCTTCTTGCCGGCGGCGCGGCGATCGGCGCGGTTGTTCGCCACGGGCTGCTCGGGAGCCTCGGTGCGCTGGCCGAAGGCGCCGCGTGGTCCGCTCGGCGCCGCGGCCTCGGCGGCGGGAGCCTGCGCGGCGGCCTGACGCAGGCGGTTCGTCGCCGCCTGCTGCACCTGGCCGCGGTCGTTGCGGACCTCGACCTCGCCGGCGTCGTTGGCCGCGGAGTACTCCAGGCGCTGGCCCTCGACGGGAGCGGGGGCGAGACCCTTCGCCTCGACCTGAGCGCTCTCTTCGCCCTCGACCTTGCGGACCTCGACCTCGAGGTTGTAGAGGAAGCCGACCGACTCCTCCTTGATCTGCCCCATCATCGACTGGAACATCTGGTAGCCCTCGCGCTGGTACTCGATCAGCGGGTCGCGCTGGGCCATGGCGCGCAGGCCGATGCCGTCCTTGAGGTAGTCCATCTCGTACAGGTGCTCGCGCCAGCGGCGGTCGAGGACCTGCAGCACCACGCGGCGCTCGAGCTCGCGCAGGGCGGGAGCACCCAGCGACTCCTCGCGGTTCTGGTAGGCGATGCGGGCGTCCGAGATGATCTCGCGCTTGAGGCCCTCGGCCGTGATGCGGCCCTTGTTGCCGCCGGCCTCGGCGACGACCTCGTCGATCGTCACGCTCACCGGGTAGAGGGTCTTCAGCTCGGTCCACAGCGCGTCGAAGTCCCACGACTCGGTGTGCCCCGAACCCGTGTGGTCGTCGATGACCGCGGTGATGGCGTCTTCGATGAAGTGCTGCACGCGGTCGGCGATGTCATCGCCCTGCAGCATGTGGCGGCGGTCGGCGTAGATCGCCTCGCGCTGGCGGTTCAAGACGTCGTCGTACTTGAGGACGTTCTTGCGCATCTCGGCGTTGCGCGCTTCGACCTGAGACTGCGCGCTCTTGATCGCGCGCGAGACGAGACCCGACTCGATCGCGACGTCGTCGGGGAAGTTCGTGCGGGCGAGGATCGCCTCGGCCGCGCCCGACTGGAACAGACGCATGAGGTCGTCGGTCAACGACAGGTAGAAACGGCTCTCGCCGGGGTCGCCCTGACGGCCGGAGCGACCGCGCAGCTGGTTGTCGATGCGGCGCGACTCGTGACGCTCGGTGCCCAGCACGTACAGGCCGCCGGCCTCGACGACCTTCGCCGCCTCTTCCGCGACGGTGTCGCGCACGCCCTGATAAACGGCATCCCACTCGGCCTCGTAGGCCTCGGGCGTCTCGACCGGGTCGAGGTTCTTCGCCTTCATCTCTTGCACGGCGAGGAACTCGGCGTTGCCGCCGAGCATGATGTCGGTTCCACGACCGGCCATGTTCGTGGCCACGGTGACGGCACCGAGGCGTCCCGCGCGCGCGACGATCTCGGCCTCGCGCGCGTGGTTCTTGGCGTTGAGCACCTCGTGCTTGACGCCCTTCTTCGCGAGGAGGCGCGAGAGGTACTCGCTCTTCTCAACGCTGGTCGTTCCGACCAGCACCGGCTGGCCTTTCTCGTGACGCTCGGCGATGTCTTCGACCACCTGCGCAAACTTCGCCGTCTCGTTCTTGTAGACGAGGTCGGGCTGATCCTTGCGGATCATCGGCTTGTTCGTGGGGATCGGGACCACGCCGAGCTTGTAGGTCGACATGAACTCGGCCGCCTCGGTCTCGGCGGTACCCGTCATGCCGGCGAGCTTGTCGTACAGGCGGAAGTAGTTCTGCAGGGTGACCGTGGCCAGCGTCTGGTTCTCGGCCTTGACCGGCACGTTCTCTTTGGCCTCGATGGCCTGGTGGATGCCCTCGTTGTAGCGGCGCCCGACGAGGATGCGACCGGTGTGCTCGTCGACGATCATGACCTCGTCGTTCATGACGACGTAGTCGGTGTCGCGCTTGAACAGCGCGATCGCCTTGATCGAGTTGTTCAGGAACGAGATGAGCGGGGTGTTGGCCGACTCGTAGAGGTTGTCGATGCCGAGGTAGTCTTCGACCTTCTCGATGCCGGGCTCGAGCACACCGATCGTGCGCTTCTTCTCGTCGACCTCGTAGTCGACGCCGGGCTCGAGGGTGCGGGCGAGCTTGGCGAACTCGGCGAACCAGCGGTTGGCCTCGCCGGACGCGGGGCCCGAGATGATCAGCGGGGTTCGCGCCTCATCGATGAGGATCGAGTCGACCTCGTCGACGATCGCGAAGAAGTGGCCGCGCTGAACGAGGTCTTCCTTACGCCACGCCATGTTGTCGCGCAGGTAGTCGAAGCCGAACTCGTTGTTCGTGCCGTAGCTGATGTCGGCCTCGTACTGCTGGCGACGGACCTCGGGGGTCTGCCCCGAGATGACGGTGCCGGTCGTCATGCCGAGCGCGCGGTACACGCGGCCCATCAGCTCGGACTGGTAGCTCGCAAGGAAGTCGTTGACGGTGATGACGTGCACGCCCTGGCCGGCGATGGCGTTCAGGTACGCCGGGAGCGCCGCGGTGAGCGTCTTGCCCTCACCGGTCTTCATCTCGGCGATGTTGCCGAGGTGCAGGGCGGCACCACCCATGATCTGCACGTCGTAGGGACGCTGACCGAGCGTGCGCTTGGCGGCCTCGCGCACCGCGGCGAAAGCCTCGGGCATCAGCTGGTCGAGGGTCTCGCCGGCTTCGTACCGTGCGCGCAGTTCGACGGTCTCGTTGCGCAGCTCGTCGTCGGTGAGGTGTTCGTAATCCTCTTCGAGCGCACCGGTCGCCTTCACGACGCCCTGCAAGCGGCGCAGGATGCGTCCCTCACCGGCGCGCAGCAGTTTCTCGAGCGGATTGGCCACGAAGCATCTCCATCTGTCGGGTGCGACGCCCGTGCGGACGCCGGCCTGCGAACAGGCATACATCGCCCATGCTATCCGTGTTACCCGTTCGTGACCTGCGAGCCGGCCCGATGCGCTCGCGCCCGTAGCGAACACACGGCTCCCTCCTCGATGACGCGGCCTAGGATCATGCCATGGCCGGTTTCTGGGGCAGAAGGAAGCGCGAAGAACAGGATGCCGCGGACGCCGATCTGGCGCGACGGGCGGAGCTTGCGATCGTCGCGGCGGACGAACGCGTGCGGCTGACGTCGGACGAACTCGACTTCGCCCGCGCCGAGCTCGGCGACAAGGCCACGGAGGACCTCGCCGCCGCGCTGGACTCGGTGAAGACGCACCTCGCGGAAGCGTTCCAGCTGCACCAGCTCAACCACGACGAGATCCCCGACACCGCCGAGGAGCTGCGCACGCGCAACGCGCGCATCATCCAGCTGTCGAAGTGGGCGGAGGACCTCCTCGAAGAGCGCACGCTCGTTCTGCAGCCCAAGATCGACGCGGTGCGCCGCGCCCCCGAGATCCTCGCCCGGGTACGCGCCGACCGCGAGCGTCTCGCGGAACGCGTGCCGCACGCCCGCGACGTCGTCGAGCGTCTCTCGCACCGGTACAACGATGCGGCCCTGCAGCAGATCGGCGGGAACCCCGACGAGATCGACCAACTGCTGGACTTCGCCGTGCACACCGCCGGCGTCTCCGAGCGCCGACGCGAAGCGGGTCAGCGCGAACAGGCGTCCGTCGCCCTCGAGGCGGCCACCGAAGCGGTGCGCCGAGCCGAGTCGTTGCTCGACGCCGTCGACACTTTCGAGATCGAAGCCCTCCGCGCCGAATCGACGCTCGCGGCCGTCATCGACGACTCCCGCAGCGACCTGGCCGAGGCCCGCCGCGGGCCGATGACGCCCATCGTGACCCGGGCGATGGCGAACCTCGAAAAGGCCCTCGCTTCCCTTCCTCCGGCCGGGTCGCGGACCGACCCGTTCAGCTCGCTCTCGGCACTTCGCCAGGCCAACGCCGAACTCGACGCGGCGCGTGAGCGTGCGGCGCGTCCCGTGCCCTCTCAAGAACAGGTCGACCACGCGATCGACGACGCCGACCGCCAGCTCGCCGTCGCACGCGGACTCATCACCGGACACCGCGGGTGGATCGGTGCCGACGCCCGTACGCGCTTCGTCGAAGCCGAGCGCCTGCGCTCGGGACTCCCGCTCGGCCCCGTCGCCGAGGACGACCGCGAGACGGTGCTCGCCACCGCCCGACGCACGGGAGCGTTGGCAGCCGAGGCCCTGCAGATCGCGCAACGCGATATCGAGCAGTCCCGACCCTCGGACTGGGGTGACGGCGGCGGCTGGGGCGGCGGCGGTCGCGGACAGGGGGGCATGAGCGGCGGCAACATGGTCGGCGGGATGCTCGGCGGCCTCGTCATCGGCTCGCTCCTCGGCGACATCTTCGACGGCTGACCCGCCGTCGCATACATTCAAGAAGCCCCCGGCCGATGGCCGGGGGCTTCTGTACGTACGTGGGCGGGCTTCAGGACGCGACGGCCTGCGGCGGAGCCTGTGTCGACAGGGCGATCACGCCGTAGTCCCAGCCCTTGCGGCGGTACACCACGCTCGGGTGGTCGGTGCGCGCGTCGATGAAGAGGAAGAAGTCGTGGCCGACCAGTTCCATGCGGTCGACGGCCTCTTCGGCCGTCATCCACTCGGCGCCGAACTCCTTCTCGCGGATCACGACGGGCGAGTAGTCCGCTTCGTCGGCGGAGTCGTTCTGCACGGGAACCTCGCCCGTGGCGACCGCCCGCAGGACGTCGACCGAGGCCGGCTGCACGTCGATTCCGGAGAGCTCGCCCGTGCCCTTCTCGAACTTGGCTCCGCGGGGGTGGTTGCGCGCGTCGATGCGCTTGTCCTTGGCTCGGCGGATCTGCTCCGAGATCTTGTCGACCGCGAGGTCGAGGGCGGCGAACTTGTCTGCGTCGGTCGCTTCGGCACGGACGACGGGGCCCTTGCCGTCGAGTGTCAGTTCGACGGTGTCGTCCTCCATCCGCCCGTTGCGATAAGAGCGGTGAGTGACCTTGACCTCGAGCGCCTGCGCTCGCGGGGCCAGGTGCTCGATACGGCTCACCTTTTCTTCGACCACCGAGCGGAAACGATCGGTGATACCGACTCCCACGCCGACGATGTTGGTGTCCATCCGTGACCTCCTTGTTCCGGGTTCCGCCCGGTCTAAGGGCGGAACGTCCGTCGCCTTCAGTCATCCCCACGCTAGTAGCGCGACCGCCGCCTGTCACGCGTGAATCACCCTTTCGTCATCCGCTCTTATCTTTCGCATGCTGTCTCGACCGATCGACGCGGAGGGGCGTGTGCGCGAGCGTCGCCGCGACGACCTCCGCGACTCCAGCGACTCGGAGTGCTCTCGACGCGTCGTCCAGCGTGGCGCCGGTCGTGACGACGTCGTCGACGAGCACCACGCGGCGCCCGCCGACCGCGCGCGACACGAACACTCCCCCGACGTTGGCCCGTCGAGCCTCACGATCGAGCCCCCGCTGGTCCCGCGGAGCCCGTGCCACCCGCAGGAGCGGAACGGGAACGTGTCCCCCTCGGCGCACGAGCAGGTCGACGGGTCGATAGCCACGACGGCGATACGCGGCCCGTGACGAGGGAACCGTCGCGACGACGGTGTCGGGACCGACCTCGTCGGCGAGCACGACCGCGAGCGCCGGTGCGAGAACACGCGCCAGGGACGTGCGCCCCTCCTCCTTGAGGGCGCGGAGGACGCGCGCGGGCACGCCGGAGAACTCCATCGCGCTGGTCACGACCAGCCCGTCCGCGGTGCGGCGGCGGTGCGGGGCCGCGGCCAGTGCCGCGCGGCATCCGGAACACAGCCCGACATCGAGCGCGCCGCACCCGGCGCACGCGATCGGCAACCAGAACGTCAGCGCCTCGTGCAGGGCGGGGACGACGGCGGCGGACAGGGCGGAGCCGGAGAACATGCCCTCATGCTCATCGACCGGCCCGCGGCGGCGGGCTCGGCATCCGTCCATCCGTGGAGGGGTCGCGCGGACACCGTCATGGGGAGGACGAGTGCGGTCAGGACGCCGTGCCCTGCTGCGCCGCCAGGACGCGGATGTCGTCGGCCACGAGCGTCCACGAGCTGCCGCGTCGGCTGAACAGCCGACCGGTGTCATCGAGCACGCGCACGCTCGTGCTGCCGCCCGCGACGCTCCGCGCGCCGTCGGGGGCGCCGCCCGTGGTGCCTCGGCCTCCCACACCGAGTTCGCGCAGGTGGCTCACGCCGTCGTCGAGGGCGAGGATACCGAGGGTCGCGTCGTCCAGCCAGGCGAGGTCGAAGGCCCCCGACTCGGTGAACGACAGCACATGGGGCGGCCCGAGGTTGATCTCGCTCGACGTGCGCTGGATGCCGGCGAGCCAGACCTCGCGGACGCCCGCCACCGTGACGATCGCCGCGACGCGCGTTCCGTCGCGCGAGATCTGGAAGGCGGTGATCTCGGACGCATCCGGCCACGCGTTCCCGATCTCGGACGGCACGCCCTCGGGCGTGAAGGCGCGCAACTGCGAGGGCGACGACGACGGCACGCTCCAGATGAGCCCGGTGGAGTCGATCGAGGGTGCGACCAGCCCGGGCCGGTCGTCGAGGAGGAAGGTCCGGCCGTCGGCGAGCGCGCTGGCCACGGTTCCCTGGGTCGTGCGGACCGCGGCGAGGGAGCGATCGGCCTCGAGCTCGATCGACTGGGGAGACAGCGACTCGACGGCGTCCGAGAGCCCGGGGATCGTCGTCACCTGATCTCCGGAGAGGATGCCGAAGGTCCCGTCCGTGGTCATGACGGCGGGTGGCGGATCGACGCGCGTGACGCGGACCGGCACCTCCTCGGCCGCGATCGGGGTCCCCTCGACCGTCATCTGCACCTCGCTGATGCCCGCCGTCGAGAGGCTCCGGGTCAGCTGCGTCTGCATGCGGTTCAGCGTCGTGGTGTCCAGACTCAGCGCGGACCGGGGAAGCTGCACCTGGGCGACGCCACCCGACGAGAGCGTCACCGAGCGCCCGACGAGCGAGAGGTCCTCGGGGAACGCGTTCTTCACCGCCCCCTCGAGCCACGCGCTCGGCTGCCCGTCGACGAGCGCCGTCGCCACACGACTCGCCACGAGCGGGCGCGGGAACCAGCGCACGTCCGGCACGATGAACGTCCAGGTGGGATCGAAGTACGC
Source organism: Microbacterium sp. SORGH_AS_0969 (assembly GCF_030818255.1). NCBI lineage: Bacteria > Bacillati > Actinomycetota > Actinomycetes > Micrococcales > Microbacteriaceae > Microbacterium > Microbacterium sp. SORGH_AS_0969. Next base: position 190,155 of record NZ_JAUTAG010000001.1, read on the forward strand.
GATGGATGCCGACTGGTAGACGGTCGGGAAGACCTCCTCGTACAGCACCACGCCGTCCGGAGCGGCACTGATACGCCACTGGTCGTCGACGCGCACCAGCGAGTAGCCGAGCGAGTCGGTGGTGCCCGCCACGCTCGGCGAGTAGGCGCCGTTCCCGTCGACGCTCGCGACCGTGGACAGCGACACGGTCACGGTCGCGCCGTCGGAGGACGCGGTGGCGCGGCGATCGGCCAGTCGGTCGATCGTGACGCGCGCGCGAGGATCCCACTGGGTCCCGGGGGCGAGGAACAGCTTCGCCGTCGCCCAATCGTCGGCGGGGCCTGAACCTGCTCGAAGGAAGCCCTCGACGATCTCGGCGGGCGAGGCGTCGTCCTGCGGGCCGTCGGGGACGAACGCGAACGTCTGCGCGTCGTCGCTCTGCGGGCCCCGACCGGGGTTCACGTATCCCGAGGTGGGAAGGCCCGTGCACGCGGTGAGCAGGAGCACCAGCGCCAGGCCCACCACCGACAGTGCGCGCTTCATGTGGCCCTCCCGGTCGTGCGCCCGAGCGAGATCGGCTGGGTGATGCCGAGCGCGCCCAGAGTGCCGCCCTGCTCGTCCTCGGGGACGAGGGGCAGGGGCGAGCTTCCCAGCGGGCGACCGTCGCGGGGCAGGGTGAGGACGAAGTTGGAGCCACGGCCCGGCTCCGACCACACCGCGAGGGTGCCGCCGTGCAGGCGCGCGTCCCCGAGGGCGATCGAGAGGCCGAGACCGGTACCGCCGATCGTGCGCACACGCGACGGATCGGCACGCCAGAACCGGTCGAACACGCGGTCGACGTCTTCGGCGCGCATGCCCAGACCGAAGTCGCGCACCCCGAGGGCCACGGCATCCCGACCGCTGTCGACGGACACCACGATGGGCCTGCCCTCGCCGTGCTCGATCGCGTTGCCGAGGAGGTTGCGCACGATCCGCCGGATGCGGCGGGCGTCCATGTCGACGGGCGTGTATCCGCCCGGGGCGACCAGGCGCACGTCGGTACCGTGCTTCTCGGCGAGTTGCTCCATCGACGCGATCACGTCTTCGGCGAGCGAGGCGAGGCTCGTGGGCTCGAGTTCGAGCTGCACGGATCCCGCGTCGTAGCGGCTGATCTCGAGCAGGTCGGTCAGCAGCACCTCGAAGCGCTGCACCTGTGCGTGGAGGAGTTCGGCGGCGCGTCCCGTGACGGGGTCGAACTCGTCGCGCTGATCGTTGATCATGTCGGCCGCGAGCTTGATCGTGGTCAGCGGCGTGCGCAGTTCGTGCGAGACGTCGGAGACGAACCTCTGCTGCACGAGCGACAGGTCGGCGAGCTCCTTGATCTGGGACTCGATGCTGTCGGCCATCGCGTTGAAGGAGCGGTTCAGAGTGGCGAGCTCGTCCTCGCCGCGCACGGGGAGCCGCACTCCCAGATCGCCCGCGGCGAGCTTCGCGCTGGTCTCGGCGGCATCCGCGATCGGCGTCGTCACCGAACGCAGCACGACCCAGGCGATCGCCCCGATCAGCACGACGAGGATCAGGCCGACCACCCACAGCAGCACCTGGACGAACGACAGCGTCTGCGCGGCGCTCGCGAGGTCGTATCCCATGTAGAGCTCGTAGTAGTCGACCCCGTCCTGCGCGGGGAAGCGCAGCTGATGACCGACCAGGATGCCGGGAACCTCGCGATCGTTCTCCGCCGGCAGCGCCACCGACTGCCACCACTGCAGGTCGGGGCTCGACTGGACCTGCGTGCGCAGCTCGGGCGTGACGAGGTCGGACTCGAAGGTCGGAGAGATGAAGGGTTGCGGCGCGAGGGGCGACGGAGGGCCGATGCGGTACAGCGCGATGAGGTCGCTCGACGACTGCTGCGACAGTCGCGTCGCGATGCCGTTCATGAGGGTCTGCGCGGCGGCCGGGTCGGTGGAGTCGACGGCCGCGTCGAGGGTGGCCTGCGCCGAGGCGGTCGCGCGCTGCGCCTCGAGGAGCACCTGGTCTTTGCGGGCGGTGAAGAGCTCGTTCTGGATGACCAGGGCCATCGCGAGGCAGGTCACGAGGATGGTCGTCGCGGTCAGGGCGACGGTGATGACGATGGTGCGGAAGCGCAGCGAGCGACGCCACAGGGTGATGAGCCGGTCCCGGTTCGCGCGCCAATCGCGCGTGCGCCACCCCCGCGGCGTCGCCAGAGTGCGCACCGCGCCGGTCATGACGACCTCAAGCCACCGCGCCGGCGCGATAGCCCACACCGCGCACGGTGGTGACGATGCGAGGGTTGTCGGGGTCGGCCTCGATCTTGGCCCGAAGTCGTTGCACGTGCACGTTCACGAGACGCGTGTCGGCCTTGTAGTGGTAGCCCCAGACCTGCTCGAGCAGCATCTCGCGAGAGAAGACCTGCTGCGGCTTCTCGGCGAGCGCGACGAGGAGCTCGAACTCGAGGGGCGTGAGAGCGATCGGGGTGTCGCCACGGCGCACCTCGTGCGCGGCCACGTCGACGACAAGATCGCCGATACGCAGCGTCTCGTCGACCGGCGCCTGCACGGGGCGTAGGCGCGTGCGGATCCGGGCGACGAGCTCCTTCGGGTTGAAGGGCTTCATGATGTAGTCGTCGGCACCCGACTCCAACCCCTTCACCACGTCGGCGGTGTCGGTGCGGGCCGTCAGCATGATGATCGGGACGCCGGACTCGGCGCGCACGCGCGTGCAGATCTCGATGCCGTCGACGCCCGGCAGCATGAGGTCGAGCAGGATCAGGTCCGGCCGCTCGGAGCGCCAGGCCTCGACCGCCTGCGCGCCGTCGGCGCAGAAGACCGTGTCGAATCCCTCGGTGCGCAGCACGATGCCGATCATCTCGGCCAGCGCGGTGTCGTCATCGACAACCAGGATCCGTGAAGTCATCGGGTGTACGTCTTCCGTCTCGAAACCCGCTCGGGAACGGGCCAGGGCCCCCCGGGTGAGGGAGCGATCCATAAGAGCGTAGTCGACATGCCCGGGAAGGGGCCGAGCGCGCAGGGGGTGTCCCCATGACGGGGTGTCGGAGGTCTGTGACACGATGAGGACACGGCCGACCACCGAGGAGGCGTCATCGTGACCGCGTACCCCGCCTGGACCCCCGCGTCGCGTCCGGGGATCGTCCCGCTGCATCCGTTCGGGTTCGGCATGATCCTCGGCCGGTCGTTCACTGCCCTGCGCCATAACCCCCGCGTCCTGCTCGGTTTCGCGCTCGGGGTGCAGACCGTCGCCTACATCGTGCTGAGCGCGGCCATCGCCGGTGCGGCCATCGCGAGCTTCTCGCGACTGGACACCCTGGTCGAGGGCAGCGACGACTTCAATGCCGTGATGGCCGGCTCGTTCGCGCTCACGGCCGTCGTCGCGCTCGTGCTCGGGGTCGCGGCGAGCGGCCTGAGCGTGCTGGTGCAGGGCGTCGTCGTCGCCGAGGTGGCGCACGGCGTGGTCGCCGAGAAGCCGACGTTGAAGGTGGTCTGGCGGCGGGTTCGCCCGGTCGTCTGGCGCCTGATCGGCTACGCCGCCCTGACGTTCACCGCGGTGATCCTCGTCCTGGCCATCCTCGCCGGAATCGTCGTCGCGGTGTCGTTCGCTTTGCTGCCGGTGGGCATCCTCCTGGGTCTTCTGCTCGCCCTCGGGTGCGTGCCCCTTTACCTGTGGCTCGCGACCAAGCTCTTCCTCGTCCCCTCGGTGATCATCCTCGAGGGCACGGGCATCCGGGCCGGGATCGCCCGGTCGTGGCGGCTCACCCGCGGGCGATTCTGGTCGACGCTCGGTGTTCTGGTCATCATCTCCGTCGCGTTCAGCGTGGTGGCGCAGATCATCTCGTTCCCGCTGAGCTTCGGTGCAAGCTTCCTCTCGACGCTGCTCGCACCCACTGGAGACCCCGAGCCGGGAGCGATCGTCGGCTTCATCGTCGTGCAGCTGCTCGGGCAGGCCGGCGTCCTACTCGTGCAGTGCATCGCCCTCGTCGTGCAGTCGACCTCGGCGGTGCTCGTCTACGTCGACGCGCGCATGCGCACCGAGGGACTCGATCAAGATCTCGCCGCCTACGTGGAGGCGCGCGATGCCGGCGCGGACGACCTTCCGGATCCGTACCGCGTGGGCGTCGGCCGCAGCATCGCGCCGCTCCAGCCGTGGGGCGCTCCCCCGCCGGGTGGGGCGCCGGGAGCGTGGGGTCCCCCCGCGGCGGCTCCGTACGGCGCTCCTACGGGTGTCCCCTCCGGCGCGGCACCGGCTGCACCGCCGTACGGCGCTCCCGCGGGCGTCCCCTCTGGCTCAGCGCCGCCGTATGGCTCAGCTCCGCCCTACGCTGCCGCGCCCGCCGCGCCGCCCTACGGCGCCCCGCCGACCGCGCCGCCCTACGCTGCCGCGCCCGCCGCTCCGCCGGTCCCGCCCGCGCCGCCGCACGGAGCCGCACCCCCCTCAGCCCCCTCCGGCACCGTGGTGCCCCCGCCGCCCTCCTCTCCGACGGACGGCGCGGCCGATGCGGCGGGTCGCGAGCCCACGTCGACGGATGCCACGGGCACCTCGAGCACTTCCACGCCCTCGACGACGACCTGGGCCGCGCCCGGAAGCCGGTCCGACGACGCATGAGTCCCTCGCTCTCAGCGGCGGTCGCGGTGGTGACCTCGCTCCTCCCCGACCCGGACGAGGCGCGGGAGTGGGCCGAGAAAGAGCTCGCCGACCCCGCGTATCAGGCCGCCGAGCCGACGCCGATCGACCGTCTCGCACGAGCCGTCGTCGACTTTTTCGGCAGGCTGCTGCAGAACTCGGCGAACGGCGACTGGGGGCCTCCGGCGCTGATCGTGCTGGCGATCATCATCGTCGTCGGGATCGTCATCGGCATCCTGATCTGGGGGCGACCGAGAGCGATCGTCCGTGCGCAGCCTCCGGCACGCGCGCTCTTCGACGGCGATGACGGCCGCTCGGCCGACGAGCTCCGCGGGGATGCGGCCGCTGCGGCGGCTCGGGGAGACTGGGACGCGGCGATCGTCCTACGGTTCCGCGCTTTCGCCCGTGGCCTGACCGAAAGAGGTCTCGTCGACCCACCGCCCGGCGCCACCGTGCGGGCGTTCGCGCGCGCCGCTTCGGCGGCTCTCCCCGGCCTCGTCCCCGGGCTCGACGAGGCGGCCGCCATCTTCGACGACGTCCGCTACCTCCGCCGCCCGGGCACCGAGCAGCGCTACCGCGTGGTGGCCGACCTCGACGCCGAGGCCGTCCGCACGCGCCCCGCGCCCGTCACCGCGGCGGCGACATCGTGACGACCGTCTCGGCAGCGCCGCTCACGGTGCGCCCCCGCCGTCGGGCCGCGCTCGGGTGGATCGGCATCGCCCTCGCCCTGCTCCTGATCGGACTGGTGGGAACGACCCTGGTGTACGGGGGCTGGACGCAGAAGGACGCGCTCGACCCCGAATCCCCGGCGCCGGACGGCACCCGCGCACTCGTCCGCATCCTCCAGCAACAGGGCGTGGCCGTCACCGTCGCGCGCGACCGCGCGGCGGCGGAGCGGGCCCTGGCCGACCACGACGCCACGCTCGTCCTGCGCGATGCCCCGATGCTGTCGGATGCCACCCTGACCGCGCTCGCCGACCGTGCACGCGACGTCGTGCTCATCGAGCCTCGCTCACGCACCCTCGACGTGTTGCTGGACGGCTCCTCCCTCGGGGGCTTCGCGAACGACCGCGCCATCGAGGCCGGATGCGAGCTGCCCGCCGCGCGCACGGCCGGGACCGCGCGGACGGGTGAGCTGAGGATCCCCGGCGCGGGCGTCAGCGGCTGCTACCCCGTCGACGGCGAGTACGGCCTGCTCTCGACCGAGGCGAGCGACGGCCGCACGGTCACCGCCCTCGACGGGTCGGCGACGATGACGAACGCGACTCTCCCCCTCGACGGGAACGCGGCGCTGGCCATCGGCGTGCTGGCTCGGACCGACGCGGTCGTCTGGTACGTCCCCTCCCTCACGGATGCCGACGCCGGCTCGGCGCCGCAGACGATCGGCGACCTCACACCGCCCTGGGTCACGCCCGGCATCGTGCTGCTCCTGCTCGCAGCGAGCGTCGCCGCCATCTGGCGCGGTCGACGGTTCGGCCCGCTCGTGACCGAACGCCTCCCGGTCATGGTGCGCGCGAACGAGACGACCGAGGGTCGCGCCCGCCTGTACGCCGCCTCCGGCGACGCGGCCCACGCCCTCGACGAGCTGCGTCGAGCGACCCGAACCCGGCTGGTCCGTCGGCTCGGGCTCGCGACCCACACCCCGGCGGAGCAGGTCGCCGACGCCGTCGCCGACCGCCTCGGCGCGGATCGAGCGGCGATCCGCGGCATCCTCCTCACCGACATCCCCACGACCGACCGCGACCTGGTCGCCGCGAGCGACCGCCTCCGCGACCTCGAGACGAGCGTGCATGCCGCGTTCGCCACCGAAAGGACCACCCGATGACCGACAGTCCTCTCGACGCTCCCCTGCCGCCCGCCACCGAGAACGCGCCGGGACGCTCGGAGCCCGCCCCGACGGCCCCGGGGCTCGACGACGCAGCCCTGCGCGAGGCGATGAACCGGGTGCGGGTCGAGGTCGGAAAAGCGGTGATCGGGCAGGACGGCACGATCACCGGACTGCTCATCGCGCTCCTCTCGCGCGGACACGTCCTGCTCGAGGGCGTCCCGGGCGTCGCCAAGACCCTCCTCGTGCGCTCTTTCAGCCGCGCGCTCGGCCTCGACACACGGCGCGTGCAGTTCACGCCCGACCTCATGCCCGGCGACGTCACGGGCTCCCTCGTCTACGACGCCCGCGCCGGGGAGTTCGAGTTCCGCGCGGGACCGGTGTTCACCCACGTGCTCCTCGCCGACGAGATCAACCGCACGCCGCCGAAGACCCAGGCCGCTCTGCTCGAGGCGATGGAGGAACGACAGGTCTCGTCGGATGGGGTGAGCCGCGCTCTCCCCGACCCCTTCCTCGTCGCCGCGACCCAGAACCCCATCGAGCACGAGGGCACCTACACGCTGCCCGAAGCCCAGCTGGACCGCTTCCTGATGAAGCTCGTCGTCGATCTCCCGGGGCGCGACGCCGAGGTCGGTGTGCTCCGGCGCCACGCCGGCGGCTTCGACCCGCGCCGCCTCGACGCTGCGGGCCTCGACCCCGTCGTGACCGCCGACGAGATCCTCGCCGCCCAGCGCGCCGCGGCGACCGTCGCCGTCGACGACGACCTGTTGGGCTACATCGTCGACCTCGCGCGGGCGACGCGGCAGAGCCCATCGGTGCTCCTGGGCGTCAGTCCGCGCGCGACCACGGCCCTCCTCGCCGCGGCGAAGGCCTGGGCATGGCTCGGCGGATACCCGGCGATCACCCCCGACCACGTGCAGACGATGCTCGTGCCGGTGTGGCGTCACCGCATCCGGCTGCGCCCCGAGGCCGAGATCGAGGGCGTGTCGGTCGACGCGATCCTGACCTCGGTGCTGCAGCAGACCCGCGTTCCCATCTGATGTTCGTCACCGGTCGCCTCGCGCTCCTCGTCGCCCTGGGGGTCGCCCCTCTCGTGCTCTTGAGCACGGCGGGCGTTCCGGCATGGCTCGTCGTGGGCGGGTGGGTCGTGCTCTGTGCGGTCGGAGCGCTGGTCGATGTCGCCGTCGCGGCCAACCCGCGCGCCGTCGAGATCACGCGACGTCTCCCGGACCGCACGCTGCTCGACGAACCGGTGGCCGGTGAACTGCGGGTGCGCAACCTCGGGACCCGCGCGCTCCGCGCCCGCATGCGCGACGCCTGGCAACCCACGGCCGGTGCGCCCGAGGAACGGGCGCGATTCGTCGTGCCGCCGGGCGAGCGCCGGAGCGCGCCCCTCCCTCTGCTCCCCCGTCGCCGCGGCGAGATCCGCACCGATTTCGTCGTGGTGCGCTCGGAGGGTCCCCTGGGCCTGGCAGGCCGGCAGGCGGTCGTCGACGCTCCCGGCCGGATCCGCGTCCTCCCTCCCTTCACCTCGCGGCGGCACCTCCCGTCCCGGCTGGCGCGCCTGCGCGAGCTCGACGGGAACACGAGCCTTCAGGTGCGCGGTCAGGGCACCGAGTTCGACAGCCTGCGCGAGTACGTCCGCGGCGATGACGTGCGCTCGATCGACTGGCGGGCGACGGCGCGCGCGGGTACGACCATGCTGCGCACGTGGCGTCCGGAACGCGACCGGCACGTCGTCATCGTCATCGATACGGGCCGCACGGCCGCGGCGCGCGTCGGCGACGGCGCGCGCCTGGACGCAGCGATGGAGGCCACGCTGCTGCTGTCGGCGCTGGCGACCCGGGCGGGCGACCACGTCCACCTGGTGATGTTCGACCGCGTTCCGCGGGCCCGTGTCACGAGAGTCGACGGTTCGCAGCTCCTCCCCGCACTCGTCGACGCGATGGCCCCCGTCGAGCCGCAGCTCATCGACACCGACTGGGATGCCGCTTTCGCGCAGGTCCGCCAGCTCGCGGTGCGGCCCGCTCTCGTCGTCCTGCTCACGGCGCACGATGACCCCGAGGCAGCCCGTGGTTTCCTCGCGGCGCTGCCGACGGTGGCGGCTCGCTCGCGACTGCTGGTCGCGACGGCGACGGACGGGCCGGGCGACGACCCCGAGCGGACGGATGCCGCCTCGGTCTACGCGGCGGCCGCGATCGAGCGCGCGCGCCACGACGCGGACCGCGTGCGCGCCGCCGTGGTCCGCGCCGGTGGCGACGCCGTCTCCGCCTCAGCGGAAGACCTGCCCCCGCTCGTGGCCGACCGCTACCTCGCGCTCAAGGCTGCCGGGCGGCTCTGAAGCGCGCACCCGGCCGGGTTAGCACACCCAGGCCCCATGCAGCCCGGGACATACGTCGCGGCTTATCCTGGGGGGTAACCTTCGAGCCGACAGCGCGTCCCCTCCGCGCTCGGTTGCGCCGTCTACGCACAGGATGCGGGAGAACTCTTGCCAGGAAACGCCACGACCCGGTTCGACGATGTGGCTCTTGTATCGGTGGCGAGCGTCCTGCCCAGCCGTGTGACCACGTCGGACGACATCGAGGACCGCCTCGCTCCCGCTCTTCATCGTCTGAAGCTCAAGCCCGGCCTCCTCCGCCGGGTCGCCGGTGTCAACGAGCGGCGCAACTGGGCCGACGGCGAGTCGAGCGACGAGGCGACGATCGCCGCGGGCAAGCAGGCGCTGGCCGAGGCGGGAGTCGACCCGAGCGAGATCGGGCTCATCATCAACACCTCCGTGACCCGCAAGCACCTCGAGCCCTCGGTGGCCGTGCGCCTGCACCACGGCCTCGGCCTCCCGAGCTCGGCGATCAACTTCGACGTCGCGAACGCCTGCCTCGGCTTCATCAACGGCATGAGCCTGGCCGCCGGCATGATCCAGTCCGGACAGGTGAAGTACGCCCTGATCGTCAACGGCGAGGATGCCGACGAGATCCAGGTCAACACGATCAACCGGCTCGTGCGCGAGGACCTCGACCGCGACGCGTTCATGCAGGAGTTCGCGTCGCTGACGCTGGGCTCCGGCGCGGCCGCCGCGGTGCTCGGCCGCGCGAGCGACCACCCCGAGGGACACCGGATCGTCGGCGGCGTGACGCGCGCGGCGACCCAGTTCTACGACCTCTGCGTCGGAAGCGTCGACGGAATGTTCACCGACGCGAAGGCCCTGCTCAAGGGCGGCCTCGATCTCGTCGTGTCGGCGTGGAACGAGGCGAAGGGCGAGTTCTCGTGGACGGGCATGGATCGCTACATCACCCACCAGGTCTCATCGGTGCACACCTCGGCGATCGTCCGCGCGGCGAAGCTCGACCGTGACCGGGTGCCCGTGACCTATCCGCACCTGGGCAATGTGGGCCCGGCATCCATCCCGATCACCCTCGCCGACGAGCAGAAGACGCTGCGTCGGGGTGATCGCGTCCTTCTGATGGGAGTGGGCTCCGGGCTGAACACCGGCATGCTGGAGCTGGCCTGGTGAGGGTCACCGCCCCGGACGCGACGCTTCCCCCCGCGGGCCTCCCCGGTCTCGACCCGGCGCTCTCGCGTCTGATCGACGTGCCCGGTGCCGCCGCCGATGCGGGCACGACGCGCACGTGGCACGTGCTCGACACCGGCGCAGCCCTCGCCGCGCGCGGTCTCGAACCTGTCGGCACGATCATCGCCGTGCACGGCAATCCGACGTGGTCGTACCTGTGGCGCACGCTCGTGAACTCCTCGCTCGCCCGCGCCGAGGCCGGTGCCACGGCGTGGCGGGTCGTGGCCGTGGACCAGCTCGAGATGGGCTTCTCGGAGCGCTCGGACCGCCGGCGCACCCTGGCGCAGCGCATCGCTGACCTCGACGCGCTCGTCGGCGAGCTCGGCATCCGGGGTCCGATCGTGACCATCGGGCACGACTGGGGCGGTCCGATCTCGCTCGGCTGGGCCGTCGAGAACCGCGACCGTCTCGCCGCGGTCGTCGCCCTGAACACCGCGGTGCACCACCCCGACGGTGCGCCGCTGCCCTTCGCGCTGCGCGTGGCCACCGCCCGCGGCATGCTCGCCGCGGGCACCACCGGCACCACCGCCTTCCTCGACACCACGCTCGCCCTCGCCGATCTCGACCCCGCGGTTCGCGCTGCTTTCCGCGCGCCGTACGCGACCGTCGCGCGACGCCGCGGGATCGGCGGCTTCGTCGCCGACATCCCCGCGACCGCGGCTGACGAGAGCACTCCCGCGCTGCGTCGCATGTCGGCGGGGCTCCGCGAGCTCGACGTGCCCGCACTGTTCCTGCGCGGACCGAAGGACCCCGTCTTCGGCGAGGGTCACCTCGACGACCTGACCGAGCGACTTCCGCACGCCGACGTGCACCGCTTCGAGGGCGCGGGGCACCTCATCGCCGAGGAGCGGCCGTACGCCGACGTCGTGCTCGACTGGCTCGACGAGAAGGGCGTGGCGACGGATGCCGTGGCACCGGCCCCCGGGGACGCCTTCACACCGCCGGCTGCCGCCGCACCGCCGACCGCCGTCGCGACCGGCCACCTCTGGGACGCCCTCGACGCGCGCCGCGACGACGACGGCACCGCCGTGATCGACATGACCACCTCCCGCGACGGCGAGCCGCTGCGCGTAAGCTGGCGCCAGCTGTCCGCGCGCGTCGACGAGATCGCCGCGGGCCTCGACGCCTTCGGTGTGCGCCCGGGAGACCGGGTCTCGCTGCTCGTTCAGCCCGGCCCCACGCTGACCGCAGCCCTGTATGCGTGCTTGCGCATCGGCGCGGTCGTCGTCGTGGCCGACCGGGGTCTCGGCATCCGGGGGCTGTCGCGCGCCGTCAGAGGTGCCGTTCCCGACGTCGTGATCGGCGAGATCGCCGGGCTCGCCGCCGCGCGCGCCCTCGGCTGGCCGGGGCGGCGGATCTCGGCCGCGGCCCTCCCCGCCGCGACATCGCGCGCGCTCGGTGTCGAGGCGAGCCTGTCGGACCTCGCCCGCGCCGGTCGCGGCCGGACGCTGCCGGAGCCGCCCGCGCCCGACGCCGACGCCGCGGTGCTGTTCACCTCGGGTTCGACGGGGCCCGCGAAGGGCGTCGTGTACACGCACGCGCAGCTGACCGCCCTGCGCGACACTCTCGCCGCGCACTTCGGCGTCACGGCCGAGACGGGGCTTGTGACCGGCTTCGCGCCCTTCGCGCTGCTCGGACCCGCGCTCGGCACGCGATCGGCAACGCCCGACATGGACGTCTCGGCCCCCCGCACGCTCACCGCGGCGGCGGTCGCGGCGGCCGTGCGCGCCTCCGACGCGCGGATCGTGTTCCTCTCCCCCGCGGCTGTCGCGAACGTCGTCGCCACCGCGAGCGCCCTCGACCCCGACGACCGAGCGGCCCTCGCGCGCGTCGAGACGTTCCTCTCGACGGGAGCCCCCGTGGGCATCGACCTCCTGCGCCGCGCGCACGAGCTCATGCCGAACGCCGTCGCGCACACCCCGTACGGCATGACCGAGTGCCTGCTCGTCGCCGACGTGACCCTGCCCGAGATCGAGAGCGCGGCGGGCGACCGCGGCGTCTGCGTCGGACGGCCGCTGGGCACGGGCCGGGTGCGCATCTCGGCGATCGACGCCGAGGGACGCGCGACGGGTGAACCGACGACGGATGCCGGGGTCACGGGCGAGATCGTCATCTCGGCGCCCCACCTCAAGCGCGGATACTTCCGCCTCTATCTCACCGACCGCGAGGCGCGTCGCGGTCTCGCCGACCGTTGGCACCGCACCGGCGACGTCGGCCACCTCGACGCCGACGGGCGACTCTGGGTCGAGGGGCGCCTCCCCCACGTCATCACCACCGCCGAGGGTCCGGTGACCCCTGTCGGCATCGAACAGGATGCCGAGACCGTCGAGGCCGTCACCCGTGCCGCGGCGGTGGGTGTCGGGCCCGTCGGCCGACAGGTCGTCGTCGCCGTCGTCGAAGCCGGTGCCCGACGCCCCGGCCTCGCCTCTCCCGAGCTGACGGATGCCGTTCGCGCCGCGACCGCGCAGCCGCTCGCCGCGGTCCTCGTCGCGCCGACGCTGCCGACCGACATCCGACACAACTCGAAGATCGACCGGTCCCGCCTCGCCGCGTGGGCCGAACGCCTGCTCGCGGGCGAGAAGCCGACCGCGCCGTGAGGGTCCTCGCCACCGGGGCATCCGGCTTCCTCGGCCGGGCCGTCGTCCGCGCCCTCCAGGACGCGGGACACGAGGTGCGCACGCTCCAGCGCCGCCCCTCCGGTGTCGCCGGCGCCGACGACCGGCTGGGCTCGGTGACGGATCCGGATGCCGTGGCATCCGCTCTCGACGGGATCGACGGCGTGGTGCACCTGGCCGCGAAGGTGTCGCTCGCGGGAGATCCGGCCCAGTTCCACGCGGTCAACGTCGAGGGCACGCGCACGCTGCTGGACGCCGCCGCCGCGGCGGGCCTCTCGCGGGTCGTGCACGTGTCGTCGCCGTCGGTCGCGCACGCGGGCCACGCCCTCGCGGGAGTGGGCGCGGAGCCCGCCGATCCCCGCGCCGCGCGCGGCGAGTACGCCCGCACGAAGGCCGCGGCCGAGGTGCTCGCCCTGTCGCGTGCCGGTGACGGTCTCTCGCTGGTCGCGATCCGTCCCCACCTCGTGTGGGGTCCGGGCGACACGCAGCTCATCGCGCGCGTGGTCGACCGCGCACGCCGGGGCCGGCTGCCCCTGCTGAACGGCGGCACAGCGCTCATCGACTCCACGTACGTCGACAACGCGGCATCCGGAATCGTCGCCGCCCTCGACCGCGTCGACGACGTCAGCGGCCGCGCGTACGTCTTGACGAACGGCGAACCGCGCCCGGTCGGCGACCTCCTCGCGGGCATCTGTCGTGCTTCGGGCGTCGAGCCGCCGCGCTTCAGCGTGCCCGCGGGACTCGCCGAGGCCGCCGGTGCCCTGGTAGAGCGCGTCTGGGCCGTCCGCCCGGGCGAGGACGAACCGCCGATGACGCGCTTCCTCGCCGAGCAGCTGTCGACCGCGCACTGGTTCGACCAGACCGAAATCCGCCGCGACCTGCGCTGGGCCCCGGCGGTGTCGCTGGACGAGGGCCTGCGCCGCCTCGCGCGAGCCTGACCTCACGCGCCTCTCGCCTGAGGCCCCCCTCCGCTGGCGTGTCCCACTTTGTGCGAACCGGAGGGCCTGGCTCTGCACAAAGTGGGACACGGATGCCGGCATCGACCATCGCGCCGAAACGCGACGGGTCGGGCGCTCAGACCAGGTCGAAACGGTCCAGCTCGGTGACCTTGCGCCACGCGGCGACGAAGTCACGGACGAACTTCTCCTTCGCGTCGTCGGAGGCGTACACCTCGGCGAGCGCGCGCAGCTCGGAGTTCGACGAGAACACCAGGTCGACGCGGGTGCCGATCCCGACCTTCTCGCCCGAGCCGTCCTTCGTGCCCTCGAACGCGTGCTTGCCGCTGTCGAGCGGCTTCCACGTCGTGCCGAGGTCGAGGAGATTGACGAACACGTCGTTCGTCAGCGCACCCGGGGTGTCGGTGAACACCCCCCAGTCGCTGCCGTCCCAGTTGGCGCCGATCGCGCGGAGACCGCCGACCAGCACGGTCATCTCGGGCGCGGTGAGCGTGAGCAGGTTGGCCTTGTCGAGCAGCAGGAACTCCGCGGGCAGCCGCGCCTCGCGCGAGGCGTAGTTGCGGAAGCCGTCGGCGACCGGCTCGAGCCAGCGGAACGACTCGATCTCGGTCTGCTCCTGCGACGCGTCGGTGCGGCCCGGGGTGAACGGCACCTCGACCTCCACGCCACCGGCACGCGCGGCCTGCTCGACACCGGCGTTGCCGGCGAGAACGAGCAGATCAGCGATCGAGACCTTCTTCTCGCCCTGCGCGTCGAACTCGGCCTTGATCTTCTCGAGGGTCTCGAGAACGGATGCCAGCTGCTCGGGGTTGTTGACCGTCCAGCTCTTCTGGGGCTCGAGGCGGATGCGCGCGCCGTTGACACCGCCGCGCTTGTCGCTGCCCCGGAAGGTGGATGCCGCGGCCCAGGTCGTCGTGACGAGCTGCTGCACCGTGAGGCCGCTGTCGAGGATCTGCTGCTTGACCGCCGCGGCATCCGCCGAGTCGATCAGCGGGTGGTCGACGGCGGGCACGGGGTCCTGCCAGACGAGCACCTCGGAGGGGACCTCAGACCCGAGGTAGCGTTCACGCGGGCCCATGTCGCGGTGGGTCAGCTTGAACCATGCGCGGGCGAAGGCATCCTGGAACGCGGCGGGGTCCTCGGCGAAGCGGCGCGAGATCTTCTCGTACGCCGGGTCGACCCGCAGAGCGAGGTCGCTCGTGAGCATGCGGGGCTCGCGACGACCCTCGGAGTGGGCGAGGGGGACCATGTCGGCTCCCCCGCCGTTCTTCGGACGCCACTGGTGCGCGCCCGCGGGGCTCTGGAAGAGCTCCCACTCGTACGCGAAGAGGATGTGGAAGAACTCGTTGTCCCAGCGCGTGGGGTGATAGGTCCAGGTGACCTCGAGGCCGCTGGTGATCGTGTCGTCGCCCTTGCCGGTGCCGTGGTCGTTCTTCCAGCCGAGGCCCTGGTCGTTGATGTCGGCGGCTTCGGGGTTGGGTCCGACGTGCGAGTCGCTCGCCGCGCCGTGCGTCTTGCCGAAGGTGTGACCACCGGCGATGAGGGCGACGGTCTCCTCGTCGTTCATGGCCATGCGGCCGAACGTCTCGCGGATGTCGTTCGCCGACAGCTGGGGGTCGGGGTTGCCGTTGGGGCCCTCGGGGTTGACGTAGATGAGCCCCATCTGGACGGCCGCGAGCGGCTTCTCGAGCTCGCGGTTACCCGTGTAGCGCTCGTCGCCGAGCCACGTGGTCTCGGGGCCCCAGTACACGTCGTCGTCGGGCTCCCACACGTCGGTGCGGCCTCCGGCGAAGCCGAAGGTGGGGAAACCCATGTCCTCGAGCGCGACATTGCCGGCGAGGATCATGAGGTCGGCCCACGAGATGGCCTGGCCGTACTTCTTCTTGACGGGCCAGAGCAGGCGGCGCGCCTTGTCGAGGTTGACGTTGTCGGGCCAGCTGTTCAGCGGGGCGAAGCGCTGCATGCCCGCGCCCGAGCCCCCGCGACCGTCGGTCACGCGGTAGGTCCCGGCGCTGTGCCAGGCCATGCGGATCATGAGCGGGCCGTAGTGACCGAAGTCGGCGGGCCACCAGTCCTGCGAGGTCGTCATGACCTCCTTGAGGTCCTGCTTGACGGCGGCGAGGTCGAGCGCCTCGAACGCCGCCTTGTAATCGAAGCCCTCATCGAGCGGGTCACGCAGCGCGTTGTTCTTCGCGAGGATCTTCACATTGAGGGACTCGGGCCACCACACACGGTTGGCCGATCCCTGGGTCGGGTGGGGCAGGGCGCCGGCGGGCTCGCTGTCGGCGGGGGCTTCACCCACCGGCAGTCGGTTGTCGTCGGGGGCGGCTCCATCGTGGAAGACGGGGCACCCGTTCAGAGCGTCGCTCATCGGGATCCTCTCGGTTTTTCGGCTTCGGTCGTCGCTCGACAGTCGGGGCAGACCCCCCAGAACGTCACTTCGGCGGTCTGGATGGTGAACCCGCTCCCCTCCGGCACATGCAGGCACGGCCCTTCCCCGACGACGCAGTCCACGTCGTCGATGCGTCCGCACCCGGTGCACACCACGTGGTGGTGGTTGTCTCCCACGCGCAGTTCGAACGTGCCGGCGTGACCGGCGGGTTCGATGCGACGAGCGAGTCCCGCGTCGGCGAAGTCGCCGAGCGCGTTGTACACCGATTGCTTGCTCGTGCCGGGGAGCGTCCCGCGGATGCCGTCGTACACGGCATCCGCGGTGGCGTGCGGGCGGGCGCGCAGGGCTTCGAGGACGGCGACCCGCGTCGCCGTCACCCGCAGTCCGGCACCGCGGATGAGGGCATCCGCGGTGGCATCCGTCCGATCGTCGAGCACGACCCTACTCTAGCTTCTTTTGAGTAAATCAAAAGTGACACGCGGAGAAACGAACGGATGCCGTCAGCCCGCGGTGAGCGTCGGAGTCCCCGCCTCGTACTCGGTCAGGTCGCCCGTCTCGCCCGCGCGCGCGGCTCGCTTGCCGACCCACAGCATGTAGAAGAGAAAAACTCCGAGCGCCACCGCACCGATCGCGATCTTCACCTGCCACGGCCAATCGCGCGGCGTGACGAACCCCTCGACGACCCCCGAGAGGGCGAGGGCGAAGATCAGGCCGACCGCGACCGTGGCCAGGGAACGACCCTCGGCCGCCAGCGCGGCGCCGCGCGTGCGTCGGCCGGGAGCGACCCACGCCCAGAAGATCTGCAGGCCCGCGGCCCCCGCGACGAAGATCGCCGTGAGCTCGAGGAGGCCGTGCGGGAGGATGAACTGGAAGAACACGTCGGCGCGGTCGAAGGCGATCATGACCGCGGCCGATTGCCCCACCCCGATCGCGTTCTGCATCATCGCCATCAGCGGCCAGATGCCCGTGACGCCGAACAGCACGCACTGCGCGGCGATCCAGGCGTTGTTCGTCCACACCGACCCCGCGAAGATCGCGTTGGGGTTCTCACGGTAGTAGTTCACGAACTGCTCGTCGGCGTAGTTCTGCAGCTCGCTGCGGCTTCCGAGGGCGGCGACCGTCGCGGGGTCGCCCGAGATCCACAGGGCCACCATCGTCGCGACGATGACGAAGCCGACGGCGACGACCAACGTCGTCCACCGCACGCGATACAGCGCGGCCGGCAACTGCAGGAGGAAGAAGCGGGGCATCTGCTTCAACACGTTCTCGCGCACACCGGTCAGCCGCAGGCGCGTGCGCGCCAGCAGGATCGAGACGTAGTCGCCCTGGGGTGTGCGGCCGGCGGAGGTCTTGATGTCGGCGAGGTCGGCGGATGCCGCGCGGTACCGCGTGACGAGCTCGTCGACCTCGCGGCCGCTCAGGCGTCGTGTGCGCCCCAGTTCGTCCAGACGCGCCCATTCCTCGCGGCGAGCGGCCGTGAGGGCGTCGAGGTCCATGTGATCAACTGTACGCATGGCTTCGTCGACGGCATCCTCACGGACCGGAGTCCGTGCGCCCGCGGCGCGCGGTGTCACGCTCGTCGACACCGCCTCCGAGGAGATCCTGACCGGCGAGGCCGTCGCCCTCGACGTGCAACCGCTCGGATTCTTCCTGCGGGCCCTCTGCTGCCTGATCGACATGATCGTCGGCGTCGTACTGCTGATCGGCGGCGGCCTGCTGCTCGTGACCATGGCGGCATCCGGGACCCTTCCGGACAGCGCCCTGCGGATCGCCGTGATCACGCTCATCGTGCTCGTGCTCGTCGTCCTCCCCACCGCCGTCGAGACGCTGTCACGCGGACGCAGCCTCGGCCGACTCGTCGTGGGTGGGCGGATCGTGCGCGTGGACGGCGGCGCCGCGGGTTTCCGCGCGGCGTTCATCCGCGCGCTGATCGGCGTCCTCGAGCTGTGGCTGACCCTCGGCGGGATCGCCGCGGTCGTCGGGATGTTCACTCCGCGCGCGCAGCGCCTCGGCGACCTCGTCGCGGGCACGGCGAGCGAGCGGACCCGCACGCGGCCCCTCCCCCCTCCCGCCCCGGGGATTCCGGCAGGGTGGGAGTCATGGGCGCAGGTGGCCGACGTCTCGCGCCTGCCCGACCGCCTCGCCGCCCGGGTGTCGCAGTTCGTCCGGGGCGCCGACGTGCTCGATCCGGCCGCACGGGTCCGTCTCGCGGCCGCGCTGGCCGATGCGGTCGCCCCGTTCGTCTCGCCGCGGCCGCCGGCCGACCCCGAGGCGTTCGTCCGCGCGGTCGCCGCCGTGCGGCGCGATCGCGAGTACCGAGCACTCGTGATCGAGCGCGAGCGGGCAGCGGTGCTCACCGACCGCTGAGGAGCGTCAGGCCCGCAGCGTCTCGTGGCGCACGACGACCCAGCCACGCGGCACCGAGAGCCGGTCGGCGTGGATCGCACAGAGGTCGTGGGCGTGCGGGTCGTCGACGCGTCCCAGCGGGCCCAGCGCGGCCATCTGGTCGCCGTAATCGTAGGTGAGCGTACTCATCGCCTCGCGGGCGCATCCCACCTTCGAGCAGAGTCTGTCGCGCATCGCGGGCAACACTAGCCCGCCGCCACCCCGGCGCCGACGCGCCGCGCCGTCGCGAGCCCACCCCGACCGAGGGTCACGCTGTGCCGGACGAACGTAGGATGGGCGCATGGTGCGTCGACGAACCCGCGAAGCCCGGCCGGTCGCCCGCCCCTCCCGCCATGGCCGACACGGCCGCGAGAACCGCAGCCCGGTCGTTCGTCCACCGCTCCCCCCGATCGACACCCGGGTGGAACGCTTCGACGTCGCCGTCGGCGCCGCGGCGGAGTTCCTCCGCTCGGCCTGGAGCGAGCTGCGGGAGGTCTCGTTCGAGATCGGCATCATGCCCCCGGCCGCCACCGATGGCATCCCTCGATGGACCGTTCTGCGCGATGAGAAGCGCATCATCCTCTACCGCGTCCCAATCGAGCGGCTCGGTCACCCTCATCACGACGACGACCTGCACCGCCGGATGATGATCGAGGGTGCCGTCTTCCGCGCCGCCGCCGAGTACCTCGACCGCGACCCGTGGGATCTCGGCCCCGAGCGCTTCCGCGACTTCTGACCCGGCGTGGCCGCGCGCTCCGCGTGCCGCCGCGGGCCCCGCGCGCGCCGGACCACGCGTCCCCGCGCTGTCCCCAGGAACCCGCGCCGGACTGGCTCCCCATGCCCGCGCGTGTTCGGCGCTGACCGGCCCACCCTCACGCATAAACGCGATTCGCGCACAGAAACACGTGCTCCTCGCGTTTATGCGAGTGGATCGCGTTTATGGTCGCCCGCCACGATGCCGACGCGCTCGAACGCGGGAGACCCGCACGGCGCCGGGAACGCCGGGGCGCCCGCCGACACAGCCTCAGCGGCAGCGGTACCCGCCGCGCCCGGCACCCCGCCCTTGAGGCCGACGCGCTCCCTGTTGGAGCCGCCCCTCTTGCATAAACGCGATTCGCTCACGAAAACACGTGCTCCTCGCGTTTATGCGAGTGGATCGCGTTTATGCGCGCGGGCCGCGACGCAACCAGCGCGCACCGCCGCCCCGCCGCGCGCAACCACGCCGCGCGCAACCGCGGAACGCCAGACCTACGGCAGGACGGTCACCGCCGACTCGGCGGTGTTCGCCGGCCACAGCGGATACCCCGCGAGAGCGCCGGTCGACGAGTACGTCACCGCGCCCCGTACGGGAGTGCTCGCCTCGAGCGTGTAGACGCCCGCGGCGACGGCTGTCGAGACGCTGCCCCCGTCGGGCACGGCGAGGGTCAGCGGCGCGCCGCCGTCGGCCGGGGTGAGAGTGACCGTGGCGTCGCCCCCGCCGGCATCCGTCGTGAGCACGAGCGCGGCACCGGCGCCCGACGCCACCGCCACCGCGCTGGAGACCGCGATCCGGGGGGCGGGGCTGTACCACGCGAAGTCGGCGCCCTGGCCGAACCCCGTGGTCGACCACGCGCCGGCGACCACGGGCTGATCGGCGGTGATGTCGACCGTGTACGCCCCGAGGTCCACCCCCGACAGGTCGAGCGAGGTCGGCTTGCCCGCCTCGAGCGGGACGGTGCGCGGCGTGCCCGGGGTCGCCGTGCCCACCGGGATGAGGGTCACGGTCGCGGTGGCTGCGGAACCGGGGGCGAGCAGCCGCAGAACGGTGCCTGCGTCGCCGCCGCCCGCCGTCAGGATCTGCACGCCGGGGATGACCAGGTGCGTATCCGCCTGGGCCGAGGGGGCGGCCTGGTCGACGCCGCCCGGGAGGAGCAGACGCGTGAGGCTCGCCTGCAGCGAGGCGTGCACGGGGGCACCCGACGCCGTGACGCGCACGACGGGGCTCTCTTCGCCGAGCAGAAGGCCGGCCAACGGCACCACGCGCTGCGTACCCGGCGCCACGACGAGGTTGCTGCCACCCGGGGGCGTCGACACGCCCTGCGCTCCATAGACGGACAGCTGCACGGTCGCGGGCACATCGCCCGGATTGCCCAAGACGACGAGGTCGTTCGCCCCGGTCGTCGTCGCGCCGGCGACCAGCCAGGACTCGGCCAGCGGAGGGCGGCACGCGGATGCCGCGAAGCCGATGAGGTCTTCCGAGGTCGCCGTCGCGGAGCCCGCGGCGGCGAGCGGCGCGGGCGCCCCGCCGAGAGGTTGGGCGCGAAGCGCCGTCGCATCACCCGAGCCGTCGCCGGTGGATCCGGTCAGCGCGCTGTCGACCGCGCCGCTGTCAGCCGGTCCGCTCAGGACCTGCTGGGGCGCGGCCGCGCTGAGCGCCCCCGCCTGTTCGGCACTGCGCCCGAGCGCCAGCAGCGGACCGTCGCACGCGAGCACGGTGTCGGACGCGGCGGGCGTGGCCTCGATGCGGACGGGGCTCGCGGTGAGCGTCGGCCAGGGCGCGGCGATCCCGGCCACCGTTCCGACCACGACCGCACCGGCCACGACGGATCCGGCGACGACGCGGGCGCTGGTCGTCGCCCAGCGGACGAGTCGGCGGTCGCTGCTCATCGGCTTCCTCCCGGGTTCGGGCCCACGATGCGGGGCGTGCGGCGCGCGACCCGGCGGGAGGCGCTGGTGGGCACGGCCAGCAGCAGGGCGACCAGGAGGACGCCCAGCGACCCGAAGGTCACGAGGCTTTGCACGCGCGCCTGGTGGTCGTCGAGCGGCGGCCGCGGCTGCACGGACGCGGTCACGCGCCACAGGTCGCCGCGCGAGGTGGTGCCGACGCCGTCGAGCGCGTCGCGCTGGTCGAGCGACGTCGCGGCCGCGAGGCGCGCACCGCGGATGACGTCGTTCTCGCCCGCCGAGGCGGACTGGAGCAGGACGAATCCGATCCCCCGCTCCCCCAGACGCTCGATGACGTCGTCCGACGAGGGGGTCGTGAGATCGGCGGCCAACGCGGCGAGCTCGCGGTCGGCGGGCTGCGCCTCGATGCGCGTGGCCCGGACCGTGCTCTGCCCGCCCACGGTGGCGCTCCCGCCCCACACGACGTCCACGCGCAGACCGTCGGCGCGCGGGTCGAGCACGATCGTGCCGATCGCGGTCGAGCCTCTCCCTTCCGCGGCGACGAAGGCCGGAAGCGTCGAGGTCGGACCGTTGGTGAGCACCGAGCGCGGGTGCGACTGATCCAGGGATGCCGTGAGCGCGGGGCTCACGGCGACGAGCAGGGCCGCGAGAGTCACGAGAGCGCCGATCGGCCGGAGCACGCGCACGCGTTCGACGATCCCGGCATCCAGAGCCACCATCGCACTGCCGACCACGCCCAGCCACGCGAGGCTGAGGCCCGCACCGGGCCAGAGCGGCACCGCCGTGCCGTGGTCGAAGGAGACGGCCACCCCGACCGCCGCGAAAGCCGTCGCGAGGCCCACGGCCGCGATGATCAGCAGGGCGGATGCCGTCACCCAACGCGGGGTGAGGACAGCCAGCAGAGCGAGGACGGCGAGCGGAGCGATCAACAGCCCGACCCACCAGACCGGGCCGTCGATGACGCTCGCCCATCCGCCGGGATCCGAGCTCGGGAAGCCCGCGGCCAAGAGCGCGCGCCCCACCGGGTCGGCCGAGACCTCGTTGCCCGCGTAGGGGATGCCGGGGTCGGCGAGCAGCCCCCAGGGGTTCCCGGTGCGCACCTGCGTCCACACGAGGGGCGCGAACACCACGATCGACGGCACTACGAGCCAGACGACGCGCGCCACCCCGCGTCCGGCGACGAGAGCCACGACCACGAGGGCCGCGGACCACAGCACCACGACCGCGGGGGCGAACGACGGCGCGCACGCCAGCACGAGCACGAGCAGAACGGATGCCGCTCCCGCCGGCGCCCAGGCCCGGTGGGCGACGCTCGCGGCGTAGAAGAGCCAGGGCAGGAGCAGGTGGGCGATCAGGGCGGCGGGGCGACCCTCCACGATCGCGGCGAGGAACGTCGGGGCGAGCGCCCACGCGACCGCGGCGGTGATGCGCAGCAGCGACGACTCGGTGACGCGCGTCGCGGCGAACCACCCGCCGAGGACGGCGAGCGGGAGCGCGAGAACCCAGAGGACGACGAGGGCGCGAGAGGGATCGCCGGGTGACAGCGTGCCGATGACCGCGATGATCGCGGAGAACGGATCGGCCGGGCCGATGGCATCCAGGCCCAGGGGGCGCTCGCCCCACGCGGCGTCCTGCCACAGCTGCACGACCGTGGCACGCAGGGGCGCGAGAGCGCCGCCTCCCAGCACGGGCCAGGCCAGCAGCGGGAAGAAGAGCGCGGCCGAGACCGCGAGGGCGCCGAGCACGGCCCACGCGCCTCCGCCGACGAAGAAGCGCAGTTCGGGGCGGACCGGGGCGTCGGTGACACCGCCGTCCGCGGCCTCCCACCGCAGCCGCATCTCGGAGCGCGAGACGCGCAGGGGGGCGATGCGGGACCAGCCGACCGAGCGGACGGCGCGGATCCGGCGCCGCGCGCGCGCCACCGCCGCGATGCGGGCCATGACGAGGATCGTCGCACCCCACTCGGGGAGGACGCGGTAGGGCACCTTCCCGATGAGGTGGAGGATCGTGCGCCACAGCGCCAGCGGGAGGAAAGACAGCCAGTGCAACGGGACGGCCGCCGCCGGTGCGTAGACGAGACGGCGGTGCAGCTGCGCGGTCCGCTCCGCGAAGGCGCGGCGGCGCGCGCGGCGGCGACCGCGGGCCATGGCCGCGACGCCGTCCCCGGCGACCGCGACGCGCGCCGCGGGGACGAGGGAGACACGGTCGCCGGCCAGGCGGGCGCGGACACCCAGGTCGACGCCTTCGTCGGCACCGCCGAGGGCGGGGTCGAGACCGCCCAGGGCCGTCCAGGACTCGCGGCGGATCAGCAGTCCGCGGACGTCCGCACCGAGGACGTCGGCGTCGCCGTCGTGCTGGCCCTGGTCGAACTCGCCCGCCGCGAGCTCGACCGTGCGCCCGTAGCGCGTGAGGCTGATACCGAGGGAGACGATCTCGTCCGGCTCGTCCCAGCGGACGAGCTTGGGAGCCGCGACCGCGAGTGACGGCGAGAGCTCGAGCGCCCCCGCGAGCCGGACGAGGGCGTCGGATTCGGGGGCGGTGTCCTGGGCGAGGAGCCAGACCGCGTCGCCGGTGAGCCGGGGGGTGGCCAGGGCGGTGGCGACGGCGAACGGAGTTCCGGCCGAGGCGGTGATGACGCCTTCGGCACCGGATGACGCGGCCAGTTGGGTCAGCTCGGGATCGGCCCCGCACAGCACGATGGTGAGCGCATCGACGGGTCGGCTCTGCGCGGAGATCGCCGCGAGCGTGCGCTTCAGATGGTGCGCGGCGGGAGTCCGGCCCTCGGGGCGGACGACGAGAATGGCGTGAACACGGGCGGGCATGGCGCAGTCAGCCTAAGCGCGCTCCCGCACGTTCGCGGACGCCGCGCCGGGGTGAGGGCGATCGCCCGGAAAGGACCGTCGCGTCGGACGACGGATCAGGCGCGGCGCTTCAGCTTGCGACGCTCGCGCTCGCTGAGACCGCCCCAGATGCCGAAGCGCTCGTCGTTCTGGAGGGCGTACTCGAGGCACTCGGACTTGACGTCGCACGAGGTGCAGATGCGCTTCGCGTCGCGCGTGGAGCCGCCCTTCTCGGGGAAGAACGCCTCGGGATCGGTCTGCGCGCAGAGCGCATCGGTCTGCCACGCGAGCGTGTTCTCTTCGACGGCGTCGATGTCGCGACGGACTCCGGGGACACCGAGGTCGACCGGATCGACGAACCAGTTGTCCGGAACACCGGACCGGTACTGCGACGTCATGTCGTCCTCCCCCACAGTCGAGCCCTCGTGACGCGGATTCGCGTACGAGTAATTACACCTGTGTCATTCGGATTGGTCAAGTCGCGGATCGTAAACCCTCAAGGCCGACCTGAACCTTCACGCGGGCCGTCGGCGTGTCGCGGCTCACTCCCCCGGCATCGCGACGAACACCTCGCCGCCGCTCACGACGAGGGGACCTTCGTCCGCCGTGGCGAGCGCCGCCTGGCCGGGCGCGAGCGCGACGCTCGTCCCGGACGCGCCGGTGACGGTCGCCTCCCCCGACACGCCCGCCGCGATCGAGACACCGCGCAGGGTGACCCGCGCCGGTGCCGCCGACGGCGCGACGTGCGCGAGGGCGAAGTCGGCGATGCCCGGGGCGAAGAGTTCGACACCGGAGTCGTCCGCTCGCGGTTCCAGGCGCGGCGGCGCCGCCGGGCGGAAGTCGACGAGGCCGAGCAGCTCGGCGACGTCGATGTGCTTGGGCGTCAGGCCTCCGCGCAGGACGTTGTCGCTCGCGGCCATGATCTCCACCCCCAGGCCCGACACGTACGCGTGCAGCACGCCGGCCGGAACGAAGATCGCCTCGCCGCGCGGCGCAGCTCGACGAGGTTCATGAGCAGAGCCACGACGATGCCGGGGTCGCCCGGGTACTCGGCGCGGAGGTGGCGGACGAGGGCCGCCTCGGCGGCGAACTCCGGGGAGATCGCCGATGCCGCGGCCTCGACGATCTGCTCGATCTGCGGCGTGCTCGCTTCGCCGAGCGCCCAGCCGATCGCCCCGCGCAGGGCCGAGGCCGGGTCGACGTCGGCGAGGCGCTGCCGGAGCACCCGGACGCCCTCGTCGTCGCCGAGAGCGTCGACGAGGCGCCGCGTCTGATCGAGGTCGCGCAAGCCGGCGAGAGCGGTGAAGGTGTCGCTGAGGGCGACGATGACCTCGGGCTTGTGGTTGTCGTCCTTGTAGTTGCGCGAGCCGGCGTCGCGCGCGACGCCCGCGGCCTCCTCGCGGGCGAAGCCCTCGACCGCCTGGTCTTTCGAGGGGTGAACCTGGATCGAGAGCGGGGAGCCCGCGGCGAGCAGCTTCAGCAGGTACGGCAGTCGCTCGGGGGCGCCGGGCGTCGTGGGAAGCCACTCGTCGAGAGTGCGCCCCGAGCCGTCGAGCACCTGAGCGGGCGAACCGGGGTGATCGCCGAACCACACCTCCGCTTCGGGGGCGCCCGTGGGGACGCGCCCCTCGAGCTCGGCGAGGAGGGTCGGGCTTCCCCAGGCGTAGTCACGGGGAGTGTTCGAGAGGGCAACCAGCACGGGCGAAAGCCTAGCGTTCCGGCCCGTCGTCGATCGGACCCGGACGGTAGCCTGAGTCCACCATGGTCATGTACACGAACCACCCGGTCTCGGCGCCGCCCTCGGCTCCCGTCCGCGAGACCACCGGGCACCTGCTGCTGCGGGCGTGGTGCGTGTTCGTCATCGTCCTCGCGCTCGGCGGTGTCGGTCTCGTCAACGCCGTGGGCCCGGTGGTCAGCACCGTGATCGTCATCGCGACGGCGGTGGTCTCGGCCGTCGTGTGGATCGTCGTCCGCCCGCCCGTGGCCTGGCGCCGACTCCCCTGGCTCGCGTTCGGGTACGTCGCGTGGGCGTTCCTCTCCGTCCTCTGGAGCGCCTGGCCCGCGGCATCCGTCCTCACTCTCCTGCTGCTCGGGATCACGACCTTCCAGGGGCTGTTCGTCGGTGCGGTCCTCACGTGGCGCGACGTCGTGCGCGCGGTGGCATCGGCGGCGAAGTGGATCGTCGGTCTGTCGCTGCTGTTCGAGCTCGCTGTCTCCGTGTTCGTGCGCGGACCGATCCTGCCGGGCTTCGCGCTGCCGGCCTCGCGCATGGACCCCATCGTCTACTGGTCGCGCGACAACCTCTTCGACGGCGGACGCATCCAGGGCATCTTCGGCAACGCGAACCTGCTGGCATCCGTGATGCTCGTGGCGATCATCGTGTTCGCGATCCGCTTCGCCGCCGGCGCTCCCCGTCGCCTGTGGCTGCTCGGCTGGATCGTGGTCGCCGGGTTCCTCTTCGTCCGCGCGGGGTCGGCGACCGCCCTCGTCTCGGCGGCCTTCGTGGCGCTGGTGCTGGCGACGGTCCTGGTGATGCGCACCGCGCGACGTCCCGGCGAGCGCACGCGGTGGTACGTCCTCTACGCCCTCGTGGGGCTCGGCGGCGGCGCGGCCCTGTGGTTCGGCCGCGACACGGTGTTCGGACTGCTGGGGCGCGGGGCCGACCTCACCGGCCGCGAGGGCATCTGGGCTGACGTGCTCGCCCGCGCGGCTGAGCGTCCGTTCACCGGCTGGGGCTTCTCGACACCCTGGATCGCCTCGGAGCCGCTCATCGACGGCTGGATCGTCGACCACGGCCAGACGGTCGTCCAGGCGCACAGCGTGTGGATCGACGTGTTCTTCCAGCTCGGCGGCGTGGGGATCGTCCTGCTCGCGCTCGTCTACCTCGCCTATCTGTGGCGCTCGTGGTTCTTCGCGATCGATCGCCCGCGGTGGGATCTGCGGGCCGATCGCCCGTACTCGCCCCTCACCCTCCTGCCGACCCTCATCGGGGCGCTTCTCGTGGTGCAGGGGCTGACCGAGTCGGGGCCGCTGCTCCTGTGGGGCTGGATGTTCGTGGTGCTCTTCGGAGCGAAGATCAAGCAGGCGCCCCTGGTCGGCGTCGGCCCCGCCGAGCAGAGCATCGCGATCGAGCGCGGCGAGCCCCAGAGCCACGGATCGTGAGGGCGGCGCCCGCCCTGCTCGCCTCGGCGGGCTTCGCGCGAGCTTTCACCCTCACGGTCTTCGCGGCCGTCTTCGGCTCGACCGCCATCCGCGGGGTGTCCGGCGACGTGACCCTCGCGACGATCGTGTTCGGATTGTGCGCCCTCGGCGTGGGAGTGCTCGTCGTTCGACGGCGCGAGATCGAACTCGTCCGCCTCGCCCCCACGACCCTCGTCCTCTTTCTGGTGTGGGCCGGCGCGAGCGTCCTCTGGAGCGCGGATCCCCTCTCGAGTCTCGGCGGGTGGGCCGAGCTGGTCGCGGTGTCGTTCCTCGCCGTGGTGATCGGGCACGTGCGCGACGCCCTGCAGACGGTGCGCGCCCTGGGAGACGTGCTCCGGTGGCTCCTCGGCGCCTCGCTCGCGCTCGAGATCCTCAGCGGCATCCTGCTCGACCTTCCGATCCCGTTCCTGGGGATCCAAGGCGACATCGCCTCGCTCGGCCCCGTACAGGGGCTGTTCGGCACGCGCAACGTGCTCGGCTTCGTCACCGTCATCGCCCTCATCACCTTCCTCGTGGAGTACCGCACGCAGTCGGTGCGCGCGGGGACGGCGATCGCCTCGGTCGTCCTGGCCGGATCGCTCGCCACGCTGAGCGGCTCGCCCACGGTGATCGCGGTGGCCGTGACCACCGGTGCCGCGACCCTCGCGCTCACGCTCGTGCGTCGCCTCTCGGCTCCTCGCCGCCCTCTCGCGCAGCTCATCCTCGGCGTCGGCGTGATCGCGGCCGTGGCGACCGGCTACGGCATGCGCGACACGTTCGTGGCAATGGCCGACGCGCGCGCCGACTTCTCGCTGCGCACCGACCTGTGGTCTCGCCTGCTGACCTACGTGGCCTACCGGCCGGTCGAGGGTTTCGGCTGGTTCGGGACGTGGTCGCCCGATTCGTTCCCGTTCGCCTCGCTCAACTTCACCCTCGGCGAGCAGCACACCTCGGCGCTCGACGCCTACCTCGACGTGCTGCTGCAGCTGGGCTGGGTGGGACTCCTGCTGTTCCTGACCCTCGGCGCCCTCGCCCTCGCCCGGGGCTGGCTGGTCGCGACCGAGAGACGCTCGATCGTGCACGCGTGGGGCCCGCTGACCCTCGTCGCGCTCCTGACCTTCTCGCTGTTCGAGAGCTTCACCCTCTCCGGCGCGGGTCTGCTCCTGCTGGTCGTCTGCGCGGTGCGGGCGGGTCAGTCGCGCTCTTGGCGCGAGAGCCTCGGACTCCGGATGCCATCGGCCTCCGCGCCGCACGAGGGGCCGGGCGTTCAGGGCCCGCCCACCGCTGCCGGGTAGACTCCGGGTCGGCCCGCCCGACGGCCTGCGCCTTCGACGAAAGACCCTTCGTGACGTACACCCTGCAGAACGCCGTGCTCCCGCTCGACCGCGACCCCGACCTTCTCCCCCTGTACGTCGACCCCGAGACGTGGTCGACGATCGATGAGGAGCCGGTGCGCGTGACCAACGTCGCCCAGTTGAGCAACGTGCTCGACCGCCACCGCGCCCGCATCGTGGCGGGGCGCCGCGTCTCGTTCGGCACGTACTTCAACGCTTTCCCCGCGTCGTACTGGCAGCACTGGACCGCGGTCCGCCGGGTGCGCCTGACCGTGCACACCTCGGGTGACGCGACGATCCTCGTCTACCGCTCGAACGGAGCCGGGACGAAGCAGCGCATCGAGACCCGTGAGGTCCGCGGTGATTCCGCCGAGACCGCGTTCGAGCTCGTCCTCGACCAGTACAGCGACGGGGGCTGGATCTGGTTCGACGTCGCCGCCGACCGCTCGGACGCGATGTTCGAGGGCGCGACGTGGACGACCGACGAAGAGCCGGTGCGCGCGGGCAAGGCCAGCATCGGCATCACGACATACAACAAGCCCGACTACTGCGTGAACACGCTGCAGGCCCTCGCCGACGCCCCCGACGTGCTCGACGTCGTGGACCGCGTGTTCCTCATCGATCAGGGCACCGACCTCGTGGCCGACCAGGCCGCGTACCCCGAGGTCGCGTCGCGCCTGGGCGAGACCCTCCAGGTGATCCGTCAGCCGAACCTCGGCGGTTCGGGCGGCTTCGCGCGCGCCATGACCGAGACCCTGCAGCGCCCCGAGAGCGACTTCGTCCAGCTGCTCGACGACGACGTCCGCATCGAGCCCGAGTCGATCCGCCGGTCGGTCGTCTTCGGGCGCTACGCCTCGGTCCCCACGATCGTCGGCGCGCACATGTTCGATCTGCTCGACCGCCCCAAGCTCCACGCCTGGGCCGAGGTCGTCGACGACGCGCCCTTCATGTGGCGGGCGCTGTACCAGGAGCGCCTCCCCCACGACTTCAGCGTCGCGAACCTCCGCCAGAGCCCGATCCTGCACATGCGGCTCGACGCCGATTACAACGGCTGGTGGATGTGCCTCATCCCCACCAGCATCCTGCGCGAGATCGGTCTGTCGCTCCCGGCGTTCATCAAGTGGGACGACGCCGAGTTCTGCCTGCGGGCTCGGGATGCCGGCTACCCGACGGTGTCGATGCCCGGTGTCGCGCTGTGGCACGTCTCGTGGGTCGGCAAGGACGACTCGATCGACTGGCAGGCGTACTTCCACGCCCGCAACCGCATCGTCTCGGCTCTCCTGCACTCGCGCTCACCGCAGGGCGGCACGCTCATCCGGCACAGTCGACGCCTCGACCTCAAGCACCTCATGATGATGCAGTACTACCCGGTCGAGCTCCGTCATCGGGCGCTCCGCGACGTGCTGTCCGGCCCCGCGCACATGCGCCGCGGTCTCGCGACCGCGATGCCCGAAGCACGGGCCATCGCCAAGAAGCACCCCGAGACGATCATCCACAAGGACTCCGGAGTGCCGCTGCGCTCGCGCCGCGGACGCCAGGTGTTCCGTCGCCTCAAGCGCCACGAGTTCGACAGCCCCACGGGCGTGCGGCTGCGCGTCTTCACGCTGCGCACGCTGCTCTCGCACTGGTTCCACACCCCGCGTCCCGAGAACGTCGCGCAGCCCGAGGTCGAGTTCGGCAAGGGCGACGCCCACTGGTGGCGGGTGCCGCACTACGACAGCGCCCTCGTCAGCGCCGCCGACGGGTCGGGACAGAACATCTACACGCGCGACCGGGCGCAGTACCGGCGGATGCTGCGCGAGAGCCTGCGTCTGCACCGTCGCCTGCAGCGTGAGTGGCCGCGCCTGTCCGAGCAGTACCGTCGGGCGCTGCCCGACCTGGTGTCCGAGGCGCAGTGGCGCGCAACCTTCGAGGAGCGTTCGTGAGCATGGCATCCTTCGATCCGAAGACCGCGACCATCGTCGTCGTCACCTACAACCGCACGCACCTGTTGACGCGTCTGCTCGAGAGCATCGAGCGCATGGACCCCGCCCCGGGACACCTCGTCGTGATCGACAACGCCTCGACCGACGACACGACCGAGGTCGTCGAGTCGTTCCGCGATCGCCTGCCCACCGAGCTGGTCTACCGCCGCCTCGAGACGAACACGGGCGGCTCCGGCGGATTCAGCGAGGGGATGCGCGTCGCCTACGAACTCGGGTCCGAGTGGATCTGGCTCATGGACGACGACGTCGAGGTGGTCTCGGACGGCCTCGCCCGCATGGGCCACTGGACGCCGCGGTTCCGGAGCATCCAGGGTCGGCGCTACGACTACGACGGCAGCGAGTTCTACTGGCAGTACCGCGTCGCCGAGTCGATGGCGATCCCGATCCCCTTCGCTCCGGCCGGATTCGACGACTCCGGCTTCAAGCCGATGAACTCCGGATGCTTCGAGGGCATGTTCATCCACCGCGACATCGTCGCGAAGATCGGCCTGCCCGACCCCCGCTTCTTCATCTACTGGGACGACCAGCTCTACGGCTGGCTCGCCTCCCGTCAGACGCCGTCGGTCATCGTGAACGAGTTCGTGCTGCGCCGCACCCGCGAGATCAAGCAGTGGGACATGGGCATCCGGCACATGAACGCCTCGAGCGACGCGTACCGGTACTACATCATGCGCAACAGGGCATACCTGCAGAAGTACTACCGCGAGCTCGGGGTCTACCAGCCCCTCCCCTTCTCGGCCGGCACCGCGTTGACGTTCGTGAAGGAGCTGATCCGCCTGGTCATCGTGGAGCGCAAGGTCCGCGGAACGAGCCACCTGTTCCGCGGGCTGCGCGACGGCCGCCGGATCCTGCGTGACACGTCGTGGACGCCGATGCCGCCGCTGGAGCGCGCTCAGCCCGTCGGCTGACGCCGCTCGCGCGACGGCCGCCTGCCCGGGCGGCTCAGCGCGTGGCGTAGTCCTCGTTGTAGCGGTCGAGCACCTCGGCGATCGGCGCGTCGAGCTGCAGCCGCCCGCCGTCGAGATACAGGCCGCGACGGCAGAAGCGCCGCAGGTCTTTCTCGTTGTGGCTGACGAAGAAGAGCGTGCGCCCCTCGGCGAGGAGTTCGTCGATACGGCGGTAGCACTTCTCGCGGAACGCGCGGTCTCCCACGGCGAGCACCTCGTCCACGAGAAGGATTGGCTCGTCCAGCTGCGACACGACCGAGAACGCCAGCCGCACCTTCATACCGTTTGACAGGTGCTTGTACGGGGTGTCGACGAAGTCGCCGATCTCGGCGAAGGCGATCATGTCGTCGAAGCGGCGTGCGACCTCGGCGCGTGGCATCCCGTGCAGTCCGGCGGTCAGGCGGACGTTCTCGCGGACCGTGAGGTCGCCGACGAACCCGCCCGTGATCTCGATGAGCGGGGCGACTCCGCCGTCGACCTCGACGCCGCCCTCGTCGGGGAGGAGGACACCGGCGACGAGCTTGAGCAGCGTCGACTTCCCCTGGCCGTTGCGGCCGACCACGCCGATGGACTCCCCGGGCTCCACGCGGAACGACACGTCGCGCAACGCCCAGAACTCGTCGGGCCGGGAGCGCCGCTCCGCGCCGCCGAACAGATCTTTGAGGCTGCGGGTGCCGCGGCGATTGCGGCGGAACCGCACGCCGAGCCCGTGCACATCGATCGCGGGGCCGACCATCACAGCTCCTTCAGCACGGGACGTTCGAGGCGAGGGAACACCAGCAGCCCCAGTCCCAGGATGCCGAGGCTCACCGCCGCCCCCACGAGCACCGTCATCGTGTCCCACTGATCGGGGAAGAAACCGACGCGGTAGAGGGTGAAGATACCCGCGAGCGGGTTGAACGCCGCGATATCGGCGAAGACACCCGGGAGGTTGCCGACGCCGTAGATGATCGGCGAGGCGTAGAACAGGGCGCGCAGCACGAGACGCGTGGTCCGCTCGAGGTCGCCGAACATCACGCACAGCGGAGCGACGATCAGGCCGAGCCCGACGAGGAGGACCGTCTGCAGGATCACCGCGAGGGGGAAGGCGAGGAGCGCCCACGACACCTGAGCCCCGCCGAAGACCGCGAACAGCACGAGCACGGGGAGGGAGAACAGGAACTCGATGCCCTTGCTCACCACGATGCGGTTGACCCAGATCCAGCGCGGGATCGAGGTCGAGCGCACGAGACGGGCGTCCTTCTTGAACGCTTTCGTGAAATCGGTGACCGCGGAGTTGAACCACACCCAGGGCAGCAGCGCCGTGATGAGGAAGACGATGTACGGGTCCTCACCCACCGAGCGGTGGAACACCTGGGTGAACACGAACCAGTAGATGCCGCTCATCACGAGCGGATCGAGCACCGACCACAGGTACCCCAGAGCGCTGGTGGAGTAGCGCACGCGCAGGTCGCGCGACGACAGCAGCCACAGCGAGTGGAGGGAGCGCCGCGCCGAACCGGGGGCGCCGACGGTGGCGGGGGTCACCCGAGAATCCTATGTGCGAGCGTCATCCGAGGCTGGGGGGAAGCTGCTCGGCCAGCAGGGGCGCGAGGGTCGCGGCGTACGTGCGCGACAGGTGGTTGTCGTCTCGGTACAGTGCGACGTTGCCCACGACGCCGACGCACACGTCATCGGGGCAGATCCACGGGGTGAGGTCGACGAGCTGGACCCCCGCACGATCGAGCACGACGGCCGGATTGTCGTCGGCGAGCGAGCCCGCGCGCGGCACGGCACACTCCACAGGATCGGCCGCCTCGGCGACGCAGCTGTACATGTCGAACCCGAACCGCGGGTTGTCCCGGATGCCGAGGACGTCGATGCCGGCGTCGCCCATGCGATCGAGGAAGCGGTCGATGCCGGGGCGGAGCGCCTCGTCGGCCTCGCCGTGGTCCGATCGCGTCACGACGGTCACGACGGCATCCGGTCGCATCCGTTCGACGTGGTCGACCGCAGCCTCTCGCCACGCGTCGCACGTCGGGTCCATTCCCGGTTCGTCGAGCCCCATCGAGCAGCCGCCCTTGACGAGCATGACCACGCCCCACCCGTTCTGCTCCGCGAGGGGCGCGAGGGCCGCGGTGATCTGCTGCGAGTGAGAGTCGCCGACGACGACGATCGTCCGTCCGGCGCGGGCCGTGTGCGTGGTCTCGTTGCACGTGCCGATCAGGATCTCCGCCGTCGGCACGCGATCGCCGGTGCAGGGGCGGTCGAGTTGCATCCACTCGTCCTCGAGAGCGGCGGGCATCGGGAGCAGGACCGCGTCGGCAGGCGGCTCGGGCAGCGTGGGATCGTGCAGCACGGCCGCACCCGGGTTGGAGATGGCCGCGCGCGCCGCGACGGCCCGCGCCTCGAGCTCGCTCGAGACCTGCCACGCGGTCACGGGCACCACGACCACCGCCGCGGCGACGACCACCACCGCGATGGGGACGAGCCGGGAGGGGTCGCTTCTCCTCCACGCGCGGACGGGGGTGTCGACCGCCGCGGTCAACGCCCGGGCGAGGGCGAGCGAGAGCACGATGACGAGCGTTCCCCCGACGATCCCGGCGCCTTCCCTGCCCGTCACGACGAGGAAGGTGACGAGGATCGGCCAGTGCACCAGGTAGAGGGCGTAGGCGTCGCGACCGAGGAACCGCAGGGGACGGGATGCCAGCAACCGCGCCGGTCCCCCGGAGGCCACGCCGCTTCCCGAGACGACGATCGCGGCCGCGCACAGCACCGGCCAGAGTGCGAGGAAGCCGGGGAACCCGCCCTGCACGTCGACGACGAGACCGAGGACCAGGAGTCCGAACAGCCCCGCCCACCCGAGCAGCGCGCGGATCACCGGCCCCGGGCGCACGTGCGGCAGCACGACGACGAGGAGCGAGCCCGCGGCGAACTCCCACAGGCGCGCGCCCGTGTCGAAGTAGGCACTCTGCTGCTCCGCCGCCGTCCGGACGATCGCGTACGACAGCGAGAGAGCGAACACCACGGTGAAGACGACGCCGACGACGCGGTCCGGCGACAGGCGGAAGCGGCGGACGATCGCCTGGCACACGGCGAGAAGGATGACCCAGAGCACGAACGCCTGCCCCTGCACCGACATCGACCAGAAGTGCTGGAGCGGACTCGGCACCTCCGTCCGTGCGTAGTAGTCGACGGCATCCGCCGCCAACAGGGCGTTCTGCATGTAGAGGAGCGACGCCCAGGTCTGCTCCCAGATCGCGCGCCACGTGGCCGGCGGGAAGAACGTCCAGGCGAGGGCGAGGACGCCCACCAGCGTCACTGCTGCCGCGGGCAGCAACCGGCGGAAGATGCCGATGAGGTGCGCGACCGGACGAACGGGTGTCGGTCCGTCCATCCGACGCACGAAGCCGCGGGTGAGGAAGAACGCCGACAGCATGAGGAAGACGTCGACGCCGCCCGAGACCCGGCCGATCCACACGTGGTAGGTCACGACGAGCAGGATCGCGACGGCGCGCAGGCCGTCGATGTCGGGGCGATACGCCCAGCGCCCCTCGTCCGCCCGGTCAGCGCTCGCCGACCGGACCTCGGACCCGTGGGTCATACGCACGGAGGCGTCACGCGAGCTGGTTGTTCCACATCGACAGGGCGGAACCGATGGCCATGTGCATGTCGAGGTACTGGTACGTGCCGAGGCGACCACCGAAGTGCACGTCGCGCTCGCCCTTGGCCAGCTCGCGGTACGCCAGCAGACCGGCACGGTCGTCGGCGGTGTTCACCGGGTAGTACGGCTCGTCCGCGCGGGTCGCGAAGCGGGAGTACTCGCGCACCACGACCGTCTTGTCGGTCGGGTAGCGGTCGGCACGCTCGGGGTGGAAGTGCTTGAACTCGTGGATGCGCGTGTACGGCACATCGGCGTCGGCGTAGTTCATCACGCTCGTGCCCTGGAAATCGCCGATCGGCAGGACCTCCTGCTCGAAGTCGAGCGTGCGCCACGACAGCTCGCCCTCGGCGTAGTCGAAGTACCGGTCGACCGGGCCGGTGTACACGACGGGCACCTGGCCGACGGTGGCCTTCTTGTTCAGCGGCTGCGACTCGTCGAAGTAATCCGTCGACAGCTTCACCTCGATGTTCGGGTGGTCGGCCATCCGCTCCAGCCACGCGGTGTACCCATCGACCGGGAGACCCTCCCACGTGTCGTTGAAGTACCGGTTGTCGTACGTGTACCGAACGGGCAGACGAGAGATCACCTCGGCCGGCAGATCCTTCGGGTCGGTCTGCCACTGCTTCGCCGTGTAATCGCGGATGAACGCCTCGTACAGCGGGCGTCCGATGAGGGCGATCCCCTTCTCCTCGAGGTTCGCGGCATCCTTCGCATCGAACTCGCCCGCGAGCTCCTGAACGAGCGCCTTCGCCTGATCGGGGGTGTACGCGGCCTGGAAGAACTGGTTGATCGTGCCGAGGTTGATCGGCAGCGGGAACACCACACCCTTGTGCGTCGTGTAGACGCGGTGGACGTAGGAGGTGAAATCCGTGAAGCGGTTGACGTACTCCCACACCGTCGGGTTGGACGTGTGGAACAGATGCGCCCCGTACCGGTGGACCTCGATCCCCGTCTCGGGCTCGTCCTCGGAGTAGGCGTTGCCACCGATGTGGGCGCGACGGTCGATCACCGTGACGCGGCGGCCCGCGGCTGCGGCGCGCTCGGCGATGGTGAGGCCGAAGAAGCCGGAGCCAACGATAAGGAGGTCCATGAAGTGGTGCGTCTTTCGTGTCGCGGACGCGCGGAGAGCCCTCCCGCGCGCATCCAGTCTAAAGGGGCACCCCGCCGCGGCCTTCAGGGGCGGGTCAGCGACCGTCCGTTAGCATGGCTGACTGTCGTCCAGCGAGAAATGGGAGTGCATGAGCGATTCCTGGTGGGTGATCGTGATGCCTCTGATCATCTCGGTCCTCGCTCTCGTCGTCCCCGGAATCGTGGTCCTCGCCGCGGGATGGGGCGTGCCGCGACTCCCGGTGCTCGCGCTCTCCCCCGTCGTGTCGATCGCCGTGCTCTCGGTCGCCGCGATCGCCGCCCCCCTTGCGGGCCTGTCGTGGTCGCTCCTTCCCGTCGCGATCGTCACGATCGTCGCCGCTGCGGCCGCCTTCGGACTGCGCCGCTGGGTCGGTCGCGAGACGGATCCGTCGACCTCCGCCCGGACGGCGCTGTGGGGCGGCCTGTCACTGGTCGTCGCGGGCGTCGTCATCGCCGCGCAGCTGGCCTGGACCTTCGGCGGCCCCGCGCACATCTCCCAGACCTTCGACGCGATCGTGCACCTGAACACGGTGGCCTTCGCCGTCGACTCCGGCAACGCCTCGGCTTTCCATATCGGTCTCACCTCTGACATCGGCTTCTACCCGAACGGCTGGCACACCGTCGCCGCGCTGGCCGCGCAGGTGACGGGGGCCTCGATCCCCGTGGCCGTCAACGCCGCGAACATCGCGCTCGCGGCCGTCGCCTGGCCGCTTTCGGTCGTGGCGCTCAGCGTCGTCCTGCTGTCCGAGCGCACGGCCGTGGTCGTCAGTGCCGCGGCCCTGTCGACCGGCTTCGGCGCCTTCCCGCTCCTCTTGATGTACTTCGGCGTCCTCTATCCGAACGCCATGGGCTACGCCGTCCTGCCGGGCGGCGTCGCCGTCGTCGTCCTCCTTCTGCGGGCGACCGGCCTCGCCGCGCGCGTGCGCGCCGCAGTCCTTGTGCTCGTCTCCGCCGCGGGCGTGGGCCTCGCCCACCCCAACGCCTTCCTGTCGATGGCCGCGCTCGGCGCCGCTGTCGTCGTGGTCGAGCTGATCGGCCGGGCCGTGCGGCATCCGTCCCGCCGACGCTGGTGGTGCACCACCGCGGTCCTGCTCTCCCTCACCGTCGTGCTCGGCGTGCTGTGGCGCGTCATGCGCACCAATGCCGCGATGTCCGGCTGGGCCCCGTGGCAGACCACGGCGCGCGCCCTCGGAGAAGCGCTGCTGCTCTCCCCCGGCGGGTACACCATCACCGTCACGATCTCGGTGATGATCGCCGTGGGCGTGTTCCGCATCGTCCGCCAGCCCCGCCTGCTCGTGGTGGCCACACCGATGATCGTGGCGACGATCCTCTTCATCGTGGCCTCCGGGACGGCCGCCGGCAACGCGCTGCGCGAGTTCCTCACCAACCCCTGGTACAACGACTCGTACCGCCTCGCCGCGCTGCTGCCGGCCGCCGGGATACCGGTCGCCGTCCTCGGCGCGGTGACGATCGCGGATGCCGCATCCCGCGCCCTCACCCGCGCTCGCGCCGGACGCTTCGTACGCGTCGCGGTGGCCGCGTTCGGCGTCCTGGCGGTGTTCTCGGTCGGGGTGAGCCCGAACATCCTGCGCACCGCCGCGGACGCGCGCGCCGCCTACGACCTCGGTGCCACGTCCCCCCTGCTCACCGCCGACGAGGAGGCGCTGCTGGAGCGCCTCTCCGAGACGACCCCCGCCGACGCGGTGATCGCGGGCAGCCCGTGGACCGGAGCCTCGCTCGCCTACGCGATCGGCGACCGCGAGGTACTGCGCAAGCACGTATTCGGCGCGATCGGCGCCGACGAGCAGTACCTCGACAACCGGTTGAGCTCGATCGACTCCGACCCGCGTGTGTGCGAGGCCGTCGACCGTCTCGGGGTGGACTACGTGCTCGACTTCGGTGCCCAGAACGTCTGGAACAACCCCGGGGTCGGTCTCGATCGCCAGGGCCTGTACAACCTCACCCCGTCCGAGCACCTCGTTCTCGTGGACTCACAGGGCCCGTCGGCGCGCCTGTTCAAGATCGAAGGGTGCTGACGTGTCCCGCGAGAGCCGCATCGCCGTCGCGTACGACTGCCTCTTCCCCTACTCTACGGGGGGTGGCGAGCGGCAGTACCGCGCGCAGGCCGACGAGCTCGGGCGCCGCGGACTCGAGGTCGACTACCTCACCTCCGTCCAGTGGGACGGTCCGACACCGACCGAGGAGCACTTCCGCATCCGGCCCCTCACGGGCCGCCTGAACCTCTACTCCCCCGGCGGGGTCCGACGGATCCCGGCGGCCCTGCGCTACGCCGCCGCGCTGTTCCGCGCGCTCGTTCGCCGCCGTCGTCGCTACACCGCGGTGATCGTGAGCGGCCTGCCGATCTTCAACGTCTTCGCGGCGCGTCTCGCCCTGCTCGGCTCGGGTACGCGCATCGTCGTGGACTACCTCGAGGTCTGGCACCGGCGGCAGTGGGTCGAGTACTCGGGCATGGTCACCGGAACGATCGCGTGGATCCTGCAGCGCGCGGCGATCGCGATCACTCCGCTCGCCACCTGCCACTCACAACTCACCGCGACGCGGCTTCGCGGCGAGGGCCTGCGCCGAGAACCGCTCGTCAGCCCCGGGCTCATCGACGACGCCGTCGAGGTCGAGACCCCCGGCCCCGCGGCACACCCTCCCTACGTCCTCTACGTGGGCCGCCACATCCCCGACAAGCAGGTCGAGGTCATTCCCGCCGCGGTCGCCGCCGCGCGCGAGAGCCTCGCCGACCTCCGCCTGGTGATCCTCGGTCACCGGCCCGAGCTCCGACGCCGTGCGCGCCGAGGTGCGCAGGGTCGGCGGAGAGGAGTGGACCGAGTTCCCCGGATTCGTCTCGGATGCCGAGCTCGACACGCTCCTGCACGGAGCACTCGCGCTCGTGCACCCGTCGCGCCGCGAGGGCTTCGGTCTCGTCGTCGTCGAGGCCAACGCCCACGGCACCCCGGTGGTCCTCGTCGCGCACGAGGGCAACGCCGCCACCGAGCTCATCGACGAGGGCGTCAATGGCGTCGTCGCCGCGACCACCCGCCCCGACGATCTCGCCCGCGCCATCCGGGCCGTCGC
This sequence comes from Microbacterium sp. SORGH_AS_0969, assembly GCF_030818255.1. NCBI lineage: Bacteria > Bacillati > Actinomycetota > Actinomycetes > Micrococcales > Microbacteriaceae > Microbacterium > Microbacterium sp. SORGH_AS_0969. The sequence goes on from NZ_JAUTAG010000001.1 coordinate 229,315, forward strand.
CGACGGGGGTGACGACCTCCGCCGCACCGCGCGCGCCTGGTACGACACCGCCGTCCGCACCCGCACCATCCGCCGCACCGTGGAGGGCATCGCATCGGCACTCGCGTTGCCGAACCGCTCCACGGTGAAGACGAAAGAAGACACGCCTTGACCAGTCCCGTACCAACCGATCCCGCCTCGAGCGATCCCGCCTCGAGCGGTTCCGCCTCGAGCGACGGCGTCGAGCTGACGATCCTCATGCCCTGCCTCAACGAGGCGGAGACCCTCGAGGTGTGCATCCGCAAGGCGCAGGGGTTCCTCGCGCGCAGCGGCATCCGCGGTGAGGTCCTCATCTCGGACAACGGCAGCACCGATGGATCGCAGGCCATCGCCGAGCGGCTCGGCGCCCGCGTCTCGCACGCCCCGCGGCGCGGCTACGGAGCCGCGCTCATCAACGGCATCGAGACGGCCCGTGGCCGGTTCGTGATCATGGCCGACGCCGACGACAGCTACGACTTCGAGAACCTCGAGCCCTTCGTCGAGCGCCTGCGCGCCGGTGCCGATCTGGTCATGGGCAACCGCTTCCGCGGGGGCATCGCCCCCGGCGCCATGCCGCCGCTGCACAAGTACCTCGGAAACCCGGTGCTGTCCTTCATCGGAGAGCTGTTCTTCCGTCCCGGCATCCGCGACTTCCACTGCGGTCTGCGCGGTTTCAACCGCGCGCGCATCCGCGACCTCGACCTCCAGACGACCGGCATGGAGTTCGCCTCCGAGATGGTCGTGCGCGCCTCGCTCGCGCGGTACCGCATCGAAGAAGTCCCGACGACGCTGAAGAAGGACGGACGCTCGCGCCCGCCGCACCTGCGCAGCTGGCACGACGGCTGGCGCCACCTCCGGTTCCTGCTGCTGTTCGCCCCGCGGTGGCTGTTCGTCTACCCCGGGCTCGTCGCATTCTTCCTGGGCGCGATCGCCGTCGCCGTGCTCTCGTTCGGCGGTGTCGAGATCGCCGGGGTCGGGTTCGACGTCACGACGATGGTCTACGCCAGCGCCCTGTGCGTGATCGGCTTCCAATCCCTGTTGTTCTTCTGGCTGACCAAGCTGTACGCCACGCAAGAGGGGTTCCTCCCGACGAGCGAACGGTACCGACGCATCGTCGCGAAGTGGTCCGCCGAGCGCGGTCTGCTCATCGGGGTCGGGCTCTTCCTCCTCGGCGTCGTCATCGGCATCGTGCAGGTGACGCTGTGGGGAAGCCTCGACTTCGGGCAGCAGAACGCCGCACAGGCGGTGCGCATCGCGGTGCCGAGTGCGCTGACGATCATCCTCGGATTCCAGACCGTGATGATGAGCTTCTTCTCGGGCGTCCTCACCACACCGCGACGCGAGCAGCGGCCCGAAGCCGTCATCGAGAGCTGAGAACTGTGCGGATCCTCGTCGATCTGCTCGGCTACACCGGCGGTCGCGGTGGCACCGAGACCTACGTGCGCGAGCTCCTCCCGCGCCTGGCCGCGGAGATGCCGGATACGGATTTCGTCACCCTCACCGGCGCAGCCGGCGCAGCTGCCGTCCGCCGCTTCGCCCCCGGCGAGGTGCGCGTCATCGAGTGGGTGGGCGACGGGCGCGCCTCGTGGGCGGCGGGCGAGATCGTCGCGGTGAACCGGGCGGCGAAAGCGATGGATGCCGACCTGGTGTGGAGTCCCGCGAACTTCGGGCCCCTGACCGCCGGCGACGTCGCCCGCGTGGTCTCGGTGCATGACGTCATCTACCACGAGGTACCCGGCGCCGGTCTCGAGCGGATCACGCGCGCCGTGACGGCCTGGCTCATGACGCGCACCGCGCAGACCGCACAGGAGGTCGTCACGGTCTCAGAGACCGCGGCGAGCGCGATCTCCTGCCATCTCGGCGTCGAGAGGGAGCGCATCACGGTCGTGCACAACGGCCGGTCTGAGATCTCGGGGGTCGACAACCCGTGGCGGCTGCTCGCCTCCCTCGGCATCCGTCCCGGTCGGTCCCTGCTGCTGTCGACGGGCAACCGGATGCCGCACAAGAACTTCGACGGTCTGCTCGCCGCGATCGAGCGGATGCCGCCCGAGCGACGCCCCCTCACGGTGATCGCGGGCGGAGGCGCCGACGACCCGCTGCGCCCGACGGTGGAGAAGCTGGGCCTCGGCGACGACGTGGTCCTGCCCGGATGGGTCGGCGACGAGCAGCTGCGCGCGTTGTACGAGGTGGCCGACGTCTACGCGTGCCCCTCGCTCACCGAGGGATTCGGCCTGCCCGTGGTCGACGCCCTCGGCGCAGGCGTGCCCGTCGTGGCCCACGACACCGCGGTACTGCGGGAGGTCGGTGGGGAGTGGGCGCGCTACGCCGACGCCACCTCCCCGCAGGCGTTCGGCTCCGCGATCGCGGACGCCCTGGCGCTCGACGAGAGAACGCGCGCGGATCTGCGTGCGGGCGGCCGCCAGTGGGCCGGCCGTTTCACCTGGGCCGCGGCGGCCGTGGCCCTCTCGGTCGTCTTCCGCCGTGCCGCGGCGCGAGGTAATCGACGTGGCTGAACCGACCTCGCTGCGTTCCCGCCTGTTCGGCTTCACGCTGATCCCGGCGGTCGCGGCGGTCTCACCCCTCGTCGTCCTGCCGGCGGTGTCGCGCGCCGCCCCCGAAGGCTGGTCGAGTGCGATCGCCGGCGAATCGATCGGCACGTTCGCGGCGATCGCCGTCGCCTACGGATGGACGACCGTGGGCCCCGCCCTCGTGTCGATCGCGGCCGACGACGTCCGCCGCGGGCGGCTCTACCGCGATGCCCTCGTCGTGCGCCTGGCGACGTCGATCATCGCGCTGCCCGCGCTCGTGCTGGTATGCCTGCTCGTGGCCACGCCCGGCTACGGGGTGCTCGCCGCCCTGATGGGATTGCAGGGCGCCATGATCGCCCTGTCGTTCACGTGGTTCTCGGTGGGGGTAGGCGATCCCCGATCGATCCTCTTCTACGATGCCGTGCCGCGCCTGGTGGTGGCGGTGGGCTCGATGCTCGCAATCGTCAACGGTGCTCCGGTGGAGGTCTATCCGCTCGCGGGGATCTCGGTGACGGTGGTCGGCACGACGCTCTTCTCTTTGCGGCTGCTGCGCCGATACCCGTCGGCCTGGCCGCCCCTGCGCGAGATCCCGGGTCTGTTCCGCGTCGGAGCGCCGGTCGCCTTGAACGATGCCGCCCTCGGCGCGTACTCGGCCGTCCCAACTCCACTCGTCAACGTACTCTCGACCGGTGCGGCCGCCTCGGGCTTCGCCTCCGCCGACAAGATGGCCAAACTCGGGCAGTTCCTCCCCCTCACCCTCGCGAATGCGCTGCAGTCCTGGTCGGCCGAGGTCACCGGGCCGGCGCGGCGGTCGCGGCTGCGCCTGGCACTTCTTCTGCACGGCGGCTTCGGCGTGCTCGGCATGCTCGTGCTCGGTTTCGCCGGTCCCCCGGTCAGCGCCCTGATGTTCGGCGAGCCCGCTGCGGCACCCTTCGCTGTGTGCCTCTCCCTCGGTATCGCCTTCGCCCTCTTCTCGCTGCGCACCTCGATGACACGGCACGTGCTCTTCCCGGCGGGTGAGCAGCACGCTGTGATGCGGGCCACCGTGACAGCGACGGTCGTCGGCATCCCCCTCATGATCGGCACGGGTCTGTTCCTGGGGCCGGTCGGGGCGGCGGCCGGGTTAGCGGTGACCGAGGCAATCTCCACCCTCATCCTCATCGGGCGCACGCGCCGACAGGTCGACCTCGTCGCCGTCGAGGAGCACGCCCCGTGATAGCACCGAACCCCGGAAGGGCTGCTCTCGCATGATTGATGCACCCGAGGTCGACCTCGTCATCCCCGTGTACGGCGGATGGGACTTCGTGCGCGCGTGCCTGCATGCCGCGACGCACCAGAGCGCGCCCGCACGAGTGATCGTCATCGACGACCGCTCGCCCGACGACACCGCGGATCGCATCGCCGCGGACTTCCCCGAGGTAACCCTCATCCGCAACGAGCGCAACCTAGGATTCGCACGCGCCTGCAACGTGGGCCTGTCGACTGGTACGGGTCGGCTGGTGATGCTCGTCAACAGCGACGTCGTCCTCGAGACGGACGCCGTGGAGCGGGTGCTTGCCGCGATGCCCGGCCCTCGCGACGAACGCCGGGTTGGCAGCGCGGCGACCCTGCTCCTCGCCCCCGACGGGACCGTCGACTCCTTCGGCATCGTCGCCGACGTCACCGGAGCCGGTTTCGTGCGTTTCCACGGAGCGGCACTCCCGGCGGCGGACCCCGTCGAGCCGCCCGTGCTCGGTCCCTACGGCGCGGTCGCCGTCTACGCGCGCGCCGCCCTCCATGAGGTGGGACTGTTCGACACGAACATCTTCATGTACGGCGAGGAGCTCGACCTGGCCTTCCGCCTGCGCGCCGCGGGATGGGGGTGCGTCGCGATCGACGGGCCGCTCGGCACGCATCTGGGCGGGGCGAGCGCCGGTCGCGAGTCGGCGCGCCAGCGTCGACTGTCGGGGTTCGCACGCGGCTACCTGCTACGCAAGTACGGCATCCTGCGCTCTCGGCAGGGACTGCGCGCTCTCACGGTCGAGCTCGTGGTCAGTGGCGCCCGGCTCCTTCTGCGCCGCGACGTCCTCTCCCTGCGCGGGCGCTGGGAGGGGTGGCGCCGCGGTGCCGACGCGTCCCCCACTGCCCTTCCGCTCGAGGCCGTCGACCGCACGATCGGACTGCGCGAGTCGATGCGCATGCGCGGCGACCGGTACTGGGCCGAGCGTCCCGTGTCGCGGTCATGACGGCATCCCCATCGCGTCCGGACCGTGCGGGCGACCTGCCTACACTCGAAGAGTGCTGACCGCCCTCCGCTCGCGCGTGCGCGCTGCGCGGGACTCCCCCCTCCTGCGCCCCGTCGTCGCGCGGGTGGATCGCGTCTGGTGGGCTCGGGTCATCCGGCGGGCGGGCATCGTCGACCTCGACTACGTCCGCGCGCAGACCGGGAAGACGCTCTCCGAGGCCGCCGCCGTGCGCCGATACGTGAGCGGCGGATACCGCGCCGGGCTGCGCCTGTCGCCGCTGTTCGTCGACACCGCGGTGGGCGACCACCTCCCCGAAGCGTGGCGGGTTCCGGCCCTCTACGCGTACCTCGTGGCAGACCCCCGTGGCCTGCAGGTGAGCCCGCTGTGGGACGCCCAGGCGTACGGAGAGCGGCACCCCGACGCCTGGGACGCCCCGGGCGGCCCGGTAGGGCACGCGTGGCGACGCCGCGAGGGGCACTCGCTCCCGTACGGTCCTGAGGCCGAACCCGCCGCGGTGTCATGGGCCGATCTCTCGACGGTCATCACGCGGGCGGCGCACCGCGCGCGCGTCGGCGGCGAGGTCCTGGCCACCCCCGGACGGCTCCCGCTCGAACGCGAGCTCATCCTCGCGCTCGGACCCGACGAATGGGACTTCGACGAGTCCCTCGCCGAGGCCGTGCTCTTCGCGGAGCGGGACGGCCACGGCGTCGCCGTCGCCGTGATGGACGGACGCACCGAGGACTGGACCCTCGCCTCGCTGATGGCCGCCTCGAACCCCCGGGTACGCGTGAGCCGTCGTCGCCACGACGATCCGGCCCGCGCTCTCGACGAGCTGCTGCAGAGCTCAGCCGCCGAGGTGGTCGTCGTCCGCGGACCCAACGAGACTCTCACCACCGCGGACGCTGTCCGGCTCGCCGAACGCGTCGAGGCCGAACCGGTCGGCACGGCCGTGGCGCCGGTCTGGCGCGACGGTGACGGCACGATCGCGGCCGTCGGTGCCGTCGCCGAGGGACGTTTCCTCGCGGGGCACCCCATCGAAGACATCTCCGCGCTCGGCACCGACGCGAACCTCGAAGTGCCCGCTCTCGCCGGTCTCACATTCGCCGTCCGTCGCGACGACGTCCGGTCCGACCTGCGCGGATCGGATGCCGCGAGCCTCGTCGGAGAGCGCGCGATCGTGGCGCTCGACCTCGAGACGCGCACGCGCTCGACCGCCCCGCGTGCCGACCTCGACGGCATCCGTTCCTCGGTGAAGCCCGCCGAGACGGACGACTTGCTCGTCCGTGCGGGCTGGGAGCGCGTGTCCGGGGGGCCGTCGCCGCGCGTGCGACGACCGCGCCGCCGCACGACGCTCGCCGACGGCACCGAGGTCCCTGTCCTGCGCTGGGCGCTGCGTACCGCCATCCCGGTCGGGCCCCGCGCCGAGGGATGGGGCGACACGCACTTCGCGCGTGCGCTCGCGGGCGCCCTGCGCCGTCTCGGACAGGAGGTCGTCATCGACTCCTATGCCGCACGCACGCGCCCCACCCGCCACCTCGACGACGTCACCGTCGCCCTGCGCGGTCCCGAACCTCTCGAGGCCTCGCCCTACGGCGTCTCGCTCCTGTGGGTGATCAGTCATCCCGACGAGATCACCCGTACCGACGTGGCCGGTTTCGACCGCGTCTTCGCCGCCTCGGCACCCTGGGCTCGCGCGGCCGGCGCCGAGCTCGGGGTCGACATCAGCCCGCTCCTGCAGTGCACCGACGCGACCCGCTTCCGTCCGACCGGTCGGCCGCGCGGCGATGACATCCTCTTCGTCGGCACGGCTCGCGGCATCCTGCGCCCGTCCGTGGTCGAACCGATCCGCGCCGGGATTCCCGTCACGGTGATCGGACCGGACTGGCGCGGGTGGATCCCGGCCGCGCACATCCGCGCGACCGGCGTCGCGAACGACGAGCTCCCCGCGCTCTACGAGAGCGCCGGTGTCGTGCTCAACGACCACTGGCCCGCCATGCAGCGCCGCGGCTTCATCGGCAACCGCCTCTTCGACGTGGTCGCCGCGGGCGGACGTGCCATCAGCGACCGGGTCGAGGGGATCGACGCCCTGTTCGGCGGGGCGGTCGCGACCTACGACACGGTCCCGGAGCTCATCGAGATGCTGTCCGGAGATCGGGATGCCGTGTTCCCCGACACCGCGACCCTGACGGCGGTGTCGGAGCGCGTCCGCGCCGAGCACTCCTTCGATGCGCGCGCCCGGACGCTGCTAAATGCCGCTCTGCAGGCGGTGCCGACACGGTCACGCGGCGTCTCGGACAGCACAGCGCGGCTGGCAGAATAGAATCCATGCCTTCGGAGTCCCCCTCGCCGCGCGGGTGGGGACTCACCCGCCTCTGGTCGTCCAGCCTCGTGCGCTACCTCGTGGTGGGCGGCCTCGCGTTCGCCTTCGACTTCGGTCTGCTCTGGCTCCTCCACGACGTCGCCGGGGTCCCCCTCGCCGTCGCGACGCCGACGGCGTTCCTCGCGAGTTTCGTCGTGACCTACACGCTCCAGCGGCTCCTGGCCTTCCGGGCTTCGGATGCCGTGGCCCCGAGCGTCGTGCGCTACGCGCTGCTCGTCGCGGCGAACACGCTCCTCACCACGGGCATCGTGGCGCTGGCCGACGCCGTCGGCTGGTCGTGGGTCGTGGGGAAGGTCCTCGCTGTCGCGGTGACGACCGTCGGCAATTACTTCGCGTACCGTTACTGGGTCTTCGCCCGCCCGAAAGGTTCTCACTCGCATGTATAAAGGCGCCATCATCGCCGCGGTCGTTCCCGCGTACAAAGAGGAGAAGATGATCGCCCGGGTCATCGAGACGATGCCCGACTTCGTCGATCACATCGTCATCGTCGACGACTGCAGTCCGGACGACACCAGCGGAGCCGTCACGCGGGTCGGCGACCCCCGCGTGGCCCTCATCCGCCACGAGGTGAATCAGGGCGTCGGCGGTGCCATCATCACCGGTCACCGTGCCGCGCTCGAACTGGGCAGCGATGTGAACGTGATCATGGCCGGCGATGCGCAGATGGACCCCGCGTACCTGCCGGCACTGCTCGATCGGGTGGTCGAAGACGGGTACGGGTTCGCGAAGGCGAATCGCTTCTACTCCCCCGAGTCCTTCACCGGCATGCCCGGATACCGCGTCTTCGGCAACATCGCGCTGTCCTTCATCACGAAGCTGTCGTCGGGCTACTGGAACCTGTTCGACCCGCAGAACGGCTACACCGCGATCCGAAGTGAGGCGTTGCGCCGTGTACCGCTGGATCGCGTCGCCAAGCGTTACAGCTTCGAGAACGACCTCCTGATCCACCTCAACATCCTGCAGGTGTCGGCCGTCGACGTCCCGATTCCCGCCGTCTATGGCGACGAGGTGTCGAGCATTCGCCTGAGCAAGGTGGTCCCCGAACTCGTGCACCGCTTGACCGTCGGCTTCTGGAACCGCATCTGGTACCGCTACGTGCTCTGGTCGTTCTCCCCGATCGCGCTGCTCCTCTTCCTGGGTCTACTGTTCCTCGGCTTCGGCGCGATCGTCACGATCTGGCTGTTCTTCCAGATCCTCGGCTCGGCCATCGCGACCGCGGCGACCGTCATGCTCGCGGCCCTCCCGCTCATGCTGGGAACGCAACTGCTGATCAGCGCACTGCAACTGGACATCCAGGCCACGCCGTCGACACCGGAGCACACCCCGTTCGCGGCCCGGTGAGAGCCCGAAGCGAAAGCGCCCACCCCGGAAGGCGGTTTCTAGAGGTCGTCGCAACACCAACTGAACTAAACGAGTTCTAGCAGACGCTGGGCTGGGGTGTCCCAGCCCAGCGTTTTGCGTGGGCGGCCGTTGAGTTTCTGGGCGACGTGCTCGAGGTCTTCCGGACCGTAGACGGACAGGTCGGTGCCTTTCGGGAAGTACTGCCGGAGCAGGCCGTTGGTGTTCTCGTTCGATCCGCGCTGCCAGGGGCTGGCGGGGTCGCAGAAGTAGACGGGGACGTCGGTGGCGACCGTGAACGCCTTGTGCGCGGCCATCTCCGTCCCTTGGTCCCAGGTGAGCGACCCCCGCAGGTGCGCCGGGAGGCTGCCGATCAGGCCCACCAGGACGTCGCGGACGGTTTCGGCGGTGTGATCACGGGCGGGCAGATGCCCGAGCATGACGTAGCGGGTGGCGCGTTCGACGAGGGTGACGATCGCGGACTGATTACCAGCTCCCATGATCAGATCCCCCTCCCAATGCCCGGGGACGGCGCGATCTGCGACCTCCGGCGGTCGCTCACTGATCATCACCATCGGATCAACGAAACGGCTCGTGCGATGCTCGGGCGTGCGGTGCGGTTTGCGGCGGGCGCGCCCGGTGCGCAGCGCATCGGCGACCTCGCGTTTCAAACCGCCGCGAGCCTGGACGTAAATCGCCTGGTAAATCGTCTCCGCGCTCACCTGCATACTCTCGTCGCCCGCGTGATCTCGCGACAGGACGCCGCTGATCTGTCCCGGAGACCATTGTTCCTTCAGCCGGTCCGAGACGTACTCCCGCAACCGTCCGGGCTGGGCCAGCTTCGCGGGCTTCGGCCGGACCCTCTTCGCCGCGGCATCGCGGTGAGCGGCGTGCGGCAGGTAACGCCCGTTCGCATCCCTGCGCGCGTCGAGTTCGCGCTTGATCGTCGACGCTGCCCGGTCCAGCTCCCGGCCAATCGACCGCAACGTCCACCCGAGCCGCCGTAAATCGGCGATCTTCTCCCGCTCCTGCAGAGACAGCAGCCGAGAACCGATCTGCGCCGGAACCCGGGGCGGTGGGGTCGTCATGGACTCCATCGTGGTGCGCCCAGTCGAGTAGTCAACGCGTCGCCCGTCCGGGTAGAACCGCGAGTTCCGCGAATGCCGGACCCCGTGATCCCAATCCCGTGCGGTGCGCTCGTGGATGCCGACCTGCGCTGCGGCGTCCCGCCGCGACACACCTTCCCCGCGCAGCCGGGCATACTCGCCCCGACGCGGATGCGGCCGCGCCGGGAACTTCCCCTCGGAACGGAACCCCGCCTTCCTGGCCCAGGTGAAACCCGTATTCCGATTCATCCCGAGCTCTCGCGCAGCCAACGTCACACTGCCGAGTTCCTTCAACAGCGTCAGGAACTCATCCCGACGACGATCCTTCTCCTCCGAAAACGACACGGTGGTCGCAACCTCCCAAAATCTGGGGTGTTGCGACCACCGTTAGAACCCGCGGATATCGGGGCGGGCGCTTTCTCGTGGACGCAGACCGTCAGACCGCGGCTCGCTGGCCCATGCGGATGAGTCGCCCGTCGTCGGAGGCCGACTCCAACGACGCCTCGACGACGCTCAGCACGTGAACGGCCTCGCGCATCGTGGACAGCAGGGTGGGGCGACCGTTGACGGCGTCGCGGAACGCCTCGAGCTCGGAGCGCAGGGGCTCGCGCTTCGGGAACGCGAACCTCGTCACGTCGCCCTCGGACACTCCCCGGAAGGTCGAGACGGACTCCCACTCCAGGGCCGCGGTGCCGTTGCGGTGCAGTGTGAGGTCGGCCGTGGCCGTGTCGGCGATGAAGGTTCCCCGCTCTCCCGTCACGACCGTGACGCGCTCCTTCATGGGGCTGAGCCAGTTGATCAGGTGGTTCACCACGGCACCGTCCTGCAGACGCCCCGAGATGGCGATCATGTCCTCGAACGACCGCCCGCTCTGGAACGCCGTCTGGGCCGAGACAGCGGCGTAAGACGACTGGGCGACCCATGCGGTCAGGTCGATGTCGTGGGTGGCGAGGTCTTTGGCGACGCCCACGTCGCCGATGCGTGCCGGGAACGTGCTCTGACGACGCGTGGCGATCTGGTAGACGTCGCCGATCTCGCCTTCTGCCAAGCGGGCCCGCAGCTGCTGCAGCGCGGGGTTGAAGCGCTCGACGTGACCGACGGTGCCCACGAGACCTCGTGCGTCGAACAGGTCGGCCAGGACGCGCCCCTCTTCGGAGCTGTCGGCGATCGGCTTCTCGACCATGACGTGCACGCCGGCCTCGGCCAGCGTCGTGGCCGCCGCCGCGTGGAAACGTGTGGGGACGGCGACGACGGCGATGTCGAGCCCCGCGGATGCCAGTGCCTCGACGTCCGGCAGGACGGGGAGACTCCCTGCGACCCCGTGCACATCGCCGGCAGGATCGGCGACGGCGACGAGGTCGATCCCGTCGATCTCGCGGAGGAGACGCGCGTGGTGGCGTCCCATCATTCCCAGGCCTAGCAGGCCGGCGCGCAGCGGCGCGGTCATGCGCCCGCTCCCGCCACCGCGACGACCGCCGTCACGATGCGCTCCAGGTCGTCGTCACTCAGCGAGGGGTGCACGGGGAGCGAGACCACCTGCTGCGCAGCGCGCTCGGTCTCCGGCAGATCGAGACCGCGGGCAAACGACGCCAGCGAGGGAAGCCGGTGATTGGGGATCGGGTAGTAGACGCCGCTTCCCACCTGATGCTCCTCGCGGAGGGCCGTGACGAAGCCGTCGCGGTCGTCCGGGACGCGCACCGTGTACTGGTGGTAGACGTGATGAACCCCCGCGGCGACGGCGGGGCGCTGCACGCCCGTCAAGTGCGCGTCGAGGAACGCGGCGTTGTCGCGCCGCTTCTGCGTCCACCCGTCGACCTTCGTCAGCTGAACACGACCGATCGCCGCGTGCAGGTCGGTCATGCGTGCGTTGAACCCGACAACCTCGTTCTCGTACTGCCGCTCCATGCCCTGGTTGCGCAGGAGGCGCAGCATCCGGGCGACGTCGGATCCGCCGGCGGTGACCATACCGCCCTCGCCGCTGGTCATGTTCTTCGTCGGGTAGAGCGAGAACATCGCGAACGAGCCGAACGTTCCCACCGGCCGGTCGTTCAGCTGCGCGCCGTGCGCCTGCGCGGCGTCCTCGAACAGCATCAGGCCGTGCCGTTCGGCGAGAGCCGTGAGGCCGACCATGTCGGCCGGGTGACCGTAAAGGTGAACGGGCATGATCGCACGCGTGCGCGGGGTGATCGACGCCTCGACGCTCGCGACGTCGAGGGTGAAGCTCACGGGGTCGATGTCGGCGAACACGGGGGTCGCGCCGGTGAGCGCGACCGAGTTCCCGGTCGCAGCGAAGGTGAACGACGGCACGATGACCTCGTCCCCGGGGCCGATGCCGCACGCCAGCAGACCGAGGTGGAGACCCGACGTACCCGAGTTGACCGCGACCGTTTCGCGTCCGTCGACGAAATGCTCGGCGAACTCGCGCTCGAACGCCGCGACCTCGGGACCCTGGGCGATCATGCCGCTGCGCAGCACGCGGTCGACGGCGGCACGCTCGTCCTCGCCGATGAGGGGCTTGGCGGCGGGAATGAGATCAGGCATGGGTTTCCTCCTTGAGAACACCATCGGTCTCGATGAAACGCGCGCCCGTCCGAGGACAGGCCCAGACCTCACCCTGCTTCTCGAGAGGGACGCCGGCGGGCCCGACCCACCCGATACGGCGAGCGGGGACCCCGGCGACGAGCGCGAAGTCGGGGACGTCCTTCGTCACGACGGAACCGGCGGCGACCGTCGCCCAGCGTCCGACGACCACCGGCGCGACGCACGTCGCGCGCGCACCGATCGAGGCGCCCTCGCGCACCGTCACGCCGACCGGGGTCCAGTCGGCCGCTGATTTGGGGCTGCCGTCGGGGTTGATCGCCCGCGGATACGTGTCATTCGTGAACACCACCGCCGGCCCCACGAAGACGCCTCTCTCCAAGCGCGCCGGTTCGTAGACGAGGGCGTAGTTCTGGATCTTGCTTCCGTCCCCCACCACGACACCGGGACCGACGTAGACGCCCCGACCGATCACGCAGTTCTCACCGATCGCCGCTCCTTCCCGGATCTGAGCGAGGTGCCAGACCGATGAGCCGGTCCCGATGGACGCCCCCGTCACATCGGCGGAGGGGTCGATCCGGGGGGGCGTTTCGGCGAGAGAAGAAGGAGTTGCGGAGTGGTGCACGGCGGACCAGCTTATCGGGGTGGGGCGAGAGCTCCCGGAGAAATCACCCGGAGCGAGCGGGAATTCAGGATCGGGTCACACCGGCGAACGAGACGCTGGCGGCCACGGTCCCCACCGTCACGTCCTCGCGCGTCCGGACGGTGAAGAGAGCGCCCTGGGCGAGGCCGTGGCTGCTCGGCTCGCTGACTCCGGCGGCGTTCGCGTTCACGTAGTACTGGCCAGCGCCGAGGTTGACCGAAGCGATACGCAGGTCGATCGACACCGGCCCCGTGATCGGATCGAGACGGTGCTCGAGCATCTCCGTGTTCGATGCCAGCACCATGTGCCCAAGAGGCGTGTCGATGCTGAAGCCGAGCTCCCAGCGTTCGATGGGCTTCATCGAGTCGACGTGCACGCGGATCGTGAGGGGGTCGCCCTCCTGCACGGTCTTGGTGCGGGTGCCGTCGTCGGCGAGGAGCTCGACCCGCTTGACCTGGATGGGATGCACGGTCTGCTCGGGCGGGGGCTCACCGACGCGACGCCCCTCGAGCACGTCGCGCAGCGCTCCGATCGCCTCACGGGTCTCGCCGTCGAAGACCACCGCGCCGTCCTTCAGCACGATGCCTCGGTCGCAGAGCTCGGCCACCTGCTGGGCCGAGTGCGTCACGAGGATGATCGTGCGCCCCTGCTCTCGGAACTCGTTGATGCGGTCCATGCACTTGCGCTGGAACGTCTCGTCACCGACGGCGAGCACCTCGTCGACGAGCAGGATGTCGGGGTCGGTGTGGATCGCGACCGAGAACGCGAGGCGCACGTACATCCCCGACGAGTAGAACTTCACCGCGGTGTCGATGAAATCGCCGATGCCGCTGAACTCGACGATGTTGTCGAACTCGCGATCGATCTCCTCGCGGGTCATGCCGAGGATCGAGGCATTCAGGTAGACGTTCTCCCGACCGCTCAGGTCGGGATGGAAGCCCGCGCCGAGCTCGAGGAGGGCGGCCATCCGTCCGCGCGTCTCGATGTACCCGTCCGACGGCGAGAGGATCCCGCCGATCAGCTTGAGCAGCGTGCTCTTTCCGGATCCGTTCGCGCCGAGAAGTCCGACGGTTGTTCCGGCCTGGATCGTGAGCGAGACGTCGTCGACCGCGACGAAGTCGCGGCGGAAGGACTTCCCCAGCCGGCCCAGGTGGACAACGCGGTCTTTCAGGCTGTTGTCCTTGCGCACGCGGAAGTGCTTCGAGACCGAGGTCAGGCGCACGATGTCCGGCGCGACGGTTGCGGTGTCCGACATCACAGCTCCTGAGCGAAGTTGCCCTGCATCCGGGTGAACACCCGGTGCGAGATCACGAGCAGAACCAGACCGACCACCCCGGCGATCAGCATCCGCAGCCCCAACTGGGCGGGGTAGTCCTCGAGCGTCCCCGCGCCCCAGAACGCGCGGTGGAATCCCAGGACGGCGATGGTCAGAGGGTTCGAGGCGTAGACGTCGAGCACCCATTCCGGCAACTGGAACCGGACGATGACGTCCTGCACCATGCGCCACGAGTAGACGATGGGCGATCCCCACATCGCGAGCATCAGCACGACCTCGGTCAGGTACTGGATGTCGCGCAGATAGACGTTCAACGCCGAGAGCAGCAGACCGATGGCGAGACCGTAGATGGTGATCAGGATGACCGACGGGAAGAACCAGAGCATTTCAGCGGGCTCGGGCAGGGCGCGGAACAGCAGAGCCGCGACCACGAGGACGCCGAGCTGCACGAGGAACATGAACCCCGCTCCGCCGATGCTCGCCAGGGGGAAGATCTCACGAGGCAGGTAGATCTTCTTGACCAATCCACCGTTCTGCAGGATCGACCCCGTCGCGCCGAACACCATGTCGTTGAAGAACACGTACAGCGTGAGACCGGAGAACAGATAGATCGCAAAGTTGTCGATGCCCTCGGCCGCGCGCAAGAACTGCCCCAGCACGATGAAGTACATCAAGAACTGGATGAGCGGACGGATGACGGTCCACAGGAATCCGAGGAAGCTGTCCCGGTAGCGCGCTTGCAGGTCGCGGCGCACGAGGAGGTTCAACAGGTCGCGGCGCTTGAGGATCTCGCCGACCTTGCCGAGCCGGCCGGTGGTGCGGCGACCCTTCGCATCGACGACCGCGTACGGCGCTTCGGAGATCCGCGCGAATCGCGCCACGCTCTCCTGGCTCATCGCTGCCATTCTTGCTGTCCCGTCATGAGTTCTTTCGTCGTTTCTTCAGCCCGCGCGCGGCCCGGTCGATCCATCGACCCGGGCTCTTGGTCGGGTCCATCACTCGCCTCATCCGGTGCACGGTGCCCATGTGATTCAGGCGCATGTACATCCTGAGGAAGTCTTTTCCGGAGCCGGTGCCCACGAATCCGAGCGCCCGAAGACGATCGATCTTCTCGAAGGCGTATCCCGGAGTCGTTCCGGCCATTTCATCGAGCTTGTAATCGAGCGCCGTGTGGCTGACCGCCGCATAATCGGGTGCGACGATCGTCCGGCTGTGGTAACCCAATTCTCCTGCCGCGTACGACGGCATGCGTTCCAGGATATGTGCCAGCCCCCCGTCCTGGTACGCCTCCACGCCGCCGAAATCGGAGTATTCCCAGGGATGCTCGACGAGCAGACGAAGGGCTTCGGGCCGGGCGAAGAACATGGAGCCGTATGGGGCCAACGGCGACACGTCGTCGAGGGGAACACGAATGCCCAGCTTCTCCGCGAGCCGTTCGAAACCGGGCTTGTTCGACCACCAGGCACGACCCAGGGTGGGGTAGCCGATATGGATCATCGGCGGGAACGCGAGCCCCAGCCCCGGCTCCCGCTGGAAGAGCGCGAGCACACGCGAGGTGTGGTCCTCGTCGTGCAGGAGGTTGAAGAACTGCTGCTCTCGGAAATGCGTGCCGACGTTGTAGCCGTCCTGCGGTGTCTTCTTACTGTGGAGCTTGACGACGAGGTCGTAATCACCCGACAGGAGGACGTCGCGGCATCCGACGAGGAAGGCGCTCTGGTCGCGGCCGTCGTTCGAGGCGACGACACGCACATCCACCGATCCGCGCCGACCCGGCAGGGCGGCGATGCGCGACTCGATCCGCCGCGCACGCTCGGAGTCGGGCGTCGTGACGACGAGGTCGTAGGGTCCGGGCAGGGTGTTCGCCCGCTCGATCATCTCCTCGGTCATCTCGTCGTAGAAGATGTGGGCGATGACGACCACGCGCAACGCTGCGGTCGGATCGTAGGGGGCGTGGTCCGGGCCCACCACGTCCATGAGTCCGGCGTCGGCGTTCAACACCTTGGGCGCGACGTTGCGAGCGAGATTCGACAGCGCGATCTCGACGGGGTATCCGCCCTCGGCCGCCGCGTCCAGCGCCCACTTCCCGATCACCGCGTGACGATCGAGGAACGGCGGCCAGTGGAAGAACGGACGGCGCTTGAGGATCGGGCACCCGTCCTCGATGAGAGCGCGGGGGGCGAACAGCGAGGCGTTCACCACCGCGTAGTCGTCGGAGGCGAAGGCCGCCTCCCCCACGAACCCGCTGCCGGTGAAGGCGTCACGGAAAACGAGTTCATGCTGCACGACGGCGTCGACGTAGGTGGAGATGTCCGGCATCTCCGCCCAGTAGCGCCGCCACCGCTCGGTCTGGAACATCTCGCGGCGCACGGCGATCCAGAACGACTGGAAGTGATACGGCAGGGTCCCCGAGCCGGTGATGGGGTTGTGGTCCTCGGCCGCGTGATCGGTCATCGCCCAGAAGTGCACCGGGCGGGCGTTCATCCGGGCGAAGAGGGGGGCGAACGGCCGGACCGGACCGAACCACGTGTCGTTGGTCAGCACGATCTCGTCGAACTCCGCGACCCGCTCTCCGAGCCGCGCCAGGGCATCACGCTGCGCACCGATGTCGAAGCCGGTGTTCTCACGCTCGATGATCTCGTCGACGGCATCGACCAGACGCGTCCGTCCGGCGTCAGTGAGATCGCCGTTGACCACGGCGATGAGGCGGTCGGCGTGCATGCGAAGCGCCGCCAGGGCGTGCAGGACGTAGTCCTCGACCTCTCCGCGGCGGTCGTAGATCGTGTACACGATCAGCCGGCGACCGCCGTCCGGAAAGGGCAGGGGCGGCGCGATCTCGGTACCGCTCACCGGCGGACTCCCTTCACCAGGGCGCGGCCGGCCGCAGCACCCGCGCGCACCCGGCGCAGCACCGCACGCGCGCCCTGTCCGAGCGGGTGCATGACGGGGTCGAGGCGCTGGACGACCTTGTTGTGGTTCGTCTTCATGTACATGCGGAAGAAGGCCACCGCGCCCGCGGTGCCCATCCAGCCCGCACGGTGCAGGAACTGGATCTGCTCGATCGGATACCCGGGGAGGTTC
Organism: Microbacterium sp. SORGH_AS_0969; assembly: GCF_030818255.1. Classification (NCBI taxonomy): domain Bacteria; kingdom Bacillati; phylum Actinomycetota; class Actinomycetes; order Micrococcales; family Microbacteriaceae; genus Microbacterium; species Microbacterium sp. SORGH_AS_0969. Next base: position 246,445 of record NZ_JAUTAG010000001.1, read on the forward strand.
ACCGCGAGCTGATCGATCTTGTACTCGATCGCGAGGTGGGTGAGGCTCGCGTGTTCGGAGTCCAGCACCGTCCGCACGTGAAGGCCCTGCTCCCCCACCGCGACGGAGACGAGACGCTCCAGAAGCCGCTGCAGATCGGGCACCAGTTCGCGCGACCGATCACGGAAGTCGTTGTAGGTCCACTCCGCCGAGAGGTAGGACCGGACCCCCGCGGGCCGTCCGATCCACATACCACCGAGCGGGGAAAGGGGGGTGATCCCGTCGAGCGGAACCCGGATGCCGAGATCGTCGGCGACATCTTGACCCATCCCCCGATACCACGACCAGCCCTCACCGGTCGTGGCATAGCCCGTCTCGATGACCGGGGGGAAGACGGCACCGAGCCCCGGCTCGCGCACGAACAGGGCGAGGAGGTTGGCGATGTACGACGGACTTCCCAGGAGGTTGTCGCGCATGTACCGGCGGAAGTACTCCGACACCGTGCGTCCTCGGCGGACGGGGAGACGGTCGTGGAGCTTGACGAAGACGTCGTACTGGTCGCTGAGCAGTTCGGCTCGGCATCCGATCAGGAAGGCGCTCATGTCGCGGCCGTTCGGCGACGGGACGACGCGGACCTCGGCCGCGGACACGTTCTGACCATGGGTTGACAGCAGCTCGTCGAGGGCGGGCGCGAGCCCCGCGTCCGACGTGGTGACGATCACGTCGACCGGTGCCGGGAACCAGCTGAGCCGCTCCACGAGCGGGGTGACCGAGGCGATCCCGGTCGCGTGGATGACCACGAGCACGCGCAGGGTCGAGGGATCCTCGGATGCCGTGACCACCGTGCGGGGGAGGATGTCGAGCATCGCCAGATTGGTGTTGATCACCTTCGGCGGAACCGTCCGCGCCAAGTTCTCGAAGATCAGCGCGGTCGGATAGCCGTGGGCCGCGACCTTGTCGAGGATCGCGCGACCGATCACCGCATGACGGTCGAGGAACGGCGGCCAGTGGAAGAACGGGCGGCGCTTGACCAGCGGACATCCGTCGTCGATGAGGAGCGTGGGATTGAACAACGCCGGGTGGTCGGTCGGGTAGTCGGCCGACGCGAAGGCCACCGCCGAGGTGAACCCCGCCTCGGTGAAGGTCTCAGTGAAGATGGTCTCGTGCTTGAGCACCGCGTCGAAGTACGACGGCATCTCGGGGAGATCCCGCCAGTAGCGCTCCCAGCGCTCCGACGTGAACATGCGCCGGCGGACGGCGATCCAGAACGACTGCAGGTGGTACGGCAGAACGCCCTCGCCCGTGAAGGGGTTCGGCTCCTCGCGGGCGTGGTCGGTCATCCCCCAGAAGTCGGCGTCGAGGGCGTCCATGCGGTCGAAGACGGGTCCATACGGACGCACGGGACCGAACCACGTGTCGTTGGTGAGCACGAGCTCGTCGAAGTCCGCCAGTCGCGACCCCATGTGGTCGAGGGCATCCTTGTGCGCCCAGATGTCGAAGCCGACGTTCTTCCGCAGCAGGATCTCGTCCGTCACCGGTTCGAGGCGTCGTCTCGCGTCGTCCGAGAGCTTGCCGTTGATCACCGCGAGGATGTGGGTGGCGCGGTCGCGCATCCCTTCGAGGGCGTGAACCACGTAATCGTCGACACCGCCACGCCGGTCGTACACGACGTAGACGACGAGTCGTCGTCCATCGGAGGGGAAAACCAACGCATGCTCCACTTCAGCCCCTCGATTCATCCCGCGGTTCTCTAGAATGCGGCAGGGGCCTTGACCGCACGCAGACCAACGGCGAGCTTAGAGGGGGCCGTCGACGCTTCCCTGTGCAAGGGCCTTGAGCAGGTACTGCCCGTATCCGCTCTTGACGAGCGGCTCCGCGCGTTCGCGCAGTTCCTCATCGCTGAGGAACCCCATGCGCCACGCGACCTCTTCAGGGCATCCGATGGACAGCCCCTGGCGCTTCTCGACCGTGCGGATGAACTCGGTCGCCTCGCTGAGCGAGTCGAACGTACCGGTGTCGAGCCACGCGGTGCCGCGTGGGAGCAGCTCGACGCGCAGACGCCCCTGCTCGAGGTAGGTGCGGTTCACGTCGGTGATCTCGAGCTCTCCGCGAGGCGACGGCTTCAGTTCGCGGGCGATCTCGATGACGTCGTTGTCGTAGAAGTAGAGCCCGGGCACGGCGTAATCGCTCTTTGGGACGAGGGGCTTCTCTTCGAGAGAGACCACGCGTCCTTCGCGGTCGAACTCCACGACGCCGTAGGCGGTCGGATCGGCGACGCGGTATCCGAAGACGACCCCGCCGTCGAGATCGGTGTACTGGCGCAGACGCGTACCCATGCCCTGCCCGTAGAAGATGTTGTCGCCCAACACGAGAGCGACCGACTCGGAGCCGATGTGCTCCTCGCCGAGAAGAAAGGCCTGCGCGAGGCCGTCGGGCGAGGGCTGAACGCGGTAGGTCAACGAGATGCCGAAACGCGAGCCGTCGCCGAGCAGGCGCTGGAATTGCTCGGAATCCTGCGGGGTGGTGATGATGAGGATGTCGCGGATGCCGGCGAGGATCAGCGTCGACAGCGGATAGTAGATCATCGGCTTGTCGTAGACCGGCACCAGTTGCTTCGAGATGCCCAACGTGATCGGGTGAAGTCGCGAGCCCGTGCCGCCCGCCAGAATGATTCCGCGCATGGGGTCAAGTTTCCCTCATCGCGGCACCCACGCCAATCCAGCGGGGACGGGGGCCGAACAGCAACCCAGCTACCCTATGGACCATGAGTCGTCTTCTCGTGACCGGTGGCGCCGGTTTCATCGGTTCCAACTTCGTGCACCACGTCATCGCGCACACCGACCACACGGTGACGGTGCTCGACAAGCTCACCTACGCGGGCAACCGCGCGTCGCTCGAGGGCCTCCCCGAGGACCGCGTGCGTCTCGTCGTCGGCGACATCGCCGACGCGGCCGTCGTCGACCCGCTGGTGGCTGAGGCCGACGCCGTGGTGCACTACGCCGCCGAGTCGCACAACGACAACTCGCTGCACGACCCGCGCCCCTTCCTCGACACCAACATCATCGGCACGTACACGCTGCTCGAAGCCGCGCGCCGTCACGACGTGCGCTTCCACCACATCTCGACCGACGAGGTGTACGGCGATCTCGAGCTCGACGATCCGGCGCGCTTCACCGAGTCGACGCCCTACAACCCGTCATCGCCGTACTCGTCGACGAAAGCCGGGTCCGACCTCCTCGTGCGCGCGTGGGTGCGCTCCTTCGGCGTTCGCGCCACGATCAGCAACTGCTCGAACAACTACGGCCCCTACCAGCACGTCGAGAAGTTCATCCCCCGCCAGATCACCAACGTCATCCGCGGAATTCGCCCGAAGCTCTATGGCACCGGGGAGAACGTGCGTGACTGGATCCACGCCGACGACCATTCCTCGGCCGTGCTCACCATCCTCGACAAGGGCGAGATCGGCGAGACCTATCTCATCGGCGCGGACGGCGAGAAAGACAACAAGAGCGTCGTCGAACTGATTCTGCAGATCGCCGGTCAGCCCAACGACGCGTACGACCTCGTGACCGACCGTCCGGGCCATGACCTGCGCTACGCCATCGACTCGACCAAGCTTCGGACCGAACTGGGCTGGACGCCGACGTACGGCGACTTCGAGTCGGGGCTCGCGGCCACGATCCAGTGGTACCGCGACAACGAGGCCTGGTGGGCGCCGTCGAAGGACGGCGTCGAGGCCTTCTACGCCAGCAAGGGACAGTGACCGCGGTGTCGATCGAATTCGGCAAGGCGCTGTCGGTGCGCGAGACGCCCATCCCCGGGCTCGTCGTGCTGGATCTCCCCGTCCACGGCGACGCGCGCGGATGGTTCAAGGAGAACTGGCAGCGCGAGAAGATGACCGCCGCGGGTGTAGACCTGCCCGACTTCGGTCCGGTGCAGAACAACATCTCGTTCAACGACGCGGTGGGCACGACCCGCGGCATCCACGCCGAACCGTGGGACAAGTACGTGTCGGTCGCGACCGGGCGGATCTTCGGCGCGTGGGTCGACCTTCGCGAGGGCGACTCGTTCGGTGCGGTCTTCACGACGGAGCTCGACCCGTCGACGGCGATCTTCGTCCCGCGAGGCGTCGGCAACTCGTATCAGACCCTCGAACCGGACACCGCGTACACGTACCTCGTGAACGACCACTGGTCGCCCGACGCCACCTACACCTTCCTCAACCTCGCCGACGAGACCGCCGCGATCGACTGGCCGATCCCGCTCGACGACGTGGAGATCAGCGCGAAGGACAAGAACCACCCGCGTCTCGCCGACGTCGTGCCGATGCCCCCGAAGAAGATCCTCGTGACCGGGGCCAACGGCCAGCTCGGCCGGGCCCTGCGCGAGGAGTTCGGCGACCACCCGTGGATCGAGTACGCCACGCGCGCCGACCTCGACCTGACCTCGCCGGATCTGGATGCCGCGCGCCGCTGGCGCGACTACGGCACGATCGTCAATGCCGCCGCGTACACCAAGGTCGATGTCGCCGAGACGCCCGAGGGCCGCACCGAGGCCTGGGCGGCGAACGTCACGGCCGTGGCCGCGTTGGCCCGTATCGCGACGGCCAATGGGATCACGCTGGTGCACGTCTCGAGCGACTACGTCTTCGACGGATCGAAAGAGGGCGCGTACGCGACGACCGACCCGGTGTCGCCCGTAGGCGTCTACGGGCAGACGAAGGCCGCGGGCGACGCGATCGTCTCCGCGGTTCCGCGGCACTACATCCTGCGGACGAGCTGGGTCATCGGCGAGGGCAACAACTTCGTCCGCACGATGGCGTCGCTCGCCGAACGCGGTGTCGATCCTCGCGTCGTGAACGATCAGCGAGGACGCCTGACCTTCACGACCGACCTCGCCGCCACGGTGCGCGCGCTGCTCGAGACGGGAGCACCCTCCGGCGTCTACAACGTGACCGGAGCCGGCGATCCCACGACGTGGTACGACATCGCACGCGACGTCTTCGAGCTCACCGGCCACGACCCCTCCCGCGTCACGGGGGTCAGCACCGAGGAGTATTTCGCCGCGGCGACGGCACCCGTCGCGCCCCGGCCGTCGAACAGCGTTCTCGAGCTGGCCGACCACGGCCCCGTCGTCACCGCTCCGGCGCGCGAGCGCCTGCGCTCCTACCTGTCGGCGTGACAGGATCCGTGCGGGGGCGGCCGTCCGCCCCCGCACGGATCACTTGACGACCTCGTAGATGTGCATCGTCGTCGGGCCTTCCTGGACGGTGTCCGACAGCGTGACGCACGCCGAGTCGATCGGAGCTTCGCTCAACACCCACGTGACGTGTTCGCGCGCGAAGGGCGCGCAGGCGTCGAAGGTCATCTGCACCTGATCGGGATACGGGTTGCGCGGCGACGGGTCGCCCGTGCCCAGGACCCAGGACACCATCCCCAGACGGTTCCATCGCTCTTCGGCGGCACCGGTCGGGTCGATCTCCGACCACATCTCGCGGGACGGCGCACCCTGGAACCCGTTCAACGCCGTGACGCCCGACTCGACGAGCATCATGGTGGGGAGCTGGCTCGATGTGATGCCGACCCATGTGCCCGGTTCTTCTTCGTCGCGCTGCTGGATCGCATGCACCGTCGCCGTGTCCCTCAGGTCGAGCACACCCCGGTAGAGCGGGTTGACACCCAGCCCGGCCAGGAGGGACACCACCAGCAGACCGATGGCACCGGTGGTCATCCCTCCGCGGGCGATGGCGACGACGGATGCCACGAGCAGCAGCGCCGAAATGACGCCGACCGCGACGGCCGACGGTTCGATCCCGTCGAAGTGCACGTCCAGCCCGGTCTCACGGTGGATGCGCCACAGCACGACCGCCATCGACGCGAGGGCGACGGCGGCGGTGGCGCCGGCGACCCACCACGGAGGCCGCCCGGCCCGGCGCGCGCGACGTTCGTCGATCTCGCGACCGACGACGAGGACGAGGACGAAGCTGAGCACGCCGAAGCCGATGCGGATTCGCGGCGAGGTCGTGCGATCGAGGAAGAGGAGGTGGGCGATGGCATCCCACCCCGGAACGATCAGGAAAGCGAGCATCACCGCTCCCACGACCAGGAGCGCGATCGTCACGGGATCCAGCCGTCGTGACGCCCGCCACCGGACGACGAGCAACCAGACGACGGCGACGATGAGCAGGATGCCCGGCAGGAAGAAGGTCGACGCTTCCGACATGTTCACGGCGAACGGCAGGCCCGCGGTGCGGCCCAGATCGAACGAGAGGAACCCCCAGAACAATTGGGCGGTTTCCGACCAGCCGCCCTCGCCGACCTTCTGCAGCCGCTCCCCCGGGTACACGGTGGACGTGAAGCCCTGGATGGTGGACCACCGGGTGACGAGCCAGATCAGCGTCACCAACACCGCGGCGGCACCGCCGACGAGCAGGGGGACGAGCCGGCGGACGCGGACACCGAAGGACTCGGCCTGCGGCACGGGGGTGAGGACGACACCGACGACGAACGCCGCCGAGACGAGCACCACGGGCACGATGAACGGGGCGTACACGCCGACGGCCATGGCTGCAGTCGTCCACGCGGTGAGCGCCGACAGCACCCACGCTCCGACGCGTCTGCTCGATCGCACGCACCACATCGCCGTGGCCATGACCAGGAACGCCCATGCCGCCGGATACAGGGTCGTCGACAGGTACCACCACTGGAAGAACGGGGCGAAGAAGAATCCGACCGAGAGAGCCGCCGCGGCCACGGGCCGGCGGGGCATCAGCACGACCGCGAGAAGGTACCCCGCGCCGATGACCGCGAACCCGGGTAGCCACCATTTCAGTGCCATCGCCTGATCGAGAGGGAGGAAGAAGAAGCCCCACAGGTGCGGACGCAGCACCGTCGACCAGTCGGTCGTGGGCAGGTCGTTCTGCACGGTGGCATCCATGCCGCCGGGGAAGGTCTCGTTCCGGGCGGGGAGATCCTGCTCCACCTGCGAGATCACCCACGAGGTCTGCACGAACCACTCGTCGCTGCGGATCGCTTCCGGCTCTCCCGCGATGAGGGCCGGGTCGTCTCCCTGGCTGATCAGGGTCGTGGACGATCCCCGTCGACGAGCCGGTGAGTCCCAGCGCGACGAAGGCCACGAGTACCACGCCCAGCAGACCGAGCGGGAAGCCGACCACGGCGCGGTTCGGCAGCCCGTCAGCGCGCGGGGTCGTCCAACGTGTGTATCGCTCGCGCAGCGCGCTCAAGGAAGAAGTGTGTGTCACAGAGCAGGTCTCTCTCGAAAAGGCCGACCCTCCAGTGTCGGGCATGGACCTGTGCGTCGCGGACGTATCCGGTGCCGCGACCGACTCCTGTCGGCGGACCCGGATCAGCGGATCTGCGCCATCACGTCCCACCCGATGCCGGCACGGAACCGATCTCCCTGCCACCCGCCACCGCCGTCGCCGCGGTAGAGGTAGAGGTCGCCGTTCGAGGCGCGGCCGAGGACGTCGGGGCCACCGTTCCCATCGAAGTTGCCCGGGCTGAAGACCGTCTTGAAGACATTCCAGCCGGTTCCGATCTGGCGGATGGACCCCCAGCTGCCCCGTCCGTTCGTGCCGTACAACCACAGGGTGCCGTCCGTCTTGCGCGCGACGAAATCGTTGAGGCTGTCGCCGTCGACGTCACCGGCCGCGGAGAGCGAATTGATGACGTTCCATCCCACCCCGATGACCTCGCCCTGACCGGTGAGCCAACCGCCCATCCCGTCGCCGCGGTAGAGCCGCAGGGCGCCGGTGGCATCGCGAGCGACAACATCGACCCGCCGATCACCGTCGAAATCGATGCCGCCGGTCACCAGGCCGAAGCCGCTCCACCCACTGCCGATCGTGGTTGCGGAGGCGAAGGTGCCGTCTCCCTTGCCCCGCAGGAGCTGGAACGTCCCATCCGAGGTGATGCGCCCCAGATCGGCACGCCCGTCGCCGTCGAAGTCGCCGAGCGGGACGACCGTCGCCGAGCCCCACTTGGCCTGCACCTGGATCGGGCCGAGCCACCCACCGGACCCGTTGCCCGGGTACACGCTCATCACGCCCTTGTTCGATACGGCAACGACGTCGCTCGCCCCATCGCCCGTGAGGTCTCCGGCGCCGCCCGGGAAGGACTTGCGCCATCCGGGCTTGGGTCCCTCGCTGGTCACGACGCTCATCACCGACCATCCGCTGCCCACGGGCGTGGACACGCGACCGAACGTGCCGCCGTCGCCGCGCGTGTAGGCCCACATCACGCCGGACCGGTCGACCGCCAAGATGTCCGTGCGGCCGTTCCCCGTGAAGTCGCCCGGTGCGAGGATGGACCGCATCGTGTCCCAGCCGCCGCCCAGATAGTCCCGCCCGTCTCGAAAGCCGCCCGAGCCGTCGCCGCGATAGACCCAGAGAGCACCGGAGGCGTCACGCGCGAGGATGTCGGGGGTGCCGTCACCGGAGATGTCCGCGCCGCCGACGAGCGCGGTGAACCCCGTCCATCCGCTGCCCACCTGCCGCGGGGCGGCGAACGTCCCGTAACCCGTGCCCTTCCAGAGCAGCAGCAGGCCGGCCTTGGTGGTCGTATAGACGTCGGGGACCCCGTCGCCGTCGGCATCGCCCGCGGCCGTGATCAGCGCGGCGTCCGACCAGTCGACGCCGATGCGCTTCGCGGGGAGATCGCCGTCGCGCGATTGCAACGGGCGGAGCCACACCTTCTTCGACGAATCGAGGACGATCATGTCGCGGCGGCCGTCACCGTCGAAATCGCCCATCGAGAGCACCCGATCCGACTTCGACAGCCCCCCGGCCGTCTGCACGCGGTCACCCCACGTGCTGCTCTTGAAGGGGTAGGAGACGACGTTGCCCGACGGGTCCACCGCGACGACCGAGGAGTCCACGCCGTAGGTCGGCCGGGGCGGTGTGTACCGGGTCGTCCCGAACCAGTCCGTGAACGTCCGCCAGAAGTTGCGGTTGCCGTAGGCCGAGCAGCGGTCTCCGGTGCCGTACAGGTTGTTGAGGGCGGCCTGGTTCGGCACGTACGGCGTGTAGATGTACAGGCCCGCGGTGGCCGCATTCTCGATGAAGACACGCTGCGTGCCGCAGCTGCTGTCGGGGTTGTAGAGGATGTTGTTCCACCGACCCTGCTGGTAACCCCACCAGGTCGGGTTGAGACGGTAGACCTCGAACTGCCGCGCGCCGTAATAGACCTGGTAGAAGAAGCCCGAGGTCGACGGATCGCACGGAGCCGTGTCGGGGCATCCCTGGCCCGTGGCCGCTTGGTAGTTCCAGTCCGACGGCGCCGTCGACGTGATCAGGCCCTGTTCCTTCTGCAGGAGGACGAGAAGCGCCTTCTGACTGATCCCGCAGGAACGCGCGACCTTGTCGATGATGGTCGACGCGCTCTCGTTGGGCCGTCCCTGGTAGCCGTTGCAGTACTTGTCCGCGGGCCGGTCGTCGGTGTTCTGCCGATAGTCCTTGATGCAGGTGTAGCCCGACCGGCAGGACGGCACCTGGCGCTCCATGAATGCCTGGATATCGTTGGAGCTCATCGCGTCACCGTTGTAGAACACGGCGTCATCGATGATGTTGCCCGCGTTCCAGTCCGAGGCGTTGGCGGCCGCGGCGGAGTCGACGGGAGCGACCGTAGCCGGCAGCGCCACGGGCACCGCGACCAGGACGGCGATCGCGCAGGCCCAGGCCGCGATGACCGCCGCAACGCTGCGGCGGCGCGAGCGCGCCGTCACTGACCGGTCTCGATCGTCGCGGTCGCCGAGAACGCGCGCAGTTGCGGCGACTCGTAGCCGACGTGGAAGGCCACCTCGGTTGCGCCGTCGGTGATGGGCAGCGACATCAGCCCGCAGTACGTGACGCCCTTGCCCTCGGTGGCCGTCACCGAGACGGTCTCGTCGGTGTCGTTGCGCGTCAACGTGCACGTCCCGCCCGACTCGGCGACCCCCGGCACCATCGCCGTGACCTCGAGTGATCCCTCGCGCACCTCCGACGTCACCACGAGGATCTCGCCGTTGTAGGGCGTGTTCGGTGTAGCGCTCTCGCTCGGCGTCGGATCGGGCGTCTGCGTGGCCGTGGGCGCGGGCGACATGGTCGACGAAGAGGACAGGGAGGGGCTGGGTGAGGGAGCCGCCCCGCGGATCGGCGTCGCGCAGGCCGACAGCGACAGGGCTCCGACGAGGAGGAGCAGAGCGGGCAGCGCGACACGCGCGCGCCTCGAGCGAGACGGGACAACGGTGTCGTGGCGGGGGTTCACGCGTTCATTATGCGGGGCGCGGAGTCCGAATCGCGGTATTGTCCGCGATCGGTAGACGCCCGTTATCGACGTCCGAACCGGCGACGAAGCCCACGGACGCGCGAGAGAAGGGGCTGATGCGCGTCGATCTCGCGACGGACGTCCTCGCGCAGCTCGGCCCTCAGACGGTCGACGGCCGCGTCGACATGCGCGGCTAGCTGCGTGTGGAGGGACGAGAGGTACAGCGGCAGCCCGGGGCCCTCGCGCTGTACCCACTCGGCGAGAGCGCGGTCGCGCACCACCGCGTCGTCGCGCGCGTGCTCGGCCGCGAGACCGAACATGCTGTTCGCGTCCAGACCGACCGAGTCGGGCCGCTGCGTCCAGAACGCGAGCGGCTCCCCCGCGAGGAACCCGATCTCGTGCTCGCGCAGGATCCGCAGATACAGATCCCAGTCCTCGACGGCATCCAGGGTCTCGTCGTACCAGCCGACCTCGTCGTGCAGGCGGCGACGATAGACGACCGAGATGGGAACGGCCCGGTTCACGCTCATCATCTCGCCGAGCGAGATCCGGCTCATGCCCGCCCAGAACGGGGCTCGATCGACCTCGATCCACGTCCCGCCGCGGTTCTCCTCGTACACGATCTCGGTCGCGGCCGACACCGCGCCGTGCGCGGGGTGCGCGTCGAGCCACGCGACCGTGCGCTCGAGGAAGGCGGGATGCCAGCGGTCGTCGTCGTCGTGGAGAACGACGTACTCCGTGTCGAGGGCGCGCACTCCCGTGTTCGCCGCGATGCAGCGCCCACCCTCGCCCGCGGGGATGTGGATCACCTCGGCGCGCTCGCCGAGCCCCGCCGTCTCGACGACGGCGTCGACCTCGGCCGCGTCACCGCCGTCGTTGACGACGATCAGCCGCCAGTCCTCGAACCGCTGGGCGGCGATGTCGCCGAGGGCCCGGCGGAGGAACGCCGGGCGGTGACGGGTGCGGATGACGATCCCGGCGCGTGCAGGCATGCGTCCGAGCATAGGGGCCGGAGAGTGCCGAGACGCGGCACCGGGCCGGTCTCAGAGTTCGGCGTGCAGCGCCCAGATCCGGTCGGCGCAGGCCTCCCACGCGAAGCCCTTGGCGCGGTCGCCGGCGAGCACGCGCAGCCGTGCGCCGTCGTCCCCGAGGGCCCTCTCCAACGCGCCCCCGAGGGCGTCCGCGGGGGCGAGCGCCGCGGCATCCGCCAGTACTTCCCGGTGGACGGGGGTGTCGACCGCGACGATCGGGATGCCGACGGCCAGGGCGTCCACGGCGCGCCAGGGCCAGTCCGTCCGTGCGCACCCGGTCACGAACGCGGCGGCGTGCGAGAGCACCGCGGCGCGGTCCCACTGGTCGAGCGAACCGCGGGCGTGAACGCGCGCCTCGGCGATGCCCGCGGCGGCGGCGAGCTCCACGACGGCGGGCTCCTCCCCCTCGGGCACGTCGAGGACGACGACGTCGCCGTCCCACCCAGCGGCGGTGACGGCGGCGAATGCGTCGGCGACTCCGTCGGACGGGGCGCGGCCACCCGCGAGCGCGAGGAACGATGTCGGAAGCTCGAGGGCGCGCAGGCGTCCCACCGCGTCGGACGGGACGCGCATGCCGGCGGCGGGGGCTCCCCCAATCACGCGGACCTTCGCCACGAGCTTGGACTTGGCCACTTCTCCCAGCCGCGCGGCCATTGCGTGGGTCGGGACGACCACGGCGTCGGCGTGCTTCGTCACGCGGGAGAGCAGCGCGCGCGAGGCGAGCGCCTCGGCGCGGGGCAGTTCGTCGGGCGCTTCCCACGCGCGCAGGTCCCACAGGGTCACCACGATCTGGTGCGTCTCGTTGACGCGGTCGTGGCGCACAAGCGGGGCAAGAGCGGTCGGCGAGTGGATCAGTCCCTTCCCGACGCCGGGGGCGACCCCGAGCTGCCAGGATGCCGCGAGCTCGCGCCGTCGCATGCTGAGGCGCGTCTCGGCCGACAGGCCGGTCACCCCGGCGTCATCGCCGAGCCCGGGTGCGGGAACGATGCTCGCGACATCGCAGCCGCGCGGGGCGGTGTCGACGAGAGCCTGAGCCAAGGAGGCCGACGCCTCGGCGAGATCGCGGGACGTGGGGGCGACGAGCTGATCCAGCACGACGCGCAGCGTGACGGTCACGGGGAGGGCGCCTCCGTCTCGGTGGGCGGATGCAGCTTGTCGTGGACGATCTGCTGGACCTGGGCGTAGTCGGGGTCGAACTCGTCGATCCCGCCCTCCGGCGTCAGCTCGATGGTCGAGACGGGCTGGTCCTTGGCCTTGAGGGCGAGATCGACCAGCGTGGGGGCGATCAGGCTCTGGGGAAGGTCGGTCTCGACGGTGTTGGTCCCGGCCGCCGCGACCTCTTGGAAGTGCGTGAGGACGTTCTGAGGGGTGAACTGCGCGAGGATCGCCTCCTGCAGCTGCCGCTGACGCCGCATCCGGTCGAAGTCGCTCGTGGTGTACCGCGAACGCGCGTACCACTGCGCCGTGTCGCCGTCCATGTGCTGTGCACCCGGTTCGATCCACCCGAATGCCCAGTCGTCGACGGGCTGCCCGTCGTAGGCGGGGCCGCCCTTCGGGAGTCGCTCGTCGACCGTGATGTCGACGCCGCCGAGGGCGTCCACCACGTCGGCGAACCCCTTCATGTCGAGGAGCACGTAGTACGGGATCTGGATGCCGAGGATGCCCTCGGCCGCGTCCTTGGTGGCCTCGATGCCCGGCTCGGACCCCCGTGACTCGGCATCCGGGTACAGGGCTTTGCCGTCCTGACAGACTTCGACCTCGGTGCGCAGCTGGTTGATGCCGCTGCCCCACCCGCAGTCCGGGTCGAACTTGCCCTCGTGGCCGTTCGGGTACTTGTCCTGCATCGGACCAGGCGCGAAGGGGAAGTGGGGCATGTCGCGCGGGATGCCGGTGATCGTGACGGCACCCGTGGAGGCGTTGATGGAGACCACCGAGATGCTGTCGAAGCGCATCGAGTCGCGCCCTTCGCCGGAGTCGCCGCCGAGCAGCAGGATGTTGTAGTACCCGTCGGAGGGCGGGACGACGGGGGCGGACTGAGCGAAGATCTCGGCGATTGTGTCGCGGGTCGTCCCCGCGGTCTGCACCGCCCACCCCGCCCCGGCCACGAGCATGCTGGTGAGGCCGATCGAGACGATCGCGATGCCGAATCGCGCGAGCGGGCCGGTCCGGACGAGGCGGACGAGGCGGAGCGTGTCGATGGTCAACACGATCCACAGCACGGCGTACCCCACGAGCAGCGCTTGCACGATCGTGAGCGGAACCCAGCGGAACCACGACAAGAAGTCGGGGATGAACGATCCGGTCGCCAGGGCGAACAGGCTGCTCGGCGCCAGCAGGGCACCGAGAGCGACGAGCACGAGTCCGACCCACAGTGCCAGGGTCGCGGCGAGGCCGAAGCGCCCGAGACGCCTGTTGCCTGCGAGCACCTGAGCGGAGCCCGGGATGAGGAGGTTCGCGACGACGAGCCACCAACCGCGCCGGGTCATGACCGCGGTGGATCCGAGATCGGGGTTGCGCAGCGGACGCTGTTCGACCAGCGGCGAGCGCGACGACGCGCGCGGGGGCGCGAGGGTCATAGCGACTCCTTGAGCCGTCGGTTCTTGTCTTCGACCTGACTCTCGAGGTCGCGGGCGTATGCCTCGATCCGATCCGCGATCTCGGCGTCCGCCGACCCGAGGATGCGTGCGGCGAGGAGCCCCGCGTTCTTCGCCCCGTTGATCGACACCGTGGCGACCGGGATCCCCGCCGGCATCTGCACGATGCTCAGCAGCGAGTCCAGCCCATCGAGGGTGGCCAGCTGGACGGGCACGCCGATCACGGGAAGAGCGGTGACGGATGCCAACATGCCGGGCAGGTGAGCGGCTCCCCCGGCACCGGCGATGATCGCGCGAAGCCCGCGGCTCCGGGCCTCGCGGCCGTACCGCACGAGCTTGTCCGGCGTGCGGTGGGCCGAGACGACCTCCACCTCGTGCGGGATGCCGAACTCGCTCAGTACCTCGGAGGCGGCGTTCATCACGCGCCAATCCGAGTCGGAGCCCATGACGACGCCGACCACGGGCGTCTCGGAGGAATGCAGCGGCCGGGTCACCGGTCCAGGCTAGGGCGGCTCGCTGGAAGAAGGCGGAACGGCGCGCTCAGACGCTCAGCTCAATCGAAGAAGGCGGCCGTCGCGCGTGCCTCGTACACGGCGTCGTCGAGGTCGTCGCCCGTCACGTTGACGTGCCCGACCTTGCGGCCGGGGCGCGGAGCCTTGCCGTACGTGTGGATCTTGGCGTGCGGGTGTGCGTCGAGCGCCGCGGGGAATCGCTCCTCGAGCGTCCCCTCGGCGGGCCCGCCGAGCACGTTGATCATGACGGACCACGGGGCCTTGGCATCCGTCGCTCCGAGGGGGAGGTCGAGGACCGCCCGCAGGTGCTGCTCGAACTGGCTGGTGACCGCCCCGTCCTGCGTCCAGTGGCCGCTGTTGTGGGGACGCATTGCGAGCTCGTTGATGAGGATGCGCTCGTCGCTGGTCTCGAACAGCTCGACAGCCAGCATCCCGGTGACGCCGAGGCCCTCGGCCACGGCGACGCCGATGTCGGCGGCGACCCGCTGGACACGCCCGTCGGCACGGGGCGCGGGTGCGACGACCTCGGCGCACACTCCCCCGCGCTGCACGGTCTCGACGACGGGATAGGCGCGCACCTCGCCGGACGGCCGGCGCGCCACCTGCTGCGCGAGTTCGCGCGTGAAGTCGACGAGCTCTTCGGCGAGCAGCGATCCCCCGTGGCCGTCCTCGGCGAGAGCGGCGAACCAGTCATCCGCCTCGGTCGCCGCGGCGACGACGCGCACGCCCTTGCCGTCGTAGCCACCGCGGGGCGTCTTCACCACGGCGCGACCGCCGTGAGAGTCGAGGAAGTCCTGCAGCTCGGCGACGTCGGCGACGGCGGCCCAGTCGGGCTGGGGAAGGCCCAGTTCGGCCATGCGCGTCCGCATGACGAGCTTGTCCTGGGCGACGGCGAGCGGGGCGGGTCCGGGGTGAACGGAGACCCCCGCGTCGACGAGGGCGGCGAGGACATCCTGCGGGACGTGCTCGTGGTCGAAGGTGATGACGTCGACGTCGCGCGCGAAGGCCAGGACGGTATCGGCGTCGCGGTAGTCGCCCACCGCCGACGCGGCGAGCGCCGCCGACATTCCCTCGTCCTCGGCGAGGACACGGATGTCGATCCCCAGTTCGACGGCGGGCGCGATCATCATCCGCGCCAGCTGTCCGCCACCGATCACTCCGACTCGCAGCGTCATGCCGCTCCCTTCGTCGGCATCCATTCTGTCGGGCTGCTCGCGGGGGCGCGAGCCGAGGCGGGACGGCGCGGGGGTACCGGTGGCTTCGACAAGCTCAGCCACCTCGACGCGACCGGGGTCCCTCAGCATGTCGAAGGGACCCGAACTCCCCCGGACGCCGGTTGCTTCGACAGGCTCAGCCACCTCGACGCGACCGGGGTCCCTGAGCTTGACGAAGGGACCGGAGCTCCCTCGGACGCCGTCGGCTTCGAGGGGCTCGGCCGGGTCCGGCGACGAGACCGCAGCCCGCGTCAGAGACCGACCGCGCCGGAGCCGAACGCCTGGGAGTCGCGGTGAGCGAGGATCTGGTTGACCTCGACCTGGTCGACCAGGGTCTCGTGCAGCAGCACGGCGTTCGGGACGTTCTTCAACCGCAACGGGGGCTCGACACCGTTCGACAGCGTCAGCGTCCCCGCACCCCACAGGCGCTGCAGCACGCCACGGCGCATCTGGATCGAGTACCCGCGCACGTGCGAGATCTCCTGGCTGCGCGAGCCGAAGAAGCCCGAGCGCTCGATCACGCGACGGGTCGTGATCGTCCACGTGTGCGACAGCCAGACGAGGTAGGGGACCACGACGAGCAGCAGCACGATCGCGGCCGCCGCGCTCACCAGCATCCAGTTCTCGAACGGCGCGGGCAGATTGTCGTAGAAGTACGCCGTCGCGCCGGCGACGCCGATCAGCACCATCGCCGACCACACGAGACGTCGCGCGTGCGCGTGGATCCGCGCGATGCGCAGCTCGGGCGCTGCGGCACCCGGCGCCGGCATACGCGGGCGCCCTCCGTAGCTGGTCGGCTGGGTCACCCTCTCATTGTGCGGGGTCGCGCCCGCAGCCCGCGGCGCACACGCGGGACGCCCGGGGCCTCAGCGCACGTGCACCACGTCGCCCGCCGACACCGCCTCGACGATCGTCCCCGCCTCCACGACGAGTCGGCCCGTCTCGTCGAGCCGCGTCGCGCGGCCCGACAGCGTCGTCCCGTCGGGCAGCGAGACCGACACCTCGCGGCCGACCGTCGCACAGAGCTTCTCGACGTCGCCGTGCACGCGTTCCTCCTGCCCGGCCGCGAGAGCCGCGAGCGACTCCGAGAGCCCCGAGACGTAGTCCGCCAGCAGCTGGTCCTCGTCGCACTCCGCCCCGAGCGCCGCGAACGACGTCGCGGTCGCCACGGGAAGATCCGCGCGGCTCATGCGGGTGTTCACTCCCGCTCCGACCACCACGGTGTCGAAGGTTCCGGGCACGGCTTCGGCCAGGATGCCGCAGATCTTGCCGCCCTCCACGAGCACGTCGTTCGGCCACTTCAACTCCACTGCGCCGCCGTGCCCGCCGAGCTGCGCACGCACCGCGCGGGTCATCGCCGCCCCGGCCACCAGCGGAATCCAGCCCCGCAGCGGCAGCGGCACGCGGGAGGCGTCCACGACGACCGAGACGGCGATCGCGGTTCCCGCGGGCGCGGTCCACGTGCGATCGAGGCGCCCGCGCCCCGCGCGCTGGTCGCGCGTGACGAGGAGAGAGAGGTGCGGCCAGCCGGCCGGGTCCGCCGTCACGGCCGCGACAACATCGGCATTGGTGGAACCGGTGGTCTCGACCACCTGGACGCGGGGGCTGACGGCGGCGGTCCGCGGGTATCCGGCTTCGGGGATCGGCATGCCCACACCCTAGAGAATCGTCGAGGCGATGGCATCCGCTTGCGCTTCATCGTTTCGGCGGCGGCGCCCAGCGACCCGAAGCGGATGACTGGACGGATGCCACAGCGCCTCACCGTTTCGCTTGTGCGCACCCTCCAACCTCGCCGCGGAGGCTGTCGCTAGGGTGGAAGGCGTGACCGACCAGCCCGATCTCTTCACCACCGCCGGCAAGATCGCCGACCTGCGCACCCGGTACCAGGAAGCGGTCGTCGACGCCGAAGCCGCCGCCCGCGACAAGCAGCACGCGAAGGGCAAGCTCACCGCCCGCGAGCGCATCGAGATGCTTGTCGATCCGGGCTCGTTCGTCGAGATCGACGAGTACGTGCGCCACCGCACCACGGCCTTCGGCATGGACAAGTCCCGTCCCTACGGCGACTCGGTCGTGACGGGCACGGGCACGATCCACGGCCGCACCGTCGCGGTCTACGCGCAGGACTTCTCGACCTTCGGCGGCTCGCTCGGCGAGGTCGCCGGCGACAAGATCATCAAGGTCATGGAACTCGCGCTGCGCAGCGGCATCCCGATCATCGGCATCCTGGACTCCGGCGGCGCGCGCATCCAGGAGGGCGTGGTCGCCCTCGGCAAGTACGGCGAGATCTTCCGCCTGAACACGGCGGCCTCCGGCGTGATCCCGCAGATCTCGCTCATCATGGGCCCCGCCGCGGGCGGCGCGGTGTACTCCCCCGCGCTCACCGACTTCGTCATCATGGTCGACAAGACCAGCCAGATGTTCGTCACCGGGCCGGACGTCATCAAGACCGTGACCGGCGAAGACGTCGGCATGGAAGAGCTGGGGGGCGCGCTCACCCACAACAGCCGGTCGGGCGTCGCGCACTACCTCGCCGACGACGAGGACGACGCGATCGACTACGCGCGCACGCTGATCGGCTACCTGCCCGACAACAACCTCGCCGAGATCCCGGTCTACGAGACACCGTTCGAGTTCGAGACGACGGATGCCGATCGCTCGCTGAACACGATCATCCCCGACTCCCCCAACCAGCCCTACGACATCCACACGGTGATCTCGGGGATCGTGGACCCTTCGACAGGCTCAGGGACCGGAGAGTTCTTGGAGGTGCAGCCGCTGTTCGCCCCGAACATCGTCATCGGCTTCGGGCGGATCGAGGGGCGCACCGTCGGCATCATCGCCAACCAGCCCTCGCAGATGGCCGGCACGCTGAACATCGACGCCGGCGAGAAGGCCTCGCGATTCGTGCGCTTCTGCGACGCGTTCTCGATCCCGATCGTGACGCTCGTCGACGTGCCCGGCTACCTCCCCGGCACCGATCAGGAGTGGACCGGCGTCATCCGCCGCGGCGCGAAGCTGCTCTACGCCTACGCCGAGGCCACCGTGCCGCTGGTGACCGTGATCCTGCGCAAGGCCTACGGCGGTGCGTACATCGTCATGGGCTCGAAGCAGCTCGGTGCCGACATCAACCTCGCGTGGCCCACGGCCGAGATCGCCGTCATGGGCGGGCAGGGCGCGGTCAACATCCTCTACCGCGGCGAGATCAAGCGCGCCGAAGAGGCGGGCGAAGACGTCGCCGCGGTGCGCACGCGCCTCGCGAACGAGTACACCTACAACGTGGCATCCCCGTTCCTCGCGGCCGAGCGCGGCGAGCTCGACGGGATCATCGAGCCCGCGCAGACGCGCGTGTCGATCGCCAAGGCGCTGCGGGCGCTGCGGAACAAGCGCGCGAGCCTGCCCGCGAAGAAGCACGGGAACATCCCGCTGTGAGCGAGAACGCACCGCTGGACCCGCCCGAAGCCGTCGCGCGCGTCGTGCGCGGCACTCCCACGCCCGAGGAGCTCGCAGCGGCGATCGTCGTGGTGGGCGAGGCCTACGCGCGGGAGAGGGCGGATGCCACGGCCCCCGAGGCCACGGCGCGGTCGAGCTGGGAGCTGTCCGCGCGGGGTCTGCGCGCCCCGCTGAACCGCGACGCCGGTTGGCGCGGGTTCACCGGCTGACTGTCCCCCGAAATACCTACAGACGCGCTGGAGCGCGTCGCGGATACTGGAGGAGCTGGAACGCTTTGTGCGTTCGGCCGGGCCGCTCATCGAGCCGGTTCCGGCCACCGCGGCCGGTTTTCGGGTAACCGTCCGCATGGGTGAGGGGCCGGCGCTATCGCCGCCCCTCACCCCCATCCCCCTGGTTTGTGCGACTCCGGCGCGGCCGCGATCGGCGATCAGGCGGGGGCCGATCGGCTCCCGGTCCACCCAGGACGCGCGGGCCCGACGTCGCCGGTGATCCCGCTGAGCCGACTCCCCGATCGTCAGCGCGGGCGACGGATCTCGCGCCAGAGGTCGACCTCGTCGTCATCTCCGCCCGCACCCTCGCCGGTCGAGCGGCCCACGACCGTGACCGCGATCCCGTTGTGCGGCGAGGTGCGGATGATGAGCCGCTCCGACACGGCGCCGCGCAAAATGTCGGCGAGCTCTGCACGGATCTCCCCCAGCGCCGGCGCATCGAGACCGTCGAGACCACCCTCATCGAACAGAGTGACCGCCGAACCCCGGCGCCGCGCGGCATCGATCTCCGCGCGCACGCCCTGGTCGAGCAGACGCGGACTCCGCAACTCGTCGCGGAGGCTCTGCTCAGCCAAGCGCGCGGTCTCCCGCTCGGACGGGCGGAGGTTGCCGCCCGTCTCGATCACACGAGCGAGCACCGGTCCGGCGACCGCGAGCGCGCGCTGGACGTGCAGTCGCCGCTCCCGCTGGCGGCCGCTCTGCGCCGCCTGCCACGCGGACGCCGCCTGTTGCAGGTCGGATAATTGAGCCGCGTCACGCGCGGTGCGGTCGAGGGCGATCGACATGAGCTGGGCCACGGTCACCCAGACGAGCGAGCCGACCAGCCCGAGGCTCAAGGCCGAGACCACGCCGAGCCAGACGGACGCCGACACCGTCAGGGCCGCCATACCGATCCAGGCGATGATCGGCCGGTGCCGAACCATGACGATGGTCATGAGGGCGCCGATACCGCCGATGACCCACGTGACGAAAGGTTGGGTCCGCCCATCGGGCACGACGGCGAGGAAAGCCGCGTTCGGCACCACGACGGACGCCACGAGCGCGAGCGCCGCGGCCCACCCTGGCATCGTGGATCGCTCGCCCGGCGCCCCGACCGGGGCGCCGGGGCGCCGCGAACCGGGCAACAGGATCCACAGCCACGTGATCGGCAGGTAGATCACCAGAGCGGCGATGATCAGCCAGCCCCGCTCCACCGTTTCGGGGCTCGTCCACAGCAGACCCCGCGCCGCGAGGTAGGCCGTGAAGGCGAGAGCGATCACGGACAGCACGGCGCGGACGGTCACCAGCGGTCCCCGCTCTCCCACTCGAGCGTCACGGTCGTGCCCGAGGGCCCGGACTCGATGTCCGAGCGTCCTCCCACCGCCGTCACGCGCGCCATGATCGATCCGCGGATGCCGAGGCGATCCGCCGGGATCGCGTCGAGGTCGAACCCGGCACCCGCGTCACGCACCCGTACGACGACGCTCCCGGGATCGGCGTAGCCCGACACCTCCACCGCGAGCCCTCGGGCTTCGGCGTGCTGCACGGCATTGGCGACGGCCTGCATGGCCGCGAGGACGAGCGCGCGCGCGACGCGTCCGGGGACACGCGGCGTGGCATCCTCCAATCGCCGTCGAACGGTGAGGTTCACTCCGAAGTCGCGTGCGGACGCCTCGATGTCGTCGGCGAGGCGCGCGGCATCCACCGGCGCGTCGCTGCCCTCGAGGGCGTCCTTCTCGGCGTTCGCGAGGCGGGTCAGCGCCTCCCGCGCCATGCTCACCGCGAGCGTGCGTTCACGAGGCGTCGAGGCCCGCTCAGCCGCGAGGAGCGCTCCCAGAACGCTGTCGTGCATGAGAGCGGCGACCGCCACGCGCTCGTTCTCCGTCGCTGCCGTGGCGGCCGCCTCGGCGTAGCTCGACACCGCCTGCGCGCGCGTCTCGTCGACGTGAGCGGCGATCGAGCGGTACATCCAGACCAACGTCACCAGGACGCTGCCGAGGATCAAGGCGAATGAGACGTCGAGGGCGACGGGGACGAAGAACTCGCTGCGGCCGCCGGCCTGGATCAGCCGCACCACACCGAAGAGAAGAGGAGCGGCAACCGTCCAGACGATCTGCAGCGACATCGGGAAGGCGACCACGGCCGCCACCGTCGCGACGTTGATCAGGTAGAAGATCCAGGGGTTCTCCAACGGCGACGGAGGTGGCCCTCCGGCTGTCGCGAGGGGCCAGAGCGCCAGAGCGGCCATGAAGACGACGGCGAACAGTCCGGTGAACAGCCGAGCGAACCGCCCCACCGCGCACGCCACGATCATCGCGGCGAGCGGCACGAACACCCCGAGCACCAACGGGAGGTGCCAGCCGTCGCGCTCGTCGGCCCGGCCGAACGCCGCGACGAGCGCTTGGGACCCGAGGGCGAGCGAGGCAGGGCCGACGAAGATCGTCAGGACGCGTTCGATGCGCTTCTGGGTGAACGAGCCGGGGTCGTCGCTGGATTCGCGCGAGTGCGGAATCCTCCCCCAGGCCTCTTCGAGAACCGTCCGCTGGGCCTCCGAGCGGAGGTTCTCAGGCATCGTTCCCGGCTTCGGGGGCGTCTTGCAGGATGCCGTCCTCCATCGCCCGCCGCAGCAGGTCGACCTTCGTCGGGGCGGGACGGCCGACCTCGACGTACTTCACGCGGACCCGCGTGATGTTCTCCTTCGCGGTGGAGTACGCGACGCCGAGTCGCTCCGCGACGGCTTTGAGCGGCAGTCCCGCCGCGTACAGGCGCAGCACCTCTCGCTCGCGAGCGGAGAGCTGAGCGTCCGCGAAGGCGCGGTCGCCCTCGACGGCACTGGCCCATTCGACGTTGTCGAGCAGGTCGCCGCGAGCAACCGTCCTGATCGCCCCGAGCACCTCGTGCGTCGGCGACGATTTGCTCACGATGCCGGCCGCTCCCGCGGCGAGGGCCTCGCGCACGGCCGCCGGGCGGTCGGCGACGCTGTGGATGATCACGCTCGAGCCGTCGCGCACGACCCGGTCGACGTTCTCGGAGACGGTCGTGCCGTCGCCGAGGGTGAGGTCGAGAACCACGACGTCGGCCGGGGACTGGACCGCTGCGCGACGCCAGTCGAGGTACGCGGCGACGTTCGCGCCCGAGAACACGACTTCGGTCGCGGCGGTCTGGGTCAGCGCCGCCTCGAGACCGAGACGAACCGACTCGTGATCATCGATGAGGGCGACGCGCGTCATCCCCTCATCGTATCCACGGGATTTCTCAGCGCAGGGCCTGGACATCCCCCGGTCGGCGGGTCATCGGCGCAGAACGACGACCGCTTCGACGTGGTGGGTGTGAGGGAAGAGATCGACGCCGCGGATGCCGTTCGCGGCGACGTAGCCGTGTTCGGCGAAGGTGGCCAGGTCGCGCGAGAGCGCGACGGGGTCGCACGCGACGTACACCACCGTCGACGGTGTCAGCGCCGCGATGCCCTCGACGACCTCGCGCCCGGCCCCCGCGCGGGGCGGATCGAGCAGGACGACGCCGTGGGAGAGACGCTCGCGCTCCCGCTCCGACGCGCCGGCGGCGAGCGACGCGACGAAACGATCCGCCCGGGCGGTCTCGGCCCGCGCCCCGATCCACTCCGCGAGGTTCTCGCCAGCGTGCTCGGTCGCGCGCGGGTCGGACTCGACGCTGATCACCCGCGTCGACGAACCGCCCAGTTCGGCGAGCGTCGCCGCGAACAGGCCGACACCGCCGTAGAGGTCGAGATGGAGCCCCTCGGGGTCGACTCCCCCCGCCGCCGTCAGCTCGTCTCTGACGAGACTGGTCAGGGTCCGCGCGGCGAGCCGGTGCACCTGCCAGAAACCTCCCGCATCCACCCGGAACAGGCGCTCGCCGACCCGCTCCTCGACGACCTCGGGGGTCGGACGCGAGCGGTCGCCGTCCGGACGCGCCAGCACCCGCACGCGCCCGTCGGCCGGCTGCACGAGGTCGACACGGCCGGGTCGCGCTCCGCGCACAGCGGCGGCGGCCCGCGCGACCTCGGCCGTCGCCAAGGGCAGGTCGGGGGTCTCGATGACCCGATGCGAGCGCGCAGCGAACGGGCCGATCCGGCCCTCGTCGTCGACATGCAGGCTGAGGCGCGTGCGCCAGCCCGTGCCGTCCGCGTTCTCTGCATCGCCGGGGACGCCGGCCGGGCGCACGTCGACCGAGAGGTCGAGCTTGCCCACGCGTTCGAGAGCCTCGCGGATCACGCGCTCTTTCAGCCGTCGTTGATGCCCGAGCTCGATGTGTCCGAACTCCGCCCCACCGGGACGGTCCTCGGGCGCCACGTCGATGTCGGCCGCCGCCCAGACGTGCCGCCGACGCTCGGGAGCCGCCTCGAGCACCTCGACGGCGTCGGCCCGCCAGAACGCCTTCTTGCGCGTGTCGGTGACGCGCGCCCGGACGCGCTCCCCGGGAAGGGTGTCGGGAACGAAGACCACGCGGCCCTCGTGCCGGCCGACGAACACTCCCCCGTGGGCGATGCCGGTGATGTCGAGATCGATGAGGTCGCCGTCGTGCATTGTCCGAGCCTGTCACACGCGGCCGGGAGATCGCCGGGCCGGTGGCTTCGACAGGCTCAGCCACCTCCGCCGCGAGGACACTGCGTCTGCCGCCGGGTCCGGCGGCTTCGACGGGCTCAGCCACCTCCGCCGTGAGAACCCGGGCCCCCGAAAGGTCCGGCGGCTTCGACATGCCGACCACCGCGGCCCCAGGACCCTGAGCCCGTCGAAGGGTCCGGTACCGGGACGGAGTCAACAGCGAGGGCCGCGATGACTACCGTGGACGCATGCGCGTGTGCTTGGCATCCACTTCTCCCGCTCGTCTCATGCTCCTGCGGCAGGCGGGCATCGAGCCCGAGGCGCGAGCGCCCCGGGTCGACGAGGAGGCGGTGATCGCGGAGGTCGAGGAAGCGGACGGTCGGCGCCTTCCCGCTCCCGAGCACGTGCTGCTCCTCGCGCGACGCAAGGCCGCCGATGTCGCCTTCCGTCTGCACGAGGAGGACCCGAGCTTCGACGGCGTGGTGATCGGCGGCGACTCGATGTTCGAACTCGGCGACGAGATCCTCGGCAAGCCCTACACGCCCGAAGCTGCGACGGAGCGCTGGCGCGGAATGAGGGGGCGGACGGGCGTGCTGCATTCCGGACACAGCGTGTTCCGCGTCACCCCCGGCGCTGCGCCGACCGAGGCGCACGCGGTCGCCGAGGCGAGCGTGACCTTCGCGGCCGACGTCGACGACGACGAGATCGCCGCCTATGTCGCCAGCGGCGAGCCGCTGCTGGTCGCCGGGGCGTTCACCGTGGACAGTCTCGGCGGCGCTTTCATCGAGCGAGTCGAGGGCGATCCGTCGACCGTCGTCGGAATGTCGCTGTCGACGGTGCGCCGACTCGTCCGCGAGCTCGGGGTCTCGTGGACGGACCTCTGGAATCGTTCGTAGGGTCCCGCACACGTTTTTCGGCGTTTCTTGTCGAGGAGGGTCAAAAGACCGGGGTACCCCCTCGATAGGCTGGGAGGATGCCGAAGATCGCCAAGGTCCTTGTCGCCAACCGCGGCGAGATCGCCGTCCGAGTCATCCGCGCCGCCCGAGATTCGGGCAAGGCCTCCGTCGCCGTCTACGCCGATCAGGACCGCGACGCCCTGCACACCCGCCTGGCTGACGAGGCGTACGCCCTCGACGGCTCCACGAGCGCCGACACCTACCTGTCGATCGAGAAGATCCTCTCGGTCGCCCGTCGTTCCGGTGCCGACGCCGTGCACCCCGGCTACGGCTTCCTCGCCGAGAACGCCGACTTCGCTCGCGCCGTCATCGCCGCGGGTCTGGTCTGGATCGGCCCCTCGCCCGACGCGATCGAAGCGCTCGGCGACAAGGTGACCGCGCGTCACGTCGCCGAGAAGGTCGGCGCCCCGCTCGCCCCCGGCACCCCCGGCCCCGTCTCGGGTGCCGACGAGGTGATCGCGTTCGCCGAGCAGGTCGGCCTCCCCATCGCCATCAAGGCCGCCTACGGCGGAGGCGGACGCGGTCTCAAGGTCGCCCGCGAGCTCGACGAGGTCGCCGAGATGTTCGAGTCGGCCACGCGAGAGGCCGTCGCGGCGTTCGGCCGCGGCGAGTGCTTCGTCGAGAAGTACCTCGACAAGCCGCGCCACGTCGAGACGCAGTGCCTCGCGGATGCCGCCGGCAACGTCGTGGTCGTCTCCACGCGCGACTGCTCGCTGCAGCGCCGCCACCAGAAGCTCGTTGAGGAGGCCCCGGCGCCGTTCCTCAGCGACGAGCAGAACGCCATCCTCTACTCGGCGTCGAAGGCCATCCTCAAGGAGGTCGGCTATGTCGGCGCCGGGACCTGCGAGTTCCTCATCGGCGCCGACGGCACGATCTCGTTCCTCGAGGTGAACACGCGCCTCCAGGTCGAGCACCCCGTCTCCGAAGAGGTCACGGGCATCGACCTGGTGCGCGAGCAGTTCCGCCTCGCCGAGGGCGAGGAGCTCGGGTACGACGACCCCGCACCCACGGGCCACTCGATCGAGTTCCGCATCAACGGCGAAGACCCGGGCCGGGGCTTCCTTCCGCAGCCCGGCCCGATCCACGTCTTCAAGACGTTCGGCGGCCCCGGCATCCGTCTCGACTCCGGGGTGACCGCGGGCGACAGCGTCTCGGGAGCCTTCGACTCGCTGCTCGCAAAGATCATCGTGACCGGCCGCGACCGCGCCGAGGCGCTCGAGCGCTCGCGCCGCGCCCTCGACGAGTTCGAGGTCGCCGGCATGCCGACCGTGCTGCCCTTCCACCGCAAGGTCGTGCGCGACCCCGCATTCACCGCCGAGAACGGCGAGTTCGGCGTGTACACGCGCTGGATCGAGACCGAGTTCGTGAACGACATCCCCGCGTGGGACGGCGAGCTCGAGGCCCCCGCCGAGGAGCAGGGTCGGCACACCGTCGTCGTCGAAGTCGGCGGCAAGCGCCTCGAGGTCAGTCTCCCCGACCGCATCGCGGCTCCCGCAGCCAAGCCCGGGCGTCCGGCCGCCGCCCCGCCGTCGCGGCGCTCGCACGCAGCCTCCCCCACCGCCGGCGCCACCGGCGATGCGGTGAAGTCGCCCATGCAAGCCACGATCGTCAAGGTCGCCGTCGAAGAGGGACAGCAGGTCGTCAAGGGCGACCTCGTGGTCGTGCTCGAGGCGATGAAGATGGAGCAGCCCATCCAGGCGCACAAGGACGGCACGATCGCCGGCATCGACGCGAACCCCGGCACGACGGTGTCGGCGGGCCACCAGCTGCTGCTCATCAGCTGACCAGCCCTTCGTCCGTACGGCGCCGCACTCCCTCGGGGGTGCGGCGCCGTCGTTCGTACGGTCTCCCCTGACACATAAACGCGATCCACGCGCATAAACGCGAGCACACCGCGTTTGTGCGCGCAAACAGCGTTTATGCGTCGACCGACACCTCACGAAACACCCCAAAGCGACGCATGCCGCGAGTCCGCGGCATCCGCAATGCTCGGCACCCGTCGGATCGCCCCATCCCCGCACATAAACGCGATCCACGCGCATAAACGCGAGCACACCGCGTTTATGCGCGCAAACAGCGTTTATGCGTCGTTCGACACCTCACGAGACACCGGAGGACAACGGATGCCGGGGCCCGGCATCCGCCTTGCTCAGTCCTCGCCGGGATCGTCGCGGTCGACGATGTGCATCGCGCGCGCCGCGTCGGTGATGCTCGACGTGAGCGAGGGGTAGACCGCGAAGACGCGGGCGACCTGGTCGACGGTCAGCCGGCGTTCGACCGCGATCGCCAAGGGGTAGATGAGCTCGGATGCCTTCGGTCCGACGATGACGCCGCCCATGACGGTGCCGCTGCCCTTGCGGGCGATGAGCTTCACGAACCCGTCGGTGATGCCCTGCATCTTCGCGCGGGGGTTCGCCGACAACGGCAGCTTCTTCACGACGCCGGCGATCTTGCCGTCGACGACGTCCTGCTCGCTGAACCCCACCGTCGCGATCTCGGGCGCGGTGAAGATGTTCGCCGTGATCCGGCGCGTCTCGAGCGGGATCACGATGTCACCGAGCGCGTGGAAGATCGCCTGACGGCCCTGCATGGACGCCACGGATGCCAGGGGGAAGAAGTTCGTGCAGTCGCCGGCCGCGTAGATGTTCGGCACCGAGGTGCGCGCGACGCGGTTGACGCGGATGTGCCCGGACGAGGTCATCTGCACCCCCGCCTCCGCGAGGCCGATCCCCGCGGTGTTCGGGATCGAGCCGACCGCCATGAGGCAGTGGCTGCCCTCGATCGTGCGGCCGTCCGCGAGGGTCACGGTGACACCGTCACCGGTGTTCACGACCGAATCGGCACGAGCCTTCGCCAGCAGCGTCATACCGCCGCGCTGGAACACGCGTTCGAGGACGGCCGCGGCATCCTGATCCTCCCCGGGAAGCACCTGGTCGCGGCTCGAGACGAGTGTCACCTTGGCGCCGAGGTTCATGTAGGCCGAGGCGAACTCGGCGCCCGTGACACCCGAGCCGACGACGATGAGGTGCGTGGGAACGGACTTCATGTTGTAGAGCTGCGTCCACGTGAGGATGCGCTCGCCGTCGGGCTTGGCCGAGGGCAGCTCGCGCGGCGAGGCCCCCACCGAGACGACGAGGGTCTCGGCCTCGATGCGGTCGAAGTCGGTGCCGCCGGCCTCGGTCGACACGACCACGGCGCCCGGACCGTCCAGCCGTCCGTGACCCGCGATGATGCGGACGCCCGCCTCGAGCAGCGACGCCCGCATGTCGTCGGACTGCTGCCGAGCGAGCGAGAGAAGGCGCTGGTTGACCGCCGCGAGGTTGATCGCGACCTCGGGGGTGAGGGGCTTGCCCCGGTCGTCGCGCGCGAAGAGCTGCACGCCGAGCTCGCTGGCGTTGCGGATGGCGACGGCCGCATCGGCGGTCGCGATGAGTGTCTTCGACGGCACGACGTCGGTGATGACGGCCGAGCCGCCCACGCCCGCCCGTTCCACCAGAGTCACGTCGGCGCCCAACTGGGCGGCCGAGAGAGCCGCTTCGTAGCCGCCGGGGCCACCGCCGACGATCGCGACGGACTGCTTGCGCTCGAAGCTCTGCACCATGGCATCCATTCTTCCCTAGGGTGCTTCCTTCGAACGACGCGCGGTCCGCGTCTGGCCCGCGAGCCCGCCGCTTTCTAGAGTGGGGGGATGTCCAACAGCACTTCTCACCCGCTCGACGATCCGGCCGTCGACCCGTTCGAGGTCGCCGCAGCCGCGGCGGCCGACATCGCCCGCCTTTCCGGTGTCGAGCACCACGACATCGCCGTCACCCTCGGGTCGGGCTGGGGCCGCGCCGCCGAGCTCATCGGCGAGGAGACGGCGTCGTTCCCCGCGACCGAGGTCGTCGGTTTCTCGAAGCCCGCCCTCGAGGGGCACGTCGGCACGCTCCGGAGCGTCCGCACCCCCGGCGGCAAGAACGTCCTCGTGATCGGCGCCCGCACCCACTACTACGAGGGCCACGGCGTGCGCCGGGTCGTGCACAGCGTCCGCACGGCGGCCGCCACCGGCGCCACCACGATGATCCTCACGAACGGAGCCGGTGGCATCCGCGAGACGTGGAAGCCCGGACAGCCCGTGCTGATCAGCGATCACATCAACCTCACGGCCGACTCCCCTCTCGAGGGTGCGACCTTCATCGACCTCACCGACCTGTACTCGAAGCGCCTGCGCGACCTCGCCCGATCGATCGACCCGACGCTCGACGAGGGTGTGTACACGCAGTTCCGGGGACCCCACTACGAGACTCCCGCCGAAGTGCAGATGGCGAAGACGATCGGTGGGCACATCGTCGGCATGTCGACGTCGCTCGAGGCGATCGCGGCCCGCCAGGCCGGCATGGAGATCCTCGGCTTCTCGCTCATCACGAACCTGGCCGCCGGCATCCAGCAGACGCCACTGAGCCACGCCGAGGTCCTCGAAGCCGGTCGCGAGGCGGAGCCCGTCATCTCGGCGCTGCTCGCCCGCGTGGTCAACGCATTGTGAGCGAGTACCTGGCCGCGGCCCGCGCCTGGTTGGCGCAGGACCCGGATGCCGTCACCCGCGAGGAGCTCGCCGCGCTCATCACCCGCGTCGAAGACGGCGACGACGCGGCCGCCGCCGACCTCGCGGACCGCTTCTCGACGCGCTTGGCCTTCGGGACGGCGGGACTGCGCGGCACGCTCGGCGCCGGCTCGAACCGCATGAACCGCGTGCTCGTGGCTCAAGCGGCGGCCGGTTTCGCCGCGTATCTCCGCGAGAAGCAGCCGGACGGAACGCCGACCGTGGTCGTCGGGTACGACGGTCGACGCAACTCGGACGTGTTCGCGCGCGACTCGGTCGAGATCTTCGCGGGGGCGGGGCTGCACGCGATCCTCCTGCCACGCCTGTTGCCCACGCCCGTGCTCGCTTTCGCCGTGCGGCACCTCGGCGCGGATGCCGGCGTCATGGTCACGGCGAGCCACAACCCGCCCGACGACAACGGCTACAAGGTCTACCTCGGCGGCGCCGACGACGGCGCGCAGATCGTCTCGCCGGCCGACGCCGAGATCGCCGCGCACATCCAGCGCGTGGCGGACGACGGTGACGTCACGATCTTGCCGCGCTCGGTCGGGTACGCCAATGCCCCGGAATCGGTCGTGGAGGCGTACGTCGCCGCGACCGCCGCCGTCGCCCCGGCGCCGGCGGGCGCGGAGGGGCTCCGCTGGGTCTACACCGCGATGCACGGCGTGGGATGGGAGACCGTCTCGCTGGTGCTCGCCGAGGCCGGCTACCCGGCGCCGGTGGTCGTCGAGGCGCAGATCCACCCCGACGGACGCTTCCCCACCGTCGCGTTCCCGAATCCCGAAGAGCCGGGCGCGATGGATCTCGCGTTCGAGACCGCGCGCGCGGCCGACGCCGAACTGGTGATCGCGAACGACCCGGATGCCGATCGCCTCGCGGTCGCGATCCCGGATGCCGAGACCGACGGCGGATGGCGCCGGTTGAGCGGCAACGAGATCGGTCTGCTGCTGGGCTGGCGTGCAGCGCGCGCCGCGGCGGCGGGGACGGGCGGGACGCTCGCGTGCTCGCTCGTGTCGTCGCCCGGGCTGCAGGCGGTGGCCGAGCACTACGGCCTCGACTTCCGCTCGACGCTCACCGGGTTCAAGTGGATCTCGCGCGCCCCGGGCATCGTCTTCGGCTTCGAGGAGGCATTGGGCTACCTCGTGAACCCCGAGGTCGTCCGCGATAAGGACGGGATCTCTGCCGCCGTCGCCCTGCTGGGCATGGCCGCCGACGCTCGAGCCGAGGGCCGGACCGTGGCCGACCTGCTGCGTGAGTTCCGCGAGCTGTTCGGGGCCTTCGCGAGCGACCAGATCTCGATCCGCGTCACCGACGTGAGCGAGATCGCCGGGATCATGGCATCCCTCCGCGCCCAGCCACCGTCCGCGGTCGGCGAGGTCGCTGTGTCGAGAATCGACGACCTGATGCTCGGGGTCGACGGGTTGCCCCCGGGCGACGTACTGCGCATCTGGCTCGAGGACGGCTCGCGCCTCATCGTGCGCCCGAGCGGCACCGAGCCGAAGCTCAAGCTGTACCTCGACGTGCAGGCGAGCTCGGCGAAGAAGGCGAACCGGCGTCTGGCCGCGCTGCGCGCCGGTGCCGAGGCGTTGCTGACCGCGGTGCGCTGACCCGCCCTGCCCCGTTTGGGGCGCGTTTCCGCTCTGCGGCTCGGGGCTTAGGGCGCGTTTCTTCCGCCGGGGCGCGATTCTTGCGCCCTGACGAGAGAATCGCGCCCCAGACCCGGGTTGCGCGTGACGCCCGAACTACTCCTCCCCAGGACGCAATCTTCCGGCACACATCACGGGATGCCACGGAGCCGGGTGCCGCGGTCGCGAACCCCGCCACACTGTCGGTCATGTCCGCACTCGTTCTGCTGTCCCGCGACGACCTCGCCGAGGACGGCGTGAGCTCGTCGGCACTCCGACGACTTCTTGAGACCCGTGAGATGATCCGACTCCGGCTTTGGGGCGCGAACCTTCCGCCGGGGCGTACTTCCGACGCCCCATCCCACGAAACGCGCCCCGAACACGGAAGGCGGACGGATGCCGCCGCCCCGGGATCCGCGGATACGACCACCCCGAGCCCCAGATCGCGGGCGAGCGAGGATGCGTAGCCGCGCCTCAGCCGTCGATCACCGCGACCAGCTCGTCGAGGAACGCCGCGAAGTCCGTGCCCCGCCGCACGATGCGCTGAACGCTCTCGCGCTCGCTGAACACCTCGACGAACTGCTCGAACACCGTCTGGAACGCCTCGCGGTCGGCCTCGCTGAACGCCACGAGGGCCACGACCTGCACGCGACCCTCGCCCCACGCGATCGAGGGGTCGGCGATGCCGATCGCGATGCGCGTCTGGGTCGCGGTCATCCCCATCGCGTGGGGCACCGCGAGGGCGTCGGTGAACGCCGTCGACGAGATGGCCTCGCGCTCCACGGCCCGGGTGACGTAGTCGTCGTCGATGACCCCCTGGTTCGTCAGCAGCGCGCCCAGGTCGCGGATGACGCCCGCCTCGCCGTCGGCCCCGTCGAGGCCGCGCACGAAGGCGTCCGGAGAGAAGTAGCGCTCCAGCTCGGCCCGGAGCCGCGCGAGGCGCCTCCCCCGCCGCACACGCCCGGCCGCCGCCTGCACGCGCTCGACGTCGGCGTCGGTGAGGAACGGCTGGATGCGGACGAACCGGTCGCCCGTGCGGGGAGGGTCGATCGTCGTCAGCACCAGGTCGGTATCGATGCCCTCCCAGACGGGGTCGATGCGCGTCTCGACGCCGACGACCTCGATCGCCTGCCCGAGCGAACGGTCGACGCTGGAGCGCAGCAGCTCGTGCAGTTCGTAGTACCCCGGGCACACGATCGTCGCGGTGAGGAGCTGATCGGCGCGGCGGCTGCGCTCGAGGCGCCCGCCGACGTGCATCGCGACATACGCGATCTCGTCGTCGAGGATCGGGATGCCCAGCGAGTCCTGGAGCCCGGTCGCGATGTAGACCGCCACCTCGAAGATCATCGGGTACGTCGACTTCAACGACCGCGTCAGGGGGTTCCGCGACCACGCCTGCTCTCGAGAGCGGTGCAGCAGGTTCTGCACGTGCAGCGCGAGGCGCAGGATGAAGTCCTCGTGCGCGATGTCGACGAGGAACTGGGATGCCGCCGCCTCGACGACCGCGCGGACGGCTGCCTCGACCTCGGGCGACAGGCGGGAACGGACGTCGTCGGCCGCGGGGGCGCCCGGAGCGACGATCCGTGTGAGCACCAGGGTCGCGAGGTGGCGGAGGTCGCCCTGCCCGAGCTGCACCCCGATGTGCTTGAGGGTCAGACGGTCCAACAGATCCGCGACCGCCGCCGTGGCATCCGATACGTCCGCACCGGTCGATCCGAGGGCCCGGTCGCGGGTGGTCCGGTCCGCGGCGATCGCGATGTGCATGACGACGTCGCCGATGCCGATCTCGTTCACGAAGTAGCCGAGGGCGCCGAGCTCGGCGACCAGCTCGGCCTTGAAGGGACCGAAGGCCCGCGCGCCGACGGACCTCTCGCCGAGCGTTCGCCGCAGCGCGTCGAGGTCGAAGTGCCCGGCATCCATCTCGTCGTGCGCGAGCTTCGACAGCAAGCGACGCTGCGCCACCTCGGTGCCCCGGAGGCGAGCGAGGGATGCCGAGCGCTCGAGCGTCAGCTCGGTCCCGCCGAGCAGCCCCCGCACGCGTGAGAGATCCGCTTCGAGCGTGGCCGCGCTGACGTGCAGAGCGTCGGCCGTCTCGAAGACGTCGATGCCGTCGGCCGAGTCGAGGAGGCGCCGCACCAGGGTGTGGAGGCGATCGCGGGGGGTCCCGGCATCCAATCCCCCGTTCGCCCGCAGCGCGACGGCGGCGTCACTGCCGGCCCGGTAGCCGAGCGGCCCCGACTCGATCGCGCTCATGCCCCCGGCGCGGGCGTTGATCGCCGTCACGTAGGAGCGGATGCTCCGCGGGGTCACCCCGAGGGCGTCCGCCAGAGATGCAGCCGTCGACCACTCCCCGTCGCGCAGCAACAAGGCCAGCAGGCGGTCTTGGCGAGCTTTCGTCGTCACGATCCGTCCTCCGCGCCGCGCCCGGTATGGCAGCGCACCCTCCATCCAACCACGCGACCCGGGTCGCTGCGCGGGCGACCGGCATCCACGTTCCGGGGGGTGGGAAACGAACCTGGTTGTCCGCTGGGAGCCGCTTCCAGACAATCGAGAGGTAAGGAGGCGGGTTCGATGAGGATCCTGGTGGTCTGTGGTGCGGGTGCGTCCAGCACGTTCGTCGCGCAGCGGGTACGCCGCGCGGCCCACGAGCGCGGCCTCGACTATGCCGCCTCCGCGGGAACGCTGCGTTCGCTCCCGATCGATCTCGACGGATGCGATGTCGTCCTCGTCGGCCCCCACCTCGCGGGCGACCTCGACGCGATCGAACGGGATGCCGCGACGCGCGGCGTCAAGGTGGTCCTGCTGCCACCCGACGTGTTCGCCGACCTCGACGGCACGCGCGCCCTCGCCCTCGTCCAGGGGGCGCTCGGCGCCCGACCGCTTCTGACTCACGAGAAGGAGTGATCCCATGCCTCGACTCACCCGCACCGTCCGGATCGGATCGTCCCACGGCCTGCACGCACGCCCCGCGAAGCTGTTCGCACAGGCGGCGAAGGAGTCCGGAATCCCGGTGACCATCGCCAAGGATGCCGGCGCCCCGGTCAACGCCGCGAGCATCCTCGGCATCATCGCGCTGGGCCTGGAGTACGGCGACTACGTCACCCTCACGGCCGACGGCGACAACGCCGAAGCGACCATCGATCGTCTCAGCGAACTGCTGACCACCGACCACGACGCCGCATAACGGCGCGCAGTAAAGGAAACGAGCACATGACGGAACTCCGTGGAGTCGGAATCGGACTGGGCGTCGCCCAGGGACCCATCGCGCGCATGGCGGAGCCCCTGCCCGCCCCGAAGGACGCGAAGAGCGAGCTGAGCGTCGAGGACGAGACCGCGCGCGTGCGCGAGGCCATCGGCGCCGTCGCGCGCGAGCTCGAGGCCCGCGGGGCACAAGCGGGCGGCGCCGCCCGCGACGTGCTCGAGGCCCAGGCGATGATCGCCGAGGACCCGACCCTCGAAGCCGAGGTCGACAGCCGTCTCGCCGCGGGCAAGACCGGCGAGTTCGCCGTGCACGACGCCTTCGCCTCGTTCCGTGAGCAGCTCGTCGCCCTGGGCGGCTACCTCGGCGAGCGCGCCGCCGACCTCGACGACGTCGCCCAGCGCGTCATCGCGCGCCTGCGCGGCGTCGCGGCCCCCGGCATCCCGGATCCCGGTCACCCATTCGTGCTTGTCGCGAAAGACCTGGCCCCCGCCGACACCGCCCTGCTCGACCTCGACAAGGTGCTCGCGCTGGTCACGACCGAGGGCGGCCCCACCTCGCACACGGCGATCCTCGCCCGCGAGAAGTCGATCGTCGCCGTCGTCGGCGCCGCGGGCGCCAAGGACCTCGTCGATGGACAGTCCGTGATCGTCGACGCCGCCGCGGGCGTCGTCACCGTCGACCCGACCGACGACGAGAAGGCCCGCGCGGCGAACCGTGCCGAGGCCCGTGCCGCCGCGGCATCCGCCCCTCTCACCGACGGCGCCCTCGCCGACGGCACCAAAGTGCCCCTGCTCGCCAACCTCGGAAAGCCGGGCGGCGCCGCCGAGGCCGTCGAGCTGGGGGCCGAGGGCGTGGGCCTGTTCCGCACCGAGTTCCTCTTCCTCAGCTCCAGCTCCGCCCCGACCGTCGAGGAGCAGCGCGCCGCGTACACCGAGCTGCTGAGCGCCTTCCCGGGCAAGAAGGTCGTCGTGCGCATGCTCGACGCCGGTGCCGACAAGCCGCTGCCGTTCCTCAACGACGCGCACGAGGAGAACCCGGCTCTCGGCCTCCGTGGCCTCCGCGCACTCCGCGCGAGCGAGGACATCCTCCGCGAGCAGCTGACCGCGCTGGCGGAGGCGGATGCCGCGACCCGCAAGACCGAAGCCGGACCCGCCGACCTGTGGGTCATGGCCCCCATGGTCTCGACCGTCGAGGAGACGCGCTACTTCACCGAGCTGGCCCGCGACTACGGCCTGAAGACGACCGGCGTGATGGTCGAAGTCCCCTCGTCCGCGCTGATGGCGGACCGCATCCTCCAGATCGCGGACTTCGTCTCGATCGGGACGAACGACCTCACGCAGTACACGCTCGCCGCCGACCGCCTGCTCGGTTCCGTCGCGTCGTTCCAGGACCCGTGGCATCCGGCCGTTCTCCGCCTCATCCGCGAGGTCGGTGCGGCGGGCCGCGTGAACGGCAAGCCCGTCGGCATCTGCGGTGAGGCCGCGGCCGACCCGCTGCTCGCCGTCGTCCTCGTCGGGCTCGGTGCGACCACGCTCTCGATGGCGCCCACCGCTCTCGCGGACGTGCGCGCCACCCTCCTCGACCACACCCTTGACGACGCCCTGCGCATCGCCGAGGCCGCCCTGTCCGCCGATGACGCGGCATCCGCCCGCGAAGCAGCCCAGGCCGCTTCCTCGACCCGTGAGGCCGTCCCCGCGGCCTCGTGAACCACCCGGGGGCGGTGACCGCCGCCCCCACCTGCACCACGGCACACGCCGTTCCCCCCACCAGCGCGGCGCCCGCCGCGCACCATACAAGGAGACACAGCAATGACGACGACGTCACCCGCCAAGAAGCCGGGAGGGGCTCGGATCGCGGTACAGCGATTCGGCACGTTCCTCTCCGGCATGATCATGCCGAACATCGCGGCCTTCATCGCATGGGGTTTCATCACCATGCTCTTCATCCCGGCCGGATTCTTCGGTGCGGAAAGCCCCTTCGGACCCGCGTGGCACTGGGCACCGGTCGCCGAGATCCTCGGCGGCGGCGGCGACGCCGCCACCATCGGCTGGCCCGGCGCGATGACCGCCCTCAGCGCGACCGAAGACGGCACGACCTACCAGGGCTACGTGGGCCTCGTGAGCATCATGATCACGTACCTGCTGCCGCTGCTCATCGCCAACACCGGTGGACGCATCGTCTACGGTGCGCGCGGTGGCGTGGTCGGCACGATCGCCGTGATGGGCGTCATCGCCGGTACCAACATCCCCATGTTCCTCGGCGCGATGATCATGGGCCCGCTCGCGGCCTGGATCACCAAGCAGATGGACAAGCTGTGGGACGGCAAGATCCGCCCCGGCTTCGAGATGCTCGTCAACAACTTCTCGGCCGGCATCCTCGGCATGGTCCTCGCGATCGTCGGTTTCTTCGCCTTCGGCCCGGTCTTCCTCGGCATCAGCGCGGTCCTCGGCGGCATCGTCGGCTTCCTGGTGCAGTTCAACCTGCTGCCGGTGCTGTCGATCATCGTCGAGCCCGCCAAGGTGCTGTTCCTCAACAACGCCATCAACCACGGCGTGTTCACCCCGCTCGGCGTCGAACAGGTCGCCGACACGGGCAAGTCGATCCTCTTCCTCATCGAAGCGAACCCCGGCCCGGGCCTCGGCCTGCTCCTCGCCTTCACCTTCTTCGGTGTGGGCGCGGCGAAGGCCTCTGCCCCCGGCGCCATCGTCATCCAGTTCCTCGGTGGCATCCACGAGATCTACTTCCCGTACGCCCTCGCCAAGCCCATGACGATCCTCGCCCTGATCGCCGGTGGCGCCTCGGGTGTCGCCACGAACATGATCTTCCAGGGCGGTCTGGTCTTCCCCGCGGC
Organism: Microbacterium sp. SORGH_AS_0969; assembly: GCF_030818255.1. Lineage (NCBI taxonomy): Bacteria > Bacillati > Actinomycetota > Actinomycetes > Micrococcales > Microbacteriaceae > Microbacterium > Microbacterium sp. SORGH_AS_0969. Next base: position 283,510 of record NZ_JAUTAG010000001.1, read on the forward strand.
CCCGGGCAGCATCATCGCGGTGACGGCTGCCGCCGCCGGCGGTGGCGTCGCGAACGTACTCGTCGTCCTGCTGTCGGTCGTCGTCGCCGCTGTCGTGACCTTCCTGATCGCCGGCATCATCCTCCGCGCCTCGCGCAAGCGCGACCAGGAGGCCGAGGGCGACAGCTTCGCCGCGGCCATCGACCAGACCGCCGCGAACAAGGGCAAGGAGTCCGCCGCCCTCGGCGCCCTGCGCACCCGCGCGGCCGGCACCACGGGCGCGGGCACGACCGACGCCGCCGAGAGCGACGTCGACGGCGCCCTCGGCGGTCTCGAGGGCGGCGTGGCCACGAAGCAGCTGAATACCATTGTGTTCGCCTGCGACGCGGGCATGGGCTCCTCGGCCATGGGCGCGAGCGTGCTGCGCAACAAGATCAAGAAGGCCGGCATCGAGGGGGTCACGGTCACCAACCAGGCGATCGCGAACCTCGACGGCTCGGCCGACCTGATCATCACGCAGAACCAGCTGACCGACCGCGCGAAGGCGCAGTCGCCCGACGCGGTGCACGTGTCGGTGGACAACTTCATGAACTCGCCGAAGTACGACGAGGTCGTCGAAATGGTCCGCTCGCAGCACGAGACGAAGTAATCCCCTAGCACGGAGGGGCCGGGACACAACCCCGGCCCCTCCGTCTTCCCGTCCGGCCCGCGGTTTGCGAGGCTGGACAGCACGACGAGAAAGGCGAGAACCCATGTCGAACGTCCTCCGCATCGAATCCGTCCGCATCCACCCCGGAAGCGCCACCCGCGAGGAGGCGATGAAGGAAGCCGCCGATCTGCTCGAAGCCGCCGGCTCCGTCACGGGTGAGTACTTCGCCGCCATGCAGCAGCGCGAGGAGACGGTGTCCACCTACATGGGCAACGAGCTCGCCATCCCCCACGGCACGAACGAGACCAAGCAGGCGATCCTCGAGTCCGGCCTCTCGGTCGTCCGCTACGACGGCGGTGTCGACTGGGGCGGAGAGCCCGTCACCTTCGTGATCGGCATCGCCGGCAAGGGCGACGAGCACCTCGAGATCCTGTCGCAGATCGCGATCCTCTTCTCGGAGGAAGACGACGTCGCGCGTTTGAAGGCGGCCTCGTCGCCCGAGGAACTGTTCGAGGCCCTCTCCGGGTCCGTCAACGCATGAAGGCCGTCCACTTCGGCGCCGGCAACATCGGGCGCGGCTTCGTCGGACTGCTGCTGCACGAGGGCGGGTACGACCTCGTCTTCTCCGACGTGTCCGCCGCGCTCGTCGAGGCCATCAACGCAGCGTCCTCGTACACCGTCCACGAGGTGGGCGAAGGGGGCGTCGACAAGGAGGTGACCGGTTTCCGGGCGATCGACAGTTCCGTGGATGCCGAGACCCTGATCGACGAGATCGCCACCGCCGAGGTCGTCACGACCGCCGTCGGTCCCACGATCCTGAAGTTCGTGGCTCCGCACATCGTCGCGGGCCTCGCCCTGCGCGACCCGGCGCTCGCTCCCCTGCAGATCATGGCGTGCGAGAACGCGATCGGCGCGACCGACCAGTTGCGCGAGCACGTCATCGAGCTCGCGGGAGAGTCCTGGGACGCTCTGGCATCCCGTGCCGTCTTCGCCAACACCGCGGTCGACCGGATCGTGCCGGCGCAGTCGGGTGGAGGCGTCGACGTCACCGTGGAGCCGTTCTACGAGTGGGCGATCGAACGCGCGCCCTTCGGCGACACTCCCCCGCACATCCCCGGCGCGCACTTCGTCGACGACCTCGAGCCGTACATCGAGCGCAAGCTCTTCACGGTCAACACCGGCCACGCCACGACCGCGTACTTCGGGGCGCGTGCCGGGATCGAGCGCATCTCGGACGCGCTCGCCGACCCGGCCATCGCCGCCGACGTCGAAGCGGTGCTGGAGGAGACCAGCGCGCTGTTGGTCGAGAAGCACGAGCTCGACGCCGACGTGCAGGGTGAGTACCGCGCGACGATCCTGCGCCGTTTCCGCAACCCCGCACTGCCCGACACCGTCTGGCGCGTCGGCCGGCAGCCGCTGCGCAAGCTCTCGCGCCACGAGCGCTTCGTCGGTCCCGCCGCCGAGGCGGTCGAGCGCGGCCTCCCCGTCGACGCCCTCGTCGCCGCGATGGCCGCCGCCCTCGAGTTCCAGGATGCCGAAGACATCCAGGCCGTCGACCTGCAGCGCATGCTGCGCGAGCTCGATGCCGAGGCGTTCACCGCCGAGGTGACGGGCCTGGAGCCTTCGCATCCTCTGTTCGCCCGCGTGGTCGAGATCGTCGCCGCACGACAGGCGGCGATCGGCGCCTGAGACGTCCGTTGTTCGGACATCACCGCCGACGTGTCGCCTCGCGCGCGACGTCGGCGGTGGCGTTTGGTGCGAGGCATGGTCCCGGCGGGCGGGGATACGCTCGAGAGGTGACCGATCGCGAGCCCCCTGCCGACTCCCCTGCCGCGCCCCCGCGCCGTCGACGTCGGTGGCTCCGCTGGACGCTTGGCGGCCTGGGTGCCCTCGTGATCCTGCTGGTCGGTGGCATCCTGATCTACAGCCAGGTCGGCGTGATGGGTCCCGAAGCGGGCCCGCTCGCCGAGGCCGAGGCGAACCCCGGGCTCACGATCACCGACGACGGCGCGGGCATCGTGCTCACGCCGACGTCGGGGGCGTCCGGCCAGGGTCTGGTGTTCATCCCCGGAGCCAAGGTGGCGGCCGAGGGCTACATCGCGACCTTCGCCGACACGGTGGTCGATGACGGCGTCACGGTCGTCATCACGCGCCCGTGGCTGAACCTCGCGTTCTTCGACCCGCGCCCCCTCTCGACGTTCACCGACCTCGCACCGGATGTCGCTGTGTGGGCGGTGGGCGGACACTCCCTGGGAGGCGTGCGCGCGTGCCGGCTCGCCACCGACGCCGACGCGCTCGTGCTCTTCGCCTCGTACTGCGCGAACGACCTCTCGGCATCCGGAATCCCCGTGCTGAGCCTGTCCGGTTCGGAAGACGGGCTGAGCACCCCGCAGAAGATCGCGGATGCCAAGGCCGAACTGCCCGCGAACGCCACCTTCGTCGAGATTCCCGGCGCTTCCCACGCCTCCTTCGGCGCCTACGGCCCGCAGCCCGGCGACGGCACCCCCACCGCGGATCCTGCCGAGGTCGACCGTGTGATCGCCGAGGAGCTCGCGGGCTTCCTGCCGCCGCCGTAGCGCGCGTCGGCGTTTGCGGCCGCTCCGGCGCCCTGCCATCAGGTCGCCTCGCCGCCCCGGCGCGCTGCCACCCGGCGCACTGCCACCCGCGCCCCGCCGCCCCGGCCGTGCGGGCTCAGGGCGTTCCGGGCGCCCGGAGCGAGCGAAACTCCTGAAAAACCCGCGCTCGCACGCGAGGTCATCCTGCCACGGGGCGTCTCACGACGAAAAGTCAGGAGTTTCGCCCAAGCGAGAGAGCCGATGGACTCCTCCTCCCCCGCGGGAGTTGTCCACAGATCTGGCCCCACAGCCGTTCCACGGCGGTCGGAACGGCCAGGGTGGGCCGATGGCATCCCTTCCTCCTCCGTCCGGAGAGAATCGCGATGTGGTGTGGACGACGCGCGAGCTCCACGCGGCCGGGTGGTCACGGCGGGCTCTCGCCCGCGCTGTCATCGACGGGACCATCAGGCGGGTGCGGCAGGGGCGGTTCGTCGCAGCCGACACGCACGATGACGTCACCGCGGCGGCGCGTGTCGGCGGGCGGCTCGATTGCATCAGCCTCCTGGCGCTGCGTGGAGTGTTCGTGCACCGTCATGCGGAACGCCACGTGCAGCAAAACCGCTCGGCCAGTCGACGTCCCCCGGCTCCGGACGGCGTCGTCTACCACTGGCGCTCCTCGTCTGCACCGCGAGACTGCTCGACCGTCGGCCTCGTGGAGGCTCTCGCGCAGGCGATCCGCTGCCAACCGCCTCGATCGGCCATTGCGACGCTCGACAGCGCATGGCATCTCGGACTGGTGGACGAAGCCGACATCGCCGAGATCTTCGCGCGCGTCCCGCGTCGCTTCCGGGTGCTGCGTCGCCTGTTGGACCCGCGTGCCGAAGCCGGCACTGAATCGCTCGTCCGTCTGCTGCTTCGCCACCTCGGCTGCGACGTGGAGCTCCAGGTCCGCATCGACGGAGTGGGTCGCGTGGATCTCCTGGTGAACGGGTGGCTCATCGTCGAGTGCGACAGCGAGCGATTCCACGGCACGTGGCACGTCCACAAGAGTGACCGGCGCCGCGACATGGCGGCGCTGGAGCGCGGCTATGCCACGCTTCGCCTCCTCGCCGAAGACATCCTGTACCACCCGGACCGCGTCCGCACCGCACTCGAGCGCATCCTCGCGCACGGCGTACCCGGGCGAAACTCCTGAAATTTTGGTCCTTCGAGCCTGACGAGACCGCTCCTGCCGCCAATCCACCGGATTCTCAGGAGTTCCGCACGACACTGCCCGCCGCTGCTGCTCGGCGACGTGCCGCGGCCCGGCCTGCGGTGAGCAGCAGTCAGGCGGGCCCCCGCCTGCGGTGGGCAGCAGTCAGGCGGGCCAAACTCCTGAGAAACAGAGCGGGCGCGGGCGCGAACCGGGTCTGGTTGACCTCGCGAGCGCGAATCTCAGGAGTTTCGCACGCCGGCACGAGAGACCGCCCTCGCGGGACGCGAAGGGGCGCGGACCGAGAACGGCCCGCGCCCCTGACGGCGCTCCTCAGCGCCGGAAGCCCTCCGAGATGATCTCGATCAGCTCCTCGCGCTCCTCCACGGGCAGGAAGGCGCCGGCCGCGGCGTTCAGCTGGAACGCCTCGAGGTCGTCGAGGTCGTACTCGAACGCCTGCGCCAGCAGCCCCAGCTCGCGAGTGAGCGAGGTCGCGCTCATCAGGCGGTTGTCGACGTTCACGGTGACCGAGAAGTCGAGCTGGTAGAGCAGGTCGAACGGGTGCGCGTCCATCGTGTCGCCCCACGCCGTGACGGCCCCCGACTGCAGGTTCGACGGTCGGCGACAGCTCGAGCGTGATCTCGCGGTCGCGCACCCAGCGGGCCAGGTCACCGAAGGTGACCTGCACCTCTTCGCCCTCGCGCGAGACGACGTCGAGGTCGTTGGCGATGCGCACGCCGTGGCCGAGACGCAGCGCGCGCCCGTCGATGAGGGCGGAGCGGATGGATGCCAGACCGGCACCCTCTCCGGCGTGCACGGTCGTGGGGAAGAACTGTTCCGCGAGGTAGTCGAAGGCCTCGCGGTGACGCGACGGCAGGAAGCCGTCCTCGGGACCCGCGATGTCGAAGCCCACCACGCCTCGGCCGCGCCACGCGACCGCGAGCTCGGCGATGTCGCGCGCGTTGTCGTTGTGACGCAGCGCGGTGAGCAGCTGACCGACTCGGATGTCGTGACCGCGGGCGTCCGCGGCATCCTCTCCCGCTTCAATACCCTCCTGCACGGCGTCCACGACCTCGTCGAGGCTGAGGCCTCGGGTGAGGTGCTGTTCCGGAGCCCACCGCACCTCGCCGTACACGACGCCGTCGGCCGCGAGATCTTCGACGAACTCCTTCGCCGTGCGCACGAGGCCCTCGCGCGTCTGCATCACACCGACCGTGACCGAGAACTTCTCGAGGTAGTCCTCGAGCGAGCCGCCGTCGATGTGGTCGGAGAACCACGTCTCGAGACCCTTCGCGTCGTCGGCGGGCAGGTCGAGATCGATCTCGTCGGCCAGCTCGAGCACCGTCTGCGGGCGGAGACCCCCGTCGAGGTGATCGTGCAATGAGACCTTGGGGAGGTCGGCGATTCTCTTTCGCCCGATGCGGAACTCTTCGGATGCCATGGAGCTCTTCTTCCCGGATGCCATTACGCGGTGATCCGTTCGCGAACGAGCGGCGACGCGGCGGGAGCGGTGTCGCCGATCTCCAGCGCACCCTCGACGGCACCGAGAGCACGCTCGAAGCGCGACCCGTCGTCGGCCGACAGGGTGAACAGCGGCTGACCGGCGGTGACGGACTGTCCGACGGTCACGTGCAGGTCGATGCCCGCCGCGTGCACGACGGCGTCCTCGGCGCGCGCGCGTCCGGCACCCAGGCGCCAGGCTCCGATGCCGAAGGGCAGCGCCTCGACGCGGGTGACGACACCGGAGCGCTCGGCGACGACCGTGTGGGTCTCGCGCGGCGTGGGGAGGGCGGCATCCGGATCCCCATCCTGGGCGCGGATCATGCGGTTCCACACGTCCATCGCGCGGCCGTCCTGCAGCGCGGCCTCGACGTCGGCGTCGGGCTGGCCGGCGAGCGTCAGCATCTCGCGCGCCAGGGCGACGGTCAGCTCGACGACGTCGGCGGGGCCGCCGCCGGCGAGCACCTCGACCGACTCGCGCACCTCGTTGGCGTTGCCGATGGCGAGACCCAGCGGGGTGTTCATGTCGGTGAGCAGGGCCGTCGTGTTCACGCCCGAGTCGGTGCCGAGCGCGACCATCGTCTCGGCGAGCTCGCGCGCGCGGTCGATGTCCTGCATGAAGGCGCCGGAGCCGAACTTCACGTCGAGCACGAGCGAGTCGGTGCCCTCGGCGATCTTCTTCGACATGATGCTCGACGCGATCAGCGGGATGGCCTCGACGGTGCCGGTGACGTCGCGCAGCGCGTAGAGCTTCTTGTCGGCGGGGGCCAGCCCCGTGCCGGCGGCGCAGATGACCGCGCCCACGTCGCGCAGCTGCGCCATGATCTCGTCGTTCGACAGCGCTGCGCGCCAACCCGGGATCGACTCGAGTTTGTCGAGCGTGCCGCCGGTGTGGCCCAGGCCACGACCCGAGAGCTGCGGCACGGCGACACCGAAAGCGGCGACCAGCGGGGCGAGCGGGAGGGTGATCTTGTCGCCCACTCCCCCGGTGGAGTGCTTGTCGACGGTGACCTTGCCGAGGGACGAGAAATCCATGCGCTCGCCCGAGGCGATCATCGCGTCGGTGAGCACGCGGATCTGGTCACGGCCGAGGCCGTTCAGCAGAACCGCCATCGTGAACGCGGACATCTGCGCGTCCATGACGTAGCCACGCGTGTAGGCGTCGACCAGCCAGCGGATCTCGCCCTCGGTGATCGCCCGCCCGTCGCGCTGCGCGCGGATGATGTCGACGGCGTCGTAGGCCTCCGGCACCGGTCCCTGAGCCTGTCGAAGGGTCACCGCGCCGCCTCCTCGAGGTCGCGCGGGCCGAAGGCGTCGGGCAGGACCTCATCGATGGTCCGGATGCCGCTGACGGTCTCGAGCAGCATGCCCGGGATCGCGTGCTCGAACAGAAGCTGACGGCAGCGTCCGCACGGCATGAGCGTGCGCCCCTCGCCGTCCACGCAGACGAACGCGACCAGCTGGCCACCGCCCGACATGTGCAGTTCGGACACCAGTCCGCACTCGGCGCACAGCGTCACGCCGTACGAGGCGTTCTCGACGTTGCATCCGGAGACGATGCGGCCGTCGGCGACCAGCGCCGCGGCGCCCACCTTGAAGCGGGAGTAGGGCGCGTACGCGCGGTGCATGGCGTCCGTCGCGGCGGAACGGAGTTCGTCCCAATCGATGTCGGTCATCGTGGAGCAGGGGGTCCTCTCGTGAAGGGAAAGCGGGCTGGGTCAGCCCTTGACGTACGGTTTACCGGCGGCCGCGGGGCCGCGGACCTTTCCGACGAGACCGGCGACGGCGAAGATCGTGACCACGTACGGCAGCATCAGCATGAACTCGCTGGGCACGGGTGAACCGATGACGCCGAGGGTGTTCTGCAGGTTCGACGCGAAGCCGAAGAGCAGAGCCGCGAGCGTCGCGCGAATCGGGTCCCACTGGCCGAAGATGACCGCCGCCAGGGCGATGTAACCGGCACCGGCCGTCATCTCCTTGTTGAACGCGCCGACGGAGCCGAGCGTGAAGAACGCGCCGCCGAGGCCGGCGATGGCGCCGCCGAGCGAGACGTTCCAGAAGCGGGTCTTGGCGATGTTGATGCCGACGGTATCGGCGGCCTGCGGGTGCTCGCCCACGGCACGCAGACGCAGACCCCAGCGGGTGTGGAAGAGGCCGACGTAGACCAGAGCGACCGTGACGTACATCAGATACACGATGATCGTCTGGTTGAACAGCATCGGGCCGATGATCGGGATGTCCGCGAGCACGGGAATCGGCAGGCGCGGGAAGCGCGGCGGGGAGTTGAGCGTGGTGGCGTTGGGCGACAGGACCTGCGAGAACAGGAAGCTGGTCAGGCCGACGACGAGCACGTTCAGCACCACACCGACGATCACCTGGTCGACGAAGTACTTGATGGCGAAAGCTGCCAGCACGAACGACACCAGGACGCCCGACACGGCAGCCGCGAGCAGACCGACGAAGGGGTTGCCCGTCGCCGTCGCGACCACCGCCGAGGTGAAGGCACCCGCGAGCATCTGGCCCTCGATCGCGATATTGACCACGCCGACGCGCTCGCTGAGCACTCCGGCCATGGCACCGAAGATCAGCGGCACCGAGAGACTGAGCCCGCCGGCGAGAAGACCCGTCAGCGGGATGACCGCCGTCGTGGCGCCCGCGGCCGCCCACGTCAAGAACCCCACCATGAAGACCACCGCGAAGATGACGGCGAGCCAGATGGGCGGACGGCGGCGGGCGCGCACCATGAGCGCGCTCACCACGGTGACCACGGCGAGCAGCACCGTGCACACGATGCCGGTGACGACGCCGCCGAGCACCACCTCGGGCAGCTGCAGGAACTCACCGGGGCTGGAGATGCGGAACACCGCGTCACCGTCCTGGCGGGCGATGACGAAGAGCACGAGCGCCAGCAGCGTGATCACGCCGTAGACGATGGGCGCCTTCCACCCGACGACGACGGCCTTGTCGAGCGCGGGCGCGGCGGCCTCGGGCTGTGCGGCGGTGGTGGTCACCGGGCCGCCTCCTTCTTCTTGGCGACGCGAGCCTTCGCGGGGCGCGCTCCGGGGGTCGGCAGGCGGAAGATCGCACGCACCAACGGGGGCGCCGCGATGAAGAGCACGATGAGCGACTGCACGACGAGGACGATGTCGACGGGAACGCCGTTGGCGGCCTGCATGGCGAAGCCGCCGGCCTTGAACGCACCGAACAGGATGCCGGCCACGAGGACGCCGACGGGGGTGGAACGACCGAGCAGCGCCACCGTGATGGCGTCGAAGCCGATGCCGGCGTCAATGCCGCTGGAGAAGCCGGTCGTGACGGTCCCGAGCACCTGATCGACACCCGCGAGCCCGACCAGCGCGCCGGAGATGAGCATCGCGTAGACGTACATCGACTTGACGTTGATACCCGCCACGCGTGCGGCGTTGGGGTTCAGACCGACGGCACGGAAGCGGAAACCGAGCGAGGACCGCTCGAGGATCCACCAGACCACCGCGACGGCGACGATCGAGAGGATGAAGCCGAAGTGCAGGTTGTATCCCGGGCCGAGGAGGTCGGGGAACACCGCGGTGTCCTTCATCGCCGGGGTCGTGGGGTTGTTCGAGCCCGGGGCCTGCAGCAGGCCGGGCGTGCGCAGCAGGTAGTACACGATGTAGAACGCGACGTAGTTGAGCATGATCGTGACGATCACCTCGTGCGCCCCGGTGCGCGCCTTGAGCACACCCGCGATGCCGGCCCAGACCGCACCGGCGACGACACCGGCGACGAGGGCGACGATCATGTGGATGCCCCAAGGCAGGTCGAACGCGAAGGCGACCCAGCCGCCGGCGGCAGCCGCCACGAGCATCTGGCCGCGGCCACCGATGTTGAACATGCCGACGCGGAAGGCCAGGGCCACACCGAGTCCGGCCGCGATGAGCGGCGTCGCGAACGTCAGCGTCTCGGTGAGCGGGCGGATGCCGGTCGCGAACTCCGGACGGCGGAAGTTGTAGATCGCGCCCTGGAAGAACGACGAGTATGCACCCGACACCGACGTCCAGATGGCCGACAGCGTGTCGCCCGGGCGGGCGAAGAAGTACGCGGAGGCCGCCTGGACGTTCTCGTCGGTCGCGGCGATCATGACCGCGCCGACGAGCAGGGCGAGGATCACCGCGAGGACGGAGATGATGGCGTTGCCCGTGGCGATCTCTCGGAGGGCACGGCGCCAGCGGTTCTCGTCGTCGACCGGTTGGGGGGCGACCTTGCGGGCGCCGGAGGCGGGATCGACGGCGGCGCCGCCCTCGAGCGCGAGGTCGGCCTGTCCGGCCTCGGCGACCTCGGCGGCGCGGTCCGCGCGCGCGGCGGTCGGATCGTGGGGGCTGTGCGAATCGCTCACGCGGCGACTCCTTCGTTCTGGGGCGCTTCGCCGGCCATCATGAGGCCGAGCACGTCGCGCGAGGTGTCTCCGGGGACGATGCCCACGACGCGACCGCGATACATGACCATGATGCGGTCGGCCAGAGCGGTGACCTCGTCGAGCTCGGTCGAGACGACGATGACGGGGACGCCGGCGTCGCGCGTCTCGATGACGCGCTTGTGGATGAACTCGATCGATCCGACGTCGACACCGCGGGTGGGCTGCGCCGCCACGAACAGCCGCAGGTCGCGGCTGAGTTCGCGCGCGAGCACGACCTTCTGCTGGTTACCGCCCGACAGACGCCCGACGGGGGTCTCGATCGAGGGGGTGCGCACGTCGAATTCCGAGACCTTCTCGCGGGCGAAGTCGGCGAGCGCCGAGAGCTGGATGGCTCCGCCCTTGATGAACGGCGCTCCGTCGGCACGGTCGAGCATGAGGTTCTCGGCGATGGAGAACTCCCCCACGAGCCCGTCTTCCTTGCGGTCCTCGGGGACGAATCCGACGCCCGCATCGAGAACCGCGCGCACGCTCCGGCCGTTCAGCTCGGAGCCGTCGAGCACGATGGACCCCTCGACGCGCTCCTGCAGACCCAGCAGCGCCTCGGTGAGTTCGGTCTGCCCGTTGCCCTGGACACCCGCGATCGCGAGGACCTCGCCGCGGCGGACGTCGAAGCTCACGTCATTGACGACGAGCTGACCGATCGCGTCGACGACCGTGAGGTTCGCGACCTTCAGACCGACCTCGCCGAGGGTGGGCGCCTCTTTCTGCACCGTGAGCTCGACGGCGCGACCGACCATGAGCGAGGCCAGTTCGGCGTTGGAGGCGCTGGGCTCGGCTTCTCCGACGACCTTGCCGAGTCGGATGACCGTGATGCGGTCGGCGACCTCGCGCACCTCGCGCAGCTTGTGCGTGATGAACACGATCGAGGTGCCCGCGTCGCGCAGCTGACGCATGATCGCCATCAGCTCGTCGGTCTCCTGCGGCGTCAAGACGGCGGTGGGCTCGTCGAAGACCAGAACCCTGGCATCACGCGAGAGCGCCTTGATGATCTCGACACGCTGCTGCACGCCGACGGGGAGGTCGTCGACGAGCGCGTCGGGGTCGACGTCGAACCCGAAGCGGTCGGAGATCTCGCGCACCTTGGCCCGCGCAGCGGCGAGGTCGAGGCGACCGCCGATCTTGGTGGGCTCGTGCCCGAGCATGACGTTCTCGGCGACGGTGAAGACGGGGATGAGCATGAAGTGCTGGTGCACCATGCCGATACCGGCGCGCATCGCGTCGCCGGGGCCGGAGAAGTGCTGGACGACGTCGTCGAGCAGGATCTCTCCGCCATCGGCCTGATACAGGCCGTAGAGGACGTTCATGAGGGTGGACTTGCCGGCACCGTTCTCGCCGAGCAGGCAGTGGATCTCTCCGGCCTCCACGGTGAGGTCGATGTGATCGTTCGCCACCAGGGATCCGAAGGTTTTCGTGATCCCGCGGAGTTCGAGCTTCATGTTCCCGATCCTAAGTTCTGTGGCATCGGACGCGGGAGGCATCCGACGAGACCGACCGGCCTTGTGGGCGGATCGGAGTCTGGCGAAGCGGGCGGGATCCGCCCGCTTCATGAGGAGGGGAGGCCGGCAAGACGCCGACCTCCCCCGGAGAGTGGGTTCTCTCAGCCGGCCAGGTAGGACTCGACCTTGATCTTGCCGCTGATGATGTCCGCCTTGAGGGCGTCGACCTTCGCGGTCAGGTCGGACGACACGCGGTCGGACCAGTCGTGGTACGGCGCGAGGCCGACGCCGTCGTTCTCGAGCGTGCCGATGAACGGAGCGGTGTCGAAGTTGCCCTGACCCGCGGCGACGATGGCGTCCTTCGTGCCCACGTCGATCCCCTTGAGGATCGAGGTCAGCAGGATCTTCTGGACGTTCGCGTCCGTGTCGGTCTCGTACACGTCGGCGTCGACGCCGACCATGGCGATCTCGCGACCGGCGTCCTGGATGGCGACGGCGGCCGACTGGTAGATCGGGCCACCGACGGGCAGGAGCACGTCGACGTTCTGGTCGATCAGGGCCTGCGCGGTCTGGCGAGCGGTGTCGTTGGCCTCGAAGCCACCGGTGAACGATCCGTCCTTCGCGGTGCGGTCCCAGCCGACCACGCGGACGTTGGCACCGTTGTCGGCGTTGTACTTCTCGACGCCCTGCGCGAAGCCGTCCATGAAGATGGTGACGGTCGGGATGTTCATGCCGCCGAAGGTGCCGACGACGCCGGTCTTCGACGTGCCCGCGGCCAGGTAGCCGGCGAGGTACGCCGCCTGGGCGGTGTCGAAGATGATCGGCTTGATGTTGGGCGCGTCGGTCTTGCCGTCGAAGTCCTGGTCGACGGTGTCGTCGATCGAGACGTACTGCAGCTCGGGGTTGGCCTTGGCCGACTCGAGAGCGGCGGGGGCCAGCAGGAAGCCGACGGTGATGATCGTGTTGCAGCCCTGGTCGACCAGGTTCTGCAGGTTCGACGCGAAGTCGGTCTCGGACTGCGACTGCACCTCGATGGGCTTCTTCGACCCGAGCTCGGACGCGGCGGCGTCGAGGCCCTCCTTGCCGAGCTGGTTGAACGACTTGTCGTCGAATCCACCCGAGTCGGACACCATGCAGGGCAGGTAGTCGCTGGCGCCGGCGGCGGCACCACCGGATGCGCCGTTGCTCTCGGGCGCGGCGCCGCAGCCGGCGAGCAGCGCAGCGGCGCCGATCATGGCGAGGCCGCTGACGACGGCCTTCTTCGTGGTCTTCACGAATGGTCCTCCAAGACGGATGCCCCCAACGGGTTCGGGGGACGATCCCGTCACGTTACCCACTGTGACGATCGGCTTGTGCACCGGGAGGCCCCGTGCGCGCCAATGGTTACAAAGACGCAATCTCGCGTGATCCGTCCGCCACACTCCACGGGAGAGCGAGGAACCGGATGCCACGAGTCGTGGCATCCGGTGTCTTAGAGGACGTCGCCGCGGCCGGTGAGCTTGAGGGCGTCGACGACGCCCTTGACCCGCTGCGCGTTCTCGGCCGTGGTGACCAGGAGCGCATCGGGGGTGTCGACCACGACGATGTCGCGCACGCCGATGAGGCTGATCACGCGCTTGGTCTGGGTGACGACGATGCCACTGGAGGCATCGGCGAGCACACGCGCGTCCTCTCCGAGGATCGCCAGCTCGTTACGCCCGTGCGAGTTGAGCTTCGACAGGCTCGCGAAGTCGCCCACGTCGTCCCAGTCGAAGTGACCGGGGATGACGGCCAGGCGCCCCTTCTCGGCCGCGGGCTCGGCGACGGAGTAGTCGATGGCGATCTTCTTCAGGCTCGGCCAGAGGCGATCGACCGCGGGGCCGCGACGATCGCGATCGTCCCAGGCCTCGGCCAGCTCGAGCAGCGCGGCGTGAAGCTCGGGCTCGTTGACGGCGAGCTCGGCGAGCAGCACGTCGGCGCGCGTGATGAACATGCCCGCGTTCCAGAGGTAGGCGCGGTCTTCGAAGTACTGCTTGGCCGTGTCGAGGTCGGGCTTCTCGACGAAGCGCTCCACCATGTACGCCTCGGGGGCGCCGTCCACGATCAGTTCGCCGGCCTGCTTGATGTAGCCGAAGCCCACCGAGGGCTCGCTGGGCTGGATGCCGATCGTGCAGATGTATCCCTCGCGGGCGACGGCGACGGCCTGACGCACGGCGAACTCGAACTGGCGCGTCTGACGGATGACGTGGTCGGCCGCGAACGAGCCGATGATGACGTCGGGCTCGCGGCGCACGAGGATGGCGGCGGCGAGACCGATGGCGGCGGAGGAGTCTCGGGGCTCGGACTCGAGGAAGACGTTGTGGTCGGGCACGCCGGGGAGCTCCCGTTCCACGGCGGCGCGGTGCGCGCGACCCGTGACCACGGCGATGCGCCCCTCCCCCGACAGCGGCGCGAGGCGATCCCAGGTGTCGCGCAGCAGGGTCTGCCCCGACCCGGTCAGGTCATGGAGGAACTTGGGGGCGTCGGCGCGCGAGAGCGGCCAGAGCCTGCTCCCGATCCCTCCGGCGGGGATCACGGCGTAGAAGTCGTCGATAGCGGGGTCTGCCATGGCACCGACCCTAGCGGCATCGTGTTTCACCCCCTTGTCGCGCGGGCCGCGGGCGCATGGCGTCGACTGCGACGGACACGCGGAAAGTATCTCGATGTCGAGAGACTGTTAGGCCGCCCTAATCCCCTCGATTCATAGCTCGGACGTAGTATTTCCTGGCGCCCGTGTGACGCTTGGGGCCTCTGCCGGCTCCCCCACCGTGTTCGATCAGGGAGGACGACCGTGTCAGCACCAGCACGTGCCACGCCGTCGGTGAAAGAGACCACCTCGAAGAGACCGCGCGGCACTCTGTACCGCGGTCGCGAGGGCATGTGGTCATGGGTCCTGCATCGCATCACGGGTGTGGCGATCTTCTTCTTCCTCCTCGTGCACATCCTCGACACGGCACTCATCCGCGTGTCCCCCGAGGCGTACGACGCGGTGATCGGCACCTACAAGAACCCGATCATGGGCCTCGGCGAGGTCGCCCTCGTCGGCGCGATCGCGTACCACGCCTTCAACGGTCTGCGCATCATCCTCGTCGACTTCTGGCCGTGGGCCACGCGTCACCAGCGTCAGCTCTGGTGGGGTGTCCTGGGCCTCTGGGTCGTCACGATGCTCGGCTTCACCCCGCGCCACCTCATCAACGTCTTCAGCGCCGTCACCGGGAGCCACTGATGTCCGTCGCCCAGGAAGCCAGCACGATCCCCGCCCCGCGCACGCCCAGCGTGCGCAAGAAGGGCTCCAACCTCGAGAAGTGGGGATGGATCTACATGCGCGCCTCCGGCGTGCTGTTGATCGTCCTCATCTTCGGCCACCTGTTCGTCAACCTGATGACGAACGAGGGCATCCACCAGATCGACTTCGCGTTCGTCGCCGGCAAGCTCGCCTCGCCCTTCTGGCAGTGGTGGGACGTGCTCATGCTGTGGCTCGCCCTCATCCACGGCGCGAACGGCATGCGCACGATCGTGAACGACTACGTGACGAACGCCACGGTCCGCAAGGTCCTCGTGTGGTCGCTGTGGCTGTCCGCCGGATTCCTCATCCTGCTCGGCACGCTCGTCGTCTTCACCTTCGACCCCTGCCTCGGTGTCACCGAGAGCAGCTCCCTGTGGGACGTGTGCCAAGCGGCGTGAGCCCGTGGCATCCCTTCTTTCCCCTGACAGCAGAGGTATCGCACACGTGAGCACTCAGACTTCTTCGGACTCCGTCGTCAAGGACGGCGTCCACTACCACCAGTTCGACGTCGTCATCGTCGGCGCGGGCGGCGCGGGTATGCGCGCGGCCATCGAGGCCGGTCCCGGCGCGAAGACCGCCGTCATCTCGAAGCTCTACCCGACCCGCTCGCACACCGGTGCTGCGCAGGGCGGTATGGCGGCGGCCCTGGCCAACGTCGAAGAGGACTCGTGGGAGTGGCACACCTTCGACACCATCAAGGGCGGCGACTACCTCGTCGATCAGGATGCCGCGGAGATCCTCGCCAAAGAGGCCATCGACGCCGTCATCGACCTCGAGAACATGGGCCTGCCGTTCAACCGCACGCCCGAGGGCAAGATCGACCAGCGCCGCTTCGGCGGCCACACGGCTGATCACGGCAAGACCCCCGTGCGCCGCGCGTGCTACGCCGCCGACCGCACGGGCCACATGATCCTGCAGACACTGTTCCAGAACTGCGTCAAGCTCGGCATCAACTTCTTCAACGAGTTCTACGTGCTCGACCTCATCACGGTGAAGGATGCCGCGGGCAAGACGCAGGTCGCCGGCGTCGTCGCGTATGACCTCGCCACCGGCGAGCTGCACGTGTTCCAGTCGAAGGCCGTCATCTTCGCGACCGGCGGCTTCGGCAAGATCTTCAAGACCACCTCGAACGCCCACACCCTCACCGGCGACGGCGTCGGCATCGTGTGGCGCAAGGGCCTGCCTCTCGAGGACATGGAGTTCTTCCAGTTCCACCCGACCGGTCTCGCCGGCCTCGGCATCCTCCTCACCGAAGGGGCTCGAGGCGAGGGAGCGATCCTGCGCAACGCCAGCGGTGAGCGCTTCATGGAGCGCTACGCCCCCACGATCAAAGACCTCGCTCCCCGCGACATCGTCGCGCGCTGCATGGTGCAAGAGGTCGCCGAGGGTCGCGGAGCCGGCCCCCACCGCGACTACGTGCTGCTGGACTGCACGCACCTGGGCGCCGAGGTGCTCGAGACGAAGCTCCCCGACATCACCGAGTTCGCCCGCACCTACCTGGGCGTCGACCCCGTCGTCGAGCCGGTTCCGGTCATGCCGACCGCGCACTACGCGATGGGAGGCATCCCGACCAACATCAAGGCCGAGGTGCTCGCCGACAATGACACCGTCGTCCCGGGTCTGTACGCCGCAGGCGAGTGCGCCTGCGTCTCGGTGCACGGCTCGAACCGCCTCGGCACCAACTCGCTCCTCGACATCAACGTCTTCGGCAAGCGCGCCGGCCGCAACGCGGTCGAGTACGTCCAGACCGCTGACTTCGTGCCGCTGCCCGAAGACCCGGCGGCCGAGGTGCGCGGCCTCATCGAGGGCCTCCGCAACAACAGCGGCACCGAGCGCATCGCCGTGCTCCGTAAGACGCTGCAGGACGAGATGGACAAGGGCGCGCAGGTGTTCCGCACGCACGAGTCCCTCGCGCACGTCATGGACGTGATCGCGGACCTCCGCGAGCGCTACAAGAACATCCACGTCGACGACAAGGGCAAGCGGTTCAACACCGACCTGCTCGAAGCCGTCGAGCTGGGCTTCCTGCTCGACCTCGCCGAGGTCGTCGTCTACTCGGCGCAGAACCGCGAAGAGAGCCGGGGCGGTCACATGCGCGACGACTTCCCCACGCGCGACGACGAGAAGTACATGCAGCACACCATGGCGTACCTGTCGGGCGATCCCCACTCGTCGCACCCCGCCGATCACATCGAGCTCGGCTGGAAGCCCGTGGTCTTCACCAAGAACGAGGCGGGCGAGTTGCGTTACCCGCCGCTGGAGAGGAAGTACTGAGATGGCATCCACCGCCCTTCGACAGGCTCAGGGACCGGAGACCTCAGCGGACACCTCGGACGAGGTCGAGCAGACTCCTGAGGACACCGGCATCCAGTCGTTCCTCGTCACCTTCAACATCCGTCGTTTCGACCCCGAGGTCGACGACGAGCCCCGCTGGGTCGACTACGACGTCGAGCTGTACTCGACCGACCGAGTGCTCGACGCCCTCCACAAGATCAAGTGGGAGGTCGACGGTTCGCTGTCGTTCCGCCGCTCGTGCGCGCACGGCATCTGCGGATCGGATGCCATGCGCATCAACGGTCGCAACCGCCTGGCGTGCAAGACACTGATCAAGGATCTCGACATCTCGCAGCCGATCTACGTCGAGGCGATCAAGGGGCTGCCGCTCGAGAAGGACCTCATCGTCGACATGGAGCCGTTCTTCGCCTCCTACCGCGAGGTGCAGCCCTTCCTCATCTCGAACTCGAAGCCCGAGCCCGGCAAGGAGCGCATCCAGTCGATCGTCGACCGCGAGGTCTTCGACGACACGACCAAGTGCATCCTGTGCGCCGCGTGCACCTCGTCGTGCCCCGTGTTCTGGACCGACGGCCAGTACTTCGGCCCCGCCGCGATCGTGAACGCGCACCGCTTTATCTTCGACTCGCGCGACGACGCGGGCGATGTGCGCCTCGACATCCTCAACGACAAGGAAGGCGTGTGGCGGTGCCGCACGACCTTCAACTGCACCGAGGCGTGCCCCCGCGGCATCGAGGTCACCAAGGCCATCGCCGAGGTCAAGCAGGCCGTCCTCCGCGGCGGTCGCTGACCCCTTCCTTCCCGAACGGCGGGTACGCGCAGGCGCCCCGCCGTTCGGCGTCTGCGGGCCCGCCCCCGTGGCATCCATTCATTAGGCTCGACGCGTGACCGACAGCCGCCACGACCCGCGCCCGCTCCCCGCGGCCGGCGAAGAGGAGCGCACGCTGCGCGACCGCTTCGACGCGGCTCAGCTGGCGGTGCGTGAGCGCCTCGACGAACCGCTCGCACGGGCGGCCAAGGTCGTGCAGTGGTTCCCGATCCGCGTCTGGCGGCACTTCCTGCAGCACAACGGCTTCCTTCTCGCGGCGGGGATGAGCTACCAGGGCCTGTTCGCCGTGTTCTCGGCGCTCTACCTGTCTTTCGCCGCGGTCGGGATCTGGCTCGGCGGAAGCAAGGCCGCCATCGACGGGCTCATCGGCATCATCAACAGCTATATCCCGGGCCTGATCAGTAAGAACGGTCTCGTCCAGCCCGACAAGGTCGAAGCGGTCGCCCAAGAGAGCGGCAAGCTGCTCGGTATCACCGGAGCGGTCGCCGCGATCGTCGTCATCTGGACGGCGATCGGTTTCGTGACCTTCACGCGCCGCGCCGTGCGCGACACGTTCGGCCTCCCCTTCGACATGCGCAACTACGCGCTGTTGAAGGCCCGAGACTTCGTCGCATCCCTGCTGTTCGGGCTCGCGCTGCTGGTCGGCGCCCTCCTCGGTTCCATCACCACCGGCGCCGTCGACCTCGTGTTCGGCATCCTCGGGTGGGATCGCGAGACACCCGGGTGGACGATCGGTGCGCGGGCCATCTCGGCCCTGGTGGCGTTCGGGGTGAACACCGTGGCGCTCGCCGCGCTCTTCCGCTTCCTGACCGGGACGAGCCTGAGCTGGCGGCGGGCCTGGCCGGGCGCACTCGTGGGCGCCGGCGGAATGGTCGTCCTGCAGATCGGTGCGGGATTCCTCCTCGTGTACACCCCGACGAACCCCCTCCTCGGAACGTTCGCCGCCCTCATCGGTTTCCTTCTGTGGTTCCGCCTCATCGGAATCGTCATCCTCGTGTCGGCCGCCTGGATCGCCGTCGCGGCGGGCGACCGTGACGTGCCCCTGCGTTCGCCAGAGGACAGGCTCGCGATGGAGCAGGCGGCTCTCGTCATCGCCGCGCAGGTGGGGGTGCGCGAGGCCGAGCGAGCGGCCGCGACCGCCCGCTGGCCGTGGCGCTGGCGCGCACGCCGACGGGTCGCCGCGGCCCGGAGGAATCTCGCTCAGGCGCAGGCCGCCGTTCCGGCTCCCCGCCGCACGTCGCTCCTCCCCGACTGACCGGGCCGATGTCGGAGGCCCCCATTAGGCTCGTGGGGTGGCTCGTTCCGTACGCATCGTCTCGATCAACGTCAATGGCATCCGTGCCGCCGTCCGCAAGGGCATGA